>CAZAKZ010000120.1:0-17197 GCA_964485695.1 uncultured Planctomycetota bacterium | reverse complement strand
TGCTCCGCGCACTTCATTTACGCGGAAATCGAATACCTGATCACTGAATATTTACTGTCAGAGTGCTCAACAGTACGAGACCCAAGAGAATTCTGGACATTCGAAACCTCCTTCAAAAGGATTCCTGCACTCCCGAAACGATGGTGTGATCCATATCGCCGTTCCCGGCGTGAATCGCATCACCCCCGAAGTGCTGAGAACAGGTCCATGCTTCCAGGTAATTGACTTCCAGGTGCTAGACCCACAAAAAACGTGATTGCATGCGAACCCACCCGGGATCGCGATGGTGGGGTTGTATCGCCCCTCACAACTGGCGAAATTCTGCCGGTGAAAATATCTTTTTCAACAGAAAATTTGAAAAAAACGTCCGGGTCCGTTTCAGGAAGGCAAAAACAGGCCTGGGGGAGGCGGATCAGAATTCCACCTCCACGTGGTTTCGATAGAAACCGATCCAACCGCAGACCAGATTCAGGAAGGTGTCCCACGTGTCGAAGCCCGTGTGGACGGTGTAGTTCAGGCGGTTCCCGGCCAGGGTTCGGGAGTCGGGCGTTCCCCCCAGGGGCACGAGTCCCCAGAGGGCATACCACTGGCGAACCACGACCGCTTCGCCTCCGGTGGCGCCTGCGCCCACCGTGTGCTTCGAGGACATGCAACCTTGTGTCAGTGCAAGAACCAGGCAGAACGTCAGAACCAGGCAGAATGTTCCGCCAATGAATCTGTTCGTGTTCTTTCCGTGAAATTTCATTTCGACGATTGAACGTCAAGCTGCCGCGGATTGCAACAGGTTGTCTGGAAGTAGATCCGACGTACGAGGTTGTCCAGTTCACTTCGATCCTGGAAGTCTTTCTCCGCATGGGCTTTCCTGGCGAGTGCTGCCAGGCGGGCTCCGGCGCGACCCCGGAGCCGTGTCAGGGAGGGCAGGGGGAGCCGGGCCAGCTGGGAGATGCGGATGTACGGGAACAACCGGTCTCTCGCCGCAAAGGCGAGGCGATGGTAACGCCGGACCAGAGTGCTGTTCAGGAGGGCGGAGAGGATGTAGTAAAAGTCGTCGGGCGTGTCCGGCTCCCGGGCCCGCAGAACGTAGAGGGTGTTGAGGGTGAAGGCGCCGGTCTCGTCCACCGCCACCTTCAAGGTGGGGGCCACCCGCCGGATCAGGAGCTTGGGACGCGGGTGAAACAGTCTCGAGGATTTTCGTTTTTTTTCCGGTAGTCGGTCCAGAGCGAGGTACGCGGGCGGAGCCGTGCAGAAAGCATCCACCTGATCCCCGAGGAGACAGGGCGTTCGGCCCGGACCGGGAGCGGCCAGGACGGCGGGGTGGCGCTTCCCGCATTCCAGGCCCCGGGCGATGTGCACCACGGTGCCCAGCCGCTGCGGAGCCCTTCCCATGGCTCTCAGGAATGCCATGTCCTCCCGGCCGCATTCAATGGATATGGCAGCGTGGGGAAGGTCCAGAAAGTCGGTGGAGGCCGGCCCGGACCGGGAAGCGGGTGGACTCCGGGTCAGGTCGAGAAAACGGAGCGGCCGTGGCCTGGTCCCGGTGATACCGACCATCCCGACCACCACCATGGCCTCCACGTGGGCGCCGGGAAACGGAGTTCCCAGGTCCACCACCCGTTCCAGGCTGCCGCGGGTCAGGATCGTGCGGCGGATTCTCTCATACGACTCCGAGGCCAGGAAAGGCCGCGGCAGGACAAGGGCATACCGGCCGCCGGGCTTCAGCAGGTCCAGTGCCAGTTCCAGGAAGAGGGCCCAGGCGTCGTACTGTCCCCGAGCCGTTTGAAACCGTGCCCGGAGGGCATCGTGATCCGGCCGGAGGGCTCCACGCTTCACGTTCAGGAACGGAGGATTCCCGAGGACGGCGTCAAAGGAGGCCGGTTTCCACAAAGCCTTCGGCGGGTCGAGGAGGGCGTCGCCGACGTGGAGGCCCGGTTTCCCTCCCCGGGGAAAGGCGCGGACGAGTGCCAGGTAGGAGACGGCCACGGCCCCGGGATCGCGGTCCACGCCCACGAGACCGGCCAGGCGGCCGCCGAGTCTTCTCGCCGCGGCCAGGAGGAAGGCGCCGCCGCCGGCGGCGGGATCCACGATGCGGAGGTCTTTCGGATCTGCACCCCGCTTCAGGGACGGGGTGAGGACCTCCTCGATCGCCAGGTCGGCAATGGCCCTGGGGGTGAAGAATGTCCCGGTGCGGCGTCGATTCGCCGGGTCCTTTTCGAACTCGAGTCGCCCGTCGATCTGGACGGGGCGGACCTGGAGAAGGGCCTCGTACACCCCGCCGAGGGCGTCGGGTTCCAACCCGTCGAGGACGGGATCCTGGTCCTGGAACAAGGAGACGAGCGCCTGCTGGTAGGCGTCCTGAACCGGCCGGATCGATGCCCGGTCCATGCGGACCCCCACCGCGGCCTGGACGGCCTCGATGGTATTCCGGGCAATCCGAGATTCGGGGTTCAAGGTGTTCCACCCTCTTCGGGCCAGGGCACCTGATCCAGCAGGTGCTTCAGACGGCGTCCCCGTGCAGGATTGACGTGGCGGATGTACGCCACCCAGCCTTCCATGTGGTTCCGGACCTCAAAAGGCTCCGGAAACGGCTTCCCGTCCAGACGGATCCGCTCCGGTCCCAGGGTCCGGGCCTTGTGCAGGAGGGCCCGGATCCGGCGGTACGCTTCCCGTGGCACGTTGGGGTGGCGGTTGACCACCAGACCGGTGACGGACTGTCGGCTTCCCTTGCGCCGGATGCGCTGCTTTCCCATCGCCAGATAGAAACCCTCACCCGAGACGATGCGCTTCACCAGCGGCAGAAAGCGTCCGAGATCGCGGCGGAAGGCCGCGCCACCGGAAAACGTGAAGTCGTCCGCATATCGGGTGTAGGTGGCCGAGAACTTTTCGGCCAGCCCTTTCAAACGCCTGTCCAGATTCCGGGCGATGAGGTTGGCCAGGGGGGGACTGGTGGGGGCGCCCTGGGGGAGGAAGGGCGGGGTGGTGGGATAGCCCCGGTAGGTCCGGTGGTGCGATCCCATGGACCGCAGCCACACCAGGCCGGGGAGGTGCCGCATGTATTCGTACGGGAACGAACTCGGCCTGAAGGTGGTGAGGAGACCGAGGAGCACCGAGATCTCCGTGGAGAATCCCAGCGACCGGAACAGGCCGCGGACGCGGCGATAGGTGATGGAGTGGAAGAAATCCTCCAGGTCGAACCGGGCCACCACCTCCTTGCCGCAGTGGGGCCGGGCATTGGTACGCGTGGAGCGGCCCCGGCGAAATCCGTGGACACAGTCCGGGAGCGGCACCGGGTCCAGGATGTGGTGGTGAATCCAGCGCTGCAGGGACTTCAGTTCGGGCTTCGGGGCAAGGATCAGGCGGTCTCCGCCCCCGGCCTTGGCCAGGGTGAAGAAGAAGTAGTGGGGGGAGCCGCCGGCATAGGCTGCAGAGGGTGCGGCCAGCCAGAGCAACTTCTGCCAGGAGAGGCCCGTGGCCCGGACCAGATCCTGGAGAGTTCCCAGGACCGGCAGACCCGCTCTCTCGAGGCGGGCCGGATTCACGTCGTTAGGGGGCGTGACCAGGTGCCCGGTGAAGGGATCCGGATATTGCCACGGCGGAGGCTCTCCCGGCGCCCTTGGAGCAGCGCGCGACGGCCTTCCGAGCAGCTTGTGCTCGGCGCTGGAAATCCAGCGGCCGAACAGGGATTTCAGACCCAAGGAACCGCCCTCTGAAAGGGGGGGGCGCCGGAACTTACCTTGCACTTCCGCCAGGGAGGGGGGTGAAAGTCCTTTCTCCCACCTCCCTTATAGGATTGGATCGCTATGGTCCTCGTGCACGGCGCAACACCGTGCCTCGAAGGAACTTCGGATAATCTTTTCCGGTGAGTTCCTCCGAATCTAAATTCCCGGGCGCCCCCGTCCAGGGCGGCATTATAGTGCACGCCTACTTGGGATCCGGGGGAAAATCCGGAAAGACCGCCGGATCGCATCGGATTTCGCGCTACCCTCTTGTTCAAACCCGCTGTCCCGGTCGATATTTTTTTTGATGCCGGGGTGTGGGTAATCCATGAACGATTGATTGGCCTGTCCTCGAGGAGACGGGCTGGAGAGGAACGACGCGCATGCGGACCTTCCAGGAAGGGCCCATCGACGGAGTGGTCGTGAAGGATCTCGTCCGGTTTGACGACAATCGGGGCTGGTTGACCGAGATCTTCAGGCAAGACGAAATCGATGCCGACTCCATGCCGGTCATGTCCTACGTCTCCGTGACGCATCCAGGCGTGGCCCGGGGACCGCACGAGCACCGGGAGCAGACCGACCTGTTCGCGTTCGTGGGGCCCGGCACCTTCAAGGTCTACCTGTGGGACAACCGGGAGGACAGTCCTACCTACAACAACAAGAGGGTCCTGATCGCCGGCGAGGAGGCCAGGCGGACGGTCCTCATCCCGCCGGGAGTGGTCCACGCGTACGAGGCGGTGAGCGACGTGGACGGCCTGGTGGTGAACCTGCCCAACCGGCTCTTTGCGGGGCAAGGCAAGAAGGAACCGGTGGACGAGATCCGGTGGGAAGAGGAGGAGACCCGGGACTCGCCCTTCAAGCTGGATTGAGGATTCAGTTCCATTGGACGGATGCGAGACGGAAGGGTAAACTGGATCCAGTGCACCTGTCTGGATATCGGAGTTCCGGGAGTCTCGTATATGCATAATGAATTCACTGCGATTGTTGAAAGAGATGGGAATTGGTTCATCGCCTATTGCCCTGAAATCCCCGGTGCCAACGGCCAGGGGAAATCCAAGGAGGAAGCCCTTGAAAGCCTGGCTGGAGCCATCACCCTGATCCTGGAGGATCGAAGGGAGGAGGCCCTTCGAGGCGTTCCACCGGACGCCATTCGGGACACGGTGATACTCAGGTGAAGCGAAATCGCCTTCTCCGGCATCTCAGACGATACGGCTGCATACTCAAACGGGAAGGACGCTCCCACTCACTGTGGTTCAATCCGGCAACGGGTGCGATGGAGGCGATACTGCGGCATTCGGAGATATCGAATCTTCTTGCACGCAAGATCTGCCAGAATCTGTCAGTTCCCGAACCCCGTAGTTGACCATCTCGGATCGACGCACCCATGTTCACACGAACGCCTCTTCTTCTCCTTCTGGTCTGCCTCGGATGGAACGCCTCCACGGCCGTAACCCAGGATAAGCAGGAAAAGCAGAAGAAAATCGCCAAGGGACCTACCTTCCAGGAGAAGATCGACGCGGCGGTGGCGCGCGGCGCCAAATGGCTCCGGAAGAAGCGCGGGAGAAAGGCCGACTATGGCCCGCTGCCGAGGGAAGGCGCCCTCCACGAATACAACTTCCCCTCGGGCCTCACGGCCCTGGCTTACTACACCCTGGTGACGGCTGGACAGAAACCCAAGGTCCCGGCCCTCAAAGCACTCTACCGCCGCCTGCGGAGGCGCCACGCCCGGCCTGCCACCACTTATGAAACGGCCGTGCTCCTGATGGCCATCGATTCCCGGTACAGCGAGAGGGCCACGGGCCATCCCCGGGATCCCCTGCCTCCGGCCCAGGCCGGTCGCGACGCGGCCAAGGTGCCCGAGGGATGCGCCTATTCGAAGGACGACTGGAAGTGGGCCGTGCACCTGGCGCGGTTCCTGGTGCGGGCCCAGTCCGGGGGCGGCTGGCGTTACTACATCGTCAACGCGGGCCTGAGCTTTGACCGGGACGTCTCGGCCACGGTGTTCTCTCTCCTGGGATTGATGAAGATCTCCCGGGCGGGGTACGCCGTGGGCCCCCGGGTCTTTCAGGACGCGAGCCGTTTCCTCTGCGACCTCCAGGAGCAGAAGCCGGACCTGACCGTCGGGGAGGGCGGCCTGGCCCGGGGCTTTCCCTACGGCAACGGCCGCACCCGGGACGCCGTGCACATCTCGGGCGGCACCACGGCGGCCGGCCTGGCGTCCCTGCACATCTGCCGCCTGTCGTGCAAGCGTCTCGGCGTGGATCCCGATCCCAGGACCGGGGCCGCCATCCGGGATGCCACCCTCTGGCTGGATCGTAACTGGGAGATCCAGCGCAATCCCAGGGCGCACCACTATCTCTACTGCTACCTCTACGCCTTGGAGCGCGTCGGTTCCCTTTCGGGGAAGGAGACCCTCGGCACGCATCCCTGGTACCGGGAGGGAGCGGAGTTCCTCCTGGAGGAACAGAAGAAGAAATCAGGGAAATGGGAGGATACCTCGTCCTGTTCGCCGGAGGACGTTCTGGGGACCTGTTTCGCCATTCTCTTTCTGAAACGCGCTACCCGGGCCGTGTCCCGGGCCGTGGTGCCTCTTCCACCTGACTCCGGCCGGAAAAAGTAACGCCCCCCATAGTGAAGCCATCCCTCCCCGTATTGCATATCTCCTGAATATTTGGTAATTTACGGGTTGTATTCATGGTGTTGGAAAAGCCCGGACCCACTCGGGGATTATGCAAGGAGATGGAATGGGGACGTGCCTCGGCCTGATGCTCCTGGCTCTGGTCACGCTCGAAAAAGCCGATCTCTTCCCTGCAGCTCCGAGACCTTTCCTGGGTCCTGGGGCACGGAACCTCCAGGCCTTTATGCGGGCTCAAGGTCTGGATCTTGCTGGGGCCCACGGTCTGGTAAAGGCCCGGCCCGCCCCGGCTCCCTATCGTGAGCTTCTCTTCTACGGTCAGGGGCCGGAGGTCAGGGTGGCGGCCCGGTGTCTGGTCCTGCTCCGGGACCGGAGCACCGTGGACCGGATCCTGCGCCGTGCCGAGGCCGGAGACCTGGAAGCCATGGGGTATCCAGCGGCCCTGTTCGGGTGGGTGGTCGGAGCTTCGTATCGTGTCGGGCTCCTGCCCCGCCTCCGGAGGCTGCTCTCCTCCCAGGATACGCGCACCCGGATCTTCGCCCTCGAGGCCCTTCGTACCCTCACGTTTCTCCGGTGGCGTATGCCCGGGACAGAACCCCGGTTCGCTAATCCGGGGGAGGTCCGGGCCATGCGGCGCTGGTGCTACCGGATTCCGGGCTCGACGGACGTGTGGTTGAGGAAACGGGCAGAGCCCGTCCTGGAGAGAATGGCCCGGAAGGCGGAGCGCCGCGAAGCGGCTCGATTCTTCGCCCGGTTCCTGAAGTAGAGGGCCCGCACTACCCGCCCCGCTGGACGAATCCGCTCACGTCCACCGTCTTCAACGGCTCGAGGGGATCATTGGTCTGGAGGATGATCTGGCCTCGAAGGCTGGGGGCTTGCCACCCCTTCTTCAGCTCGAGCGTGATCAGAAAGACGCCCGGACTTTCCTCGTCCACGCGCACGTCCATGATCCTGGACAGGGTCGTGGTGGCTTTGAGGACCTTGAGGGGGACCGGGCTCAGGGTCGAAATCCGCACGGTGGAGAATCCCTGCCTGCCCAGGGGGATGCGGCCGAAGGCGGCCACCGAGGGGTCCACCTCGAGGTTTCCCGTGATCTTGCCCCAGGCGCCGAAGGCCAGGAATCGCGTGGAAAAATCGGTTTCCAGGGTGACCGGAGCGTGGAATGTGCCGGGCTTGATACCGGGCTTCACCTTGACCTTCAGGGCCCTCCATCCCTCGGATGCCGGATGGGCCCTGGGCTTTAGCCTGCCGGGTGCGGGTCTGACAGCGTTTTTCTCCCGCGGCGCATCCGGGTCCTCGGTGACGGTGACGCCCGGGTGGTGGACGAAGATGGCTTTGATGTGGAAGGCCTTTCCCCTGAGGCTTCGCATCCACATGTGGGCCTCGGCCCCTTCAGCCGAAGGGATGGCGCGCCAGTAAAGAACGGGAGGATCGAACTCGGCCACGGGATCCACGTGGCCTTCCACGAAAAGGGTGATCTCTTTTTCATCCGGGTCGCTGGAGAAGAGGGTGATGGAGGCGGGAAGGCGCCCGTGCCGGTTGGTGGAATCGTAGAAGCCCGTGACGTACTTCTCGCCCCGGGGCGGGACCTCGGCCCGGGTCTTCATCTTTTCAAAGTCGATCTCCCACTTGCCGGTCTTGGCGTTTCGCTTGAAGGTGCCCTTGGGCGGATTCACTGTCTTATCGCCCAGGTCGTGAACCGCCGTGGCCAGGCAGCCGCACGAGGGCCGGATACCGTGGATGGCCAGGGGCTTCTCCCCGCGGTTGTAGATCCGAAAGGTGTGGCGGATCAGGGTGCCTGCGTCCACCCGGCCGTAGCTGAAGACCAGCTCGTCCATGGCAATGTCCGGGTCATTCAGGATGGGACGTTTCACGTTTCCGTCCAGGTAGAGCGCCCCCCCCAGATAGAGCTTCTCGAGGTCCGCCTCGGCCACGGTGGTGGCTCCCGCCAGCGGATCGGTGATGAGGAGGTCGCCGGTGGGCGTGAGACCGCGGTAGAGGATCAGCCTGCAGGCATCCGGGCCCCGGCCCTGGATCCGTGACTTCGTGGCCAGGACACCGGGCCGGTCGCGAAGCAGGAACTTCTTCAGGGATTCCTCGATGCCCACGGCCTGGAGCCCCAGGGATTCGAAATACACCTTGAGATGGCCGAGGGAGGCGCCCTTCAGCCCCACCCTGAGGTGGAGGCGGATCTCCGCATAGGGTACCGACCGGAAACCTGCTGCCTTGAGCAGGAGGTAAGCCACGTGCTTGGCCACGGGCCTTCGTTCGGGGTCGAAGAAGCGGTAGGGCCCCGTGTCGGGCACGTCGGGCCGGCTCCGGTCGGGGAGTCGGTTCGGCCGAGGAGGCCGGGGCCGGACAGCCTGGGGCTTCTTGGCCGTGGGTGGATCCTGCTCCTCTGGAGTCTGTGGGGATTCACCGCATCCCCACGGTATCAGCAGGATCGAGGCAAGGCCGAGGAGGAGGCACGTTCGATGGAAGGGAGTTTGCATGACCGGGATCGATACTCCTTCGATTCTCTGATCCAATCCGGGGTTATTTCCCCGGACCCGATTCCCTAGGGTACCCGGAGGAGAGGGCCTGGCCAAGGTGACCGCCGTATTTTTCGAGGCAGCGCCTGGCTTCCCGGAGGGTGCCGCCTGAGCGGCCGACCAGGACGGCCAGGCGCACGTCGTATCCTGTTCTTTCAAGGAGCCGCGCCGCGACTGCCTCGTCCACGCCGGCGAGGTTCGAGACGATGCCGCGGGCCCGGGACCGGAGCTTTTTACTGGTGGGGGTGAGGCTCACCATGTATCCGTCGTGGACGCGACCCAGCAAGGTCATGGCCGTGGTGGTCATGGCCCCCAGGGCGGTCTTGGTGGCGCTGCCCGCTTTCAGGCGCGTGGATCCCGCCACCACCTCGGGTCCCACATCGAGAACCACGCCCAGGTCCACGGCCTCCAGGAGTGGGGCTCCCGGATTGCAGGTGACGGCCAGGGTGTCTGCACCGCGTCTCCGGGCGGCCCGAGCGGCCCCCAGCACGTAGGGAGTCGTTCCCGAGGCACTGAGCGCCACCATCAGGTCGCCCGGGCCCAGGCCTTGCCTAGCCACGGCTGCGGAGCCGGCCCGGATCGAGTCTTCCCGGCCTTCAGCGGTCCGGGTGAGCGCAGCCCGGCCTCCGGCCATGACGCCCTCGATGCGGTGCGGATCCGTGCCGAAGGTGGGGGGGCATTCGGCCGCCTCCAGAACGCCGAGGCGGCCGGAGGTACCGGCGCCCACGAACACGATGCGGCCTCCGGCCCGGTAGGTCCGGGCGATGCGCCTGGCACCTGCGGTCAGGGCGGGCGCTGCCCTGCGGAGCGCCGTCCGGACCCGGGCCTCGCTGTCCAGAATTCGGCCCACAACCGCCTCGGCCGGCAATTGGTCCAAACCTTTGCCCTCCGGGGCTCGTAGTTCCGATTTCTTTGTATTCATGGCCCGGTATCCATCTCTGTAGCAACAGGAACCGTGCAGGGAAACAGCCTGTGCAGGATCGGAAAGATAATTCAGGTTTCCCGGGAAGGGTGTCCAAATATTCGGTACCCTTGTACCATGGATCCTCGAATCCCCCGCCAAGCAGCCTGTGGATAAACTGGCGCGAGCCCAGAATCGAGGATTTTTCGGCCAGGTTCGTCCTCGTCGGATGAGTCGATACAAAGGAAAGTATCGATGAATCCGACATGGACGAACCTGGCCGAAAAGGACCGATTGGGGGCCGCGAGAGTTTATCCACAGGCTGCCTGGACCAGCAAACCGGCGGCCTGATCCGGCCCCGCGTCCAGGAGGTGCTCTGATTTTGGATGAGAACCGAGGTACTCAGCCGGACCTGACCCCTCCGCCCCATTCCACCGACGGCCGGGCGCTGGCCAGGATGAAAGACAACATCACCCGGGTCCTGCTCGGGAAGCCGGAGGTGGTGGAGCTGGCCCTCATTGCTCTGGTCTCCCGCGGCCACCTGCTGCTGGAGGATATCCCGGGGGTGGGCAAGACCACCCTGGCCCGAGCCCTGGCAGCCAGCATCAACGGCGAGTTCCGCCGGATCCAGTTCACCGCCGACCTGCTGCCCTCGGACGTCCTCGGCGTCAGCGTCTACCAGACGGACAGGAGCACCTTCGTGTTCCAGCCCGGTCCCATCTTCTCCAACGTGGTGCTGGCCGACGAGATCAACCGCACCACGCCCCGGACCCAGTCCTGCCTGCTCGAGGCCATGAACGACGGCCAGGTCTCGGTGGACGGCATCTCGCGACCCCTGCCGACCCCGTTCCTGGTGGTGGCCACCCAGAATCCACTGGAATACCTCGGCACCTACCCGCTGCCCGAATCCCAGCTGGACCGGTTTCTGATGCGTATCCGCATCGGATATCCGGACCGGGAAAGCGAGCGGGAAGTACTCCGGAGCCGGCGCATCTCGGATCCCCTCCCGAAGGTGCAGGCCGTGCTGGGTACGGAAGAGATCCTGGCGCTCCAGGACCGCGTGCGCGCCGTGCGGGTGGACGCGTCCCTCGAGGATTACATCATGGATATTGTCGCCGCCACCCGCGACCACGACGAGATCGAGGTGGGGCTCAGCCCGCGCGCTGCCCTGGCGCTGGCCACCGCCTCTCAGGCCCGGGCCCTGATCCAGGGGCGCGACTATGTGATTCCCGACGACGTCAAGGCGCTGACCCTGCCTGTCTGCGCTCACCGGGTCGTGTTCCGGAACGGTCTGGGATTCGATTCCCTGGCCGCGGAGAAACTCATCCAGGAGGTGGTGGAGGGTGTTCCGGTTCCTAAGTGAAATCGACCGGCAGCGGGAACGCCTCCGCTCGACCCGGGGCGGCTTCCAGGCTGCGACGGGAAACCGATGGAACCTGACGCGCCTGGGGCAGATCCTCGCGGTCTTCACCCTTGTCTTCTTTGCGGCCGGATTCCTCCTGGATCAAAACGGCTTCATGGTGGTCACCGCGGTCATGGCACCGCTCCTGATCCTTTCCGTACCGCTCTCCCGGGCCGTGTTTCGGGGGCTCGAGGCCCGGGGCAACCTGCCTCTCCGCGTGGTGGCGGGCCGACCCTTCCGGATGACGGTGGACGTGAGGAAGACCGGCGGCATGCTGGGAGCGTACGGCGTGCGCATGGCGCCCGGATTCCTGCGCGGCAAGCACCTGGTCCTCGTGTATCTTTCCCGGGGGGACCGGCAACGGATCAGCGGCCTCTACATGATTCCCCGGCGGGGGGTTTACGTGGTGGAGTGGATCCGGGTCACCACCCTCTTCCCCTTCGGTCTGGTGCGGCGCAACGCCATCATTCCCCTGAACCGGGAAATCATCGTCCATCCCGCTCCCGCGGTCCTCCGGGATAGACTCCTCGCGCCGGATCCGGCCAAGACCCTGGGCGACGGCTTCGAGATGCCCAAGGTCGGGGAGGACGAGTTCTACGGCCTCAGGGACCACCGGCCTGGGGATCGGATGCGGAACATCTCCTGGCGTAGCACGGCGCGGCTGGGGAAGCTGGTGGTTCGGGAGATGCGGCAACAGGCCGAGAGCGAGCTGGACGTGGTGGTCCACGGAGCAGGGAAGCCCTCCCGGATGCTGCCGGTCTACGTGGAGCGGGCCGTGGAGTTCACGGCCGGACTCCTGGACCAGGCGCGGCGAGAAAAGGCGAGGATGAGGCTGGAGGTGCGGGGGCGGCATCCCGGAGTGGTGTTCGTGGACACCCATCCCTACACCTATCTTCGGGCCATGGATCTCCTCGCCGGATTCGGCCCGGGCATGCCGGGGCGGAAGAAGAGGCGCCTTCACCGGCGCCGCCGCCGTACGGCCAGACGGATCCACGTAACCCTCGGCGTCTTCCCCCCTGGGGCCGAAGCCGACTCCATCGTCAACGTGGCCGATCCCTCCTTTCCTCGAAAGATCTCGAGAAAGGTGCGGCCATGAGAAAGAACACGAAGGCAGCTGAACGACCCTCTGCATGGTGGCGACACAACCTGATGTTGGGGGTCTTTCTCCTGACCCTGGTGGGTCTGGCGGCCCTGACCCGGGTGCGCGGGCCCGTGTGGGTGGCATTGCCCCTGGTGACCTGCCTCCTGGGGTGCCTGTTCTATCGTACGTTCAAGCGCCATCTGTTCCTGGGGGTCGAGGTCGTGCTGGTGTTCGGCTACTTTGTCCTGATCAAGATCTTTCACAGCTCCATGCCGGCCGTCTACCCCGCTTCTCAGGCCATCGAGGGTCTGCACGTCGTCGGCCTGGTCATCCTCTATCCGGCCCAGATGGCGCTCTGGACCTCGAGGCGGACGGTCCAGGAGCTGGCACTCCTGGGACTGGTGGCCATCAGCCAGTTCCTCTACGGCATGACCCTGGCCCGGCCGGTCTCCTGGATCCTGGCGCTCCTGTTCTTCCTGGCCCTGCTCTACACCCTGCTGCAATACGCCACGGCCCGGGAGATCGAATCCGCCCGAGCCCGCCCCCCCCGGCCGCGAGGGTACTGGCTCCGCCTCGGCGGCCTCACCCTGGTGCTGCTGCCCGGGATGCTGGGCCTGGGCGCTGCCGTGTTCTATTTGGTCCCCCGCCTCTCCACTTTGACCCAGGTTCTGGACGTGCTGGGCAAGTCCGAGGCAGGGAATGCGCCCGGGCCGGCGGCCAGGAGATCGGAGGGCAGGGGGGAAGACCTGGAGTCGGGCCCGAGCCAGGAGATGGACCTCCTGACCGGAGGCACCATCAAACGGGACTCCACCCCGGTCTTTCAGGTACGGATCCGCCTCGAGAGCCTCGGTGCGGAGCTGACGCCCGGATATGCGGAGCGACTCTATCTGCGAAGCGTGGTCCTGGACGACTACGTGAAGACCGAGGTCGACGGGTCCGTGGAACACAAATGGAAATCGAGCGCTTCCTACCTTCCCATGAAGCATGCGCCCGGTCCGGACGGTATCGTGGAGCTGCCGGGGGCGCCGTCCCGGGAGAAGTGCGGCTTCGGCGCCCACGTCAAGGTCCTGAGCCGCATGGGAGGGGAGTTTCTGGTCAGTCCGGGCAGACCCGTTCGCGTGGTGAAGAACCGGCCCATTCGCGGCCACCCGGAGGCGTGGCTCCAGTTCGCGAGGCGGCTGCGGCGCCGGGAGGCCTACGCCGTGGAGGGAGAGATGATCTACGCCTGGGAGCAGGTCTCCGGGGCAGTGAAGAGAGCGGGACTCGAGGCCGAGCATCCGGAAATGGAACACTTCACCCGGATACCGGACCGCCTCCGATCCGACGAGGTCAAGGCCCGGGCCCGGCGCCTGACGGCCGAGGCGGTGGACGATGCTGATCGCCTCACCGCACTGGTGCGCCATCTCCGGAGCCGCTTCTTCAGCTACACCCTGGACGTACCGCCGGTGGGGGACAGGAGCAATCCCACCGCCGATTTCCTGCTGTCTTCCAGGACCGGCCACTGCGAGCGGTTTGCCGACGGCCTGGCGGCTCTGTGCCGCCATGCAGAGATCCCCTGCCGCGTGATCAATGGATACATGGGGGGACAGTGGAGGGAGACGCCCGCGCCGGGTGGCTTCCGGTTCCAGGCCCGGGATGCCCATGCCTGGGTGGAGGTGCACTTTGCCGGCCTCGGCTGGATCATGGTGGATCCGTCTCCGCAGGGGGGAGTGGCCAACCTGGGTCTGGCTCCGCCCCTGGCCACCCTGCTGGATCCGGCCTCGTTGCGGAAGGCCCCGGTCCTCGGGCCCGTGTCCTTCACGGCCGAGGAACAGCTGAGTCTCTACCAGCACCTCCTCGAGGTGTTTCGGACCCTCCAGGACACCGGGATCCTCAAGTTCGTTCTCGCCGCCCTGGCCGTCCTGGTGCTGGGATTCGTGGTGCGGCGGAGGATCTTCCGGGGTAGTAAGCCGGGGGCCGGCGCCGAGAAGATCCCGGAGGACCCGCGGTTCAATCCGATCCTGGAGTTCTACCGGGCCCTCGGCCACCGAGGGATCCGGCCCGGCCGGGGCGAGACGCCCCTGGAACTGGCCCGGCGGGCGGCCGGGGCGCTTGAACTGGACCTGGTACCGGTGATGGAGCGGATCTACGCCGCCCGGTTCGGCGGCTTCGAGTTCACCTCGGAGGAGCGCCGCGCACTGGATACCTGGATCGCGGGTCTGAGGAGGCCGGACAGGTCCCGGAGCGAGACAGGGTCGACCGCTGGCACCCCGCCGGGAGGGGATACATCCGATTGATCCCGGCGGGGCCCCGGTGCGATCACTTCGTGATGGGGAAGCTGTACGTGGGGGAGATCGATTTCATGTTGAACGGCTCCCCGGCCTTGAGGGTGACGAACGCCGAGTGAATGGTGATGCCGATGAGCTTGGCGTCGTTGGGGATCAGGATGGTCGCCTTGCCCTTGCCCGAGCTGTCCAGGATGCCGGTATAATTCTGGAAGATGGACGGCAGCCACCCGTGCACGGTCACGAGGAGAAGGTCGTCGGAGCTCAGGTCCAGCTTACGGTTGCCCAGCAGGATCGGGCCGACACCCAGGGAGCTCCCGACCTGGTAGGGGAGTCCGTTGTCGCCCGGCGCCGAGAGCAGGAGGTCGATCTTGCCGCCCGGGCGCGGAGCACCCGAGCCCGTGATGCTCACGTATTCCACGGTGAGGCGCAGCTTGTTGCTGTAGGTCGTGGAGCTTCGGCCCGAGGTGGCCGTGAAGGCGCCGACGCCGTAGAGGTAGATGCGCGATGCGGAGTTGGGGTTGTTCAGGTTGCGACAACCCAGGTAGGTGGAATTCTGGAGCGAGCACTTGGAGCCGTTGAACCGGATCTGGAGGGTGAGGTTGTCGGTTCCGTTGTAGTCGAAGGCGGCCGTGGGGGGCAGCGGGAAAGGCGCCCACTGGTCCTTGGTCACGGTCCAGGTCCACGGCCCGAGGGGATAGAGGGTCGAGGGCTGGGGCAGGTTCTGCGCGAAGATCGTGCTGTAGGTGCTCAGGCTGTTGTGGCTGGCCAGGATCTCCGCCTGGGCCGCGGTGTGGACGCCGGAGTAGACGGGCGCGTTGGCAATACCCCGGAGGCGGAAAGGCTTGCCGCCCAGGATCGAGGCGGGAATGAACCACTGGTAGGTGTACTCGCCATTGGTGTTCGAGGAGGGCCAGACGCCCCCCATGGGAATCACGTTGCTGGCGCCGGATGCAGGTTGGTTGTCCGGCAGGTAGAGCTCGTCCGCGCCGGCCGTGCCGGCAACCGTGAGCCCGAACGCGAGGGTGAGTAGAAAGAGCGCTCTCATGTTTGACCTCCTATCTCAATGAAGTTCATACCACCGTCCGGCAGGACCCGGTGGCGGACATCCTGGATTATACAGGATGTACGGGGGCCGAAAAACTACCGAAGCGTGAGACGGAGCCGTATCAGGCGGTTTTGGCCTCTCCGTGTGATCTGTCCTGCACCACCCGCAGGCATCGCATGCGGTTGATCACTGCGGCCAGCTCCAGGGCCCGGAACCGGGCCAGGCCGCCGGTGGGTCGCCGGGTGAGGATGTCTGGCTATCCACGGAAATCCACGGGGGTCAACCTGGGAGGCTCTTCCAGGATGTCCATGATCTTTTTCGCGCAGAAGACACGGTCTCTTCTGGCTTCTCCTACCTGGGTCATGATGTTGTGGGACGCCAGCTTCTCCATGGCCCGCTGCGCAGTGGTATACGCAATTTCCAGACGCTCGGCAGCCCTGTTGATGGTCCAGAAGGGGTTTTCTGCCAGCAGTTCGACCAGGGAGGACGGATTTCTGGATGCGGTTCCGGCCACAGCTTTACGCCAGCCTGCAAGCAGGACATTGATCCTTTCGGCACGACTCAGAGCATCCTCCGACATCCGGGCTACACCGTTGAGAAAATACTCTAGCCATGGACTCCAGTCCGCCCTGTCCGTCACACGACGTAGCCGCTTGTAGTATTCATCCCGAGTCGTCTCGAAGAATGCACTGAGGTACAGGAGCGGGCCGGTAAGTACCCTTCGTTCGATGAGGAACAGCGGAATCAGCAGACGGCCTACACGGCCGTTACCGTCGAGAAACGGGTGGATCGCCTCGAACTGGTAGTGGAGCAGAGCGGCTTGTATCAGCGGGGGAAGTGAGCGATCGTGCAGGAAATGTTCCCAACCACTCAGGCAGGTCATCAATTCTTCCGGGGGCGGCGGAATGAACGAGGCATTCATCAAGGTACAGCCTGGCGGTCCGATCCAGTTCTGGGTTCTACGAAACTCACCCGACGTGGCCGATGCGCCACGAACACCCTGCATCAACGTCTCATGGGTCTCTCGGACCAGTCTGAGCGAGAGGGGGAGTGTGTCCACACGGGCGAGACCCTGCTCCAAGGCTGCAACGTAGTTGGCCACTTCACGGAGATCGTCGGGGCTTCGGTCGACCTCGGCACCAGCGTCAGAGGCCAGCAGTTCTCCGAGGGTGGCCTGGGTTCCTTCGATCCGGCTCGAAAGCACTGCCTCCTGCCGGATGAACGGCCGCATGAGCAGGTGGGGATTGGGCAAGTTCCGTCCCTCACCTGCAAGCTGCCCAATGCTCCGGTCTGCATCCGACAGGATGCGCAGCAATTTCGGAGTCATGTGAATTTCCGGTGGGAGCGGGTCCGGGATGAAGGCCTCATACCCGCCTGTGCATCGCACGAACCGGCCGGACCCGGATATCCTTGGTTTCATGGAGAGCAGTCTATCATCGATGAGTGGAGACAGCAAAGCGGCTATTTTCGTTTTCCGTGAAAAGCAAAAATAGCTATGACTGCTATTTTCAGATCCCGAAATGCAGAAGCTCGGGATGCACGTAACCATCTTTATTTTATGTGCTTACGGGAAGAAACCCGATGCCATTGCGAGCACGAATGCCATACTTAATTTCGTGATC
>CAZAKZ010000119.1:0-17211 GCA_964485695.1 uncultured Planctomycetota bacterium | reverse complement strand
CGGGGGTAGGTTCTCGTATTCGGACTGGTGTCATGCAGGCTGTGGGCCTTTTCTGGATTTATTGTGCTTCTCGGGTACGGCACTTTCGGGAACGGTACTCTCAGGTACGGTACTATCGGGAACGGCACTCTCAGGAACGGGGCTCTCGGGTTCGGAACTCACGATCTCGACGGGCTCGCTTGTCTGTTCCTGGCTGTCCGATGGGAGTGGAGCGGCGGAGGATTCCTGCCCGCCTTGGGTCTCCTCGGCTGCGGGCGCGGCCGGCGCTTCCGGAACGGTAGCGGATTCCACCCTTCCCAGCTTGGCGTCCACGGGCACGGGCGGGGCCTCCGCATCGGCTGCGGGTCCCTGAAAATTGGGAATCACCTCGACCGGAGCCGGGGGCGCCTGGGTCTCGACGGGCTGGGGGGGTGCATCCACCTGGACGAATTCGATTGCTCCACCCGTAATAATGTCCCCGCCGTCCTCTCGTGGTGCCTGATCCTCGGAGTGCTCGATGGGATATTCCCGCATGAGGGAGAGGCCGATCTTCCGCTCTTCCGGGTCCAGCTTGATGACCTTGACGTGGACGATGTCGCCCACCTTCACCACCTCATCGGGGGATTTGATCTTCTTGTCCCCCAGCTCGGACACGTGCAGGAGTCCCTCCAGATCCGGTTCCAGCTCCACGAATACGCCGAAGTTGGTGAGCTTGGTGACGGAGCCCTTGGTCTCCAGACCGTTGTAGTACTTCTCGGTGATGGAGGTGTGCCAGGGATCCTCCTCGAGCTGCTTCAGGCCCAGCGCCACCCGCTTCTTTTCCTGATCCACGCTCAGGACCATGGCCTGGACATCCTCGCCCTTCTTCAGCATCTTGGAAGGGTGGCCGATCTTCTTGGTCCAGGACATGTCCGAGATGTGGAGCAGGCCGTCGATGCCTTCCTCGATCTCGATGAAGGCACCGTAGTTGGTCATGTTGCGAACCTTGCCGCTCACCACGGTGCCGGGAGGGTACTTCTGGCTCACCAGTTCCCACGGATTGACCTCGCACTGCTTCATGCCCAGCGAGATCTCCTGCTTGTCCTTGTTGATATCCAGGACCACCACGTCCACGACGTCGCCGATGCTCACCATCTCGGAGGGATGGTTGATGCGCTTGGTCCAGCTCATCTCGCTGACGTGCACCAGTCCCTCGACGCCCGTCTCGAGCTTGACAAAAGCGCCGTAGGACATGATGTTGACCACGCGGCCCGAGACACGGCTCGAGATGGGGTACTTCTCCTCGATGTTGTTCCAGGGGTTCTCGCTCTTTTGCTTGAGACCGAGGGCGATGCGCTCCCGTTCGCGGTCGATCTTCAAGACCTTGATCTCGATCTTGTCGCCGATCTTGAGTAACTCGGACGGATGGCCGACGCGTCCCCAGCTCATGTCGGTGATGTGGAGCAAGCCGTCGATGCCACCGAGGTCCACGAAGGCGCCGAAGTCGGCGAGGTTCTTCACCTCCCCCGTGCGCAGCTGCCCCTCCTCGATCTCTTCCAGAAGGGCCTGTTTCATCTTCTCGCGCTCCTCCTCGATGAGGCGCCGTCTGGAGATGACGATGTTCATGCGCTCCTCGTCGATCTTGATGATCTTGCCCTCGACCTCCTGGCCGATGTAATCGGAGATGTCGGCGCTCCGCCGGATCCCGACCTGGCTGGCCGGGAGGAACACCGGCACACCGATATCCACGAGAAGTCCGCCCTTGATCTTGTGGATGACTTTGCCCTTGACGAGGTCTCCCTCCTTGTGGGTGCTGATGATCTGTTCCCAACCGCGAATGCGGTCGGCGCGCTTCTTCGAGAGGACGATGTAGCCCGAATCATCCTCGACGGCTTCGAGGTAGACGTCCACATCGTCTCCCACCTTCACGGCGGCCGGTTCGGAGAACTCGTTGAGATGGATGGTGCCTTCGGATTTGTACCCGACGTCGATGATGACTTCATCCCCGACGATGTTCACGATCTTGCCCTTGAGGATGCTGTCTTCCTCGAAGTTTTTCACGCTCTCCTCGTACATCGAGGTGAGGTCTTCGCCCTTGCCTCCGGAGATGGACTGGTCGAGAAGAGTCTCCACCTCTTCATCGCTGGGTACGAGCTTCTTGATGATGTCTTTGGGTTTCATGAAGGTAACACTCCTGGTTCCAGATACGGGTCCAGCCCGGAGCACGGACTCCGGGATTGCCGCAACGCACGGCACTACCTTGACTGCGGTATTGCTGTAATTTTAGACGGGGAACCGGGAAAAACCAGGGTAGAAGGCTCAGAAAAGGGGCTGTTCCTGGGGCACGGTGCCCGAGCCCGGAAAACGCTCCAGACGGGCCTGGCCGTCCGGTCTCAGGCACACGACCCATCCCCGCACACCCCAGGCCCCCAGGGTCAGGAAGACGCGGGGCCGGCCGCTCAGGTCTCCGGTGTGGATCGAGGGGCGGTGAACGTGGCCGGAGACGATGACGTCGTGGCCGCCCTGGCGGAAGAGTTCCCGCACCCGGTAGAAGGAGATCTCGAAGGCCGATCCGGGCTTCCTGGCCACGGCCGCGGTGCTCCTGGATCGAAGGGCCCCCGCCAGCCTCAGGCTGACAACCAGGGGAAGCGCCCGGAGCGTGGAGCGAACCAGGGGACTGCGCAGCACCCGGCGCAGGCGCTGGTACGCCCTGTCGTTCTGGAGGAGCAGGTCACCGTGGGTGAGCAGGGCCCTGCGGCCTGCCCAGGCCACCTCTATATCGTCTCCGTGCAGGGTGAGACCCGGTATCCTCTGGATCTCGCTGCCCATGGCGAAGTCGCGGTTCCCCTTGAGGACGTGGACGGGTGTGACCTCGGCCACCCGGGCGAGAAGGTCCAGGACCGCCCGAAATCCCACCATCCTCGCCTGTCGGGGACCCACCCAGAAGTCGAAGAGGTCCCCGAGGACGTAGAGAGGAGCGCACTCCTCCCGAGCCCGGTCGCAGAGTCTCTTGAATCCCCGGAGGGCGGGCTCATCCGGCGCACCTCGCAGGTGCGTATCCGCGGTGATGTAGACGGTGGGACCGGAGTTCACGACGCCTCCAGGAAAAAAACCCAGGGGCGATCGGGCGCCACCTCGTGCTTCAGGACCTTGCCTTCCCAGCAGCCCGATCCGAAGACTTCCCGGGCCTTCACCGGGGAAGGAAACTCGAGGGTCACGGACCGGGGGCGTTGCCACGCCGCCTCGGTCAGGGTCTTCTCCTCCTCGGGAAGGAGGTTCCGGAGCACGAAAAAATAGGTGCCGCCGGGGGCCGGGCGCCGGATCACCTCGAGGCCGCCGCGGCGGCCTCGTTCATCCCGGGCAATGCAGGGAAGTCGGATACCGGCCCGGTCAAGAACCCCGGTCATCTCCTCGATGCCTTTGGATAGCCCGTCGCCTCCCGCGAGGCTGTCCAGGTAGCGCCCGGGAGGGATTCGGAGGAAGACGACCCGCCGGTGCGCGAGAAACCGGCGGAGACCGGGGCCGGGTCGATCAGCGAGGATGAGGCCGCCCCGGTCCAGGAAGGCCTTCAGGTGTCGGACTTCCTCGGGCTCCATCACCTGGATACCGGGAAGGACCAGGAGGCGTACGCCCTCGAGGCCCCTGCCCTGCATCGCGTCCCGGGCATCCACGTAGCGGTACTGCGCGCCTGCATCCTCCAGGTACCGGTGCCAGGCCCGGCGGCGCTTGTAGTGGCTCGAGTGTTTCACCTCGTAGCTTCCGAAACGTTTCATCCAGGTGCGGCCATCCGCCCTGGAATCCAGCATCCAGGTGACCCGGATGCTCGCCTGCGAGTAGTAGACGGCAATGCCGTCGTGGGCCACGGGCAGGCCGAGGATCCTGGACGCAGCCTGCGAGGTCAGGGCCTCGAGGGTGGGGACGAGACCGCGTGCGTACGGGGTGGGATTGCCCTTTTTGTCCAGGATCTCGCGGTCCGACCAGAGGATCGCCCCCCGGTCTCCATGGGCGAAGTACTTCCAAAGCCGGTGCCGGTTGAGTCCCTCCCCCTTTCCCGCCCGGAAGTAGGTCCGGACCCGGAGGACGTCGGGCCCCAGGCCGCGGATCACCTCCATGGCGCCTCCCTGATCGTAGGCCTCCACCCAGTCCACGGCGGCCAGGAGACGGCCCCAGTCGTATCCGCCGTACGGTGCCGGCGCCTGCCCCCCCAGGAAGCCGACCGGGGCTCCAGCGCCGAGGCGCCGCGCCTCGGAGCGCAAGTCCGCCAGGGTGTCGGCCAGGACCTGGTCCATGAAGCTGCGGTGGTCGGCCCAGGGCTCGAGGACCCACCGCTTCTGAGGCATGAGGCGCTCGCGGTTCTTGATCTCGTCGGCGGTGAGCGGCACCACCGCCTTCCACTGCTTGAAGGCCGTTCTCCACCGGTTGTTGAGCCGGTCCAGGGAGCCGTACCGGATCTTCAACCAGGCCCGGAAACCTTCCAGGCAGTGGGGACAGAAGCAGAAGTCCAGGGGCGTGACCCGCCGGGTGAGGCTGATCTCGTCCCCGAGGGAATAGGCCATGGGTCCGTGGGGCTTCTGGGCCGCGACGGTCTTCTGGAGGCGCGTCTTCATGGCCTCGAGAACCGCCGGGTCCCGGGGACAGGCAGGCCGGTTCAGGTGTCGGATGTCCCGGTCCTTCCAGTAGCGGTCCCAGTGGGGCTGGAACTGCTGCCGCTTCAGGTGCAGGAATCCCTTGCCCACCGCGTGGCCGACGTAGAAGGTCATCCCGGACCGGGCCACGATCTCGGCCGAGGCCCGGCCTTCCCGGTTGATGCCGGTGATGCCGGTGGAGCGGAGGCGCTGAACCAGGGCCTCGTCGATGCGCCGGTCGCCGAAGGTCCAGAGCCAGACCTGATAGGATTTCCAGGCAGCCGGCGGCCCGTCGCCGTGCGCCACGGTGGCCAGGACAGAGATCCAGAGAAACTGCGTGAATAACCGGGTCACGGCGTATCCCCGTCTCACTCCAGGTTGTACTCCTTCATCTTCTCCCAGAGGTTCTTCCGGCTGATCCCCAGGATGGATGCGGCCTGTGCCTTGTGGCCCCCCGTGGTCTTGAGCACCCGCTGGATCTGGTCCCGCTCCGCCGCGGCGGTCACCTCCTTCAGCGTGGCATCGCCACGCGGTACCGCCATACCCTTCTTGAAATCGGGACTCGGTGGCACCAGGTGCTCACGCTTCAGGTTCCGGGAGTCGCCGGCCAGGGCAATGGCGCGCTGGACGGCGTTTTCCAGTTCCCGGACGTTGCCGGGCCAGGTGTAATCCCGCATGCGCTGCAGGACATCGTCAGGGACCTTGTAGTTCTCCCCCCCGCAATACTTCTCGATGAAGCTGTAGGTGAGCAGGGGAATGTCCTCGACGCGTTTCCTGAGGGGAGGAAGATCGAGGGGGACGACGTTGAGCCGGTAGAAGAGGTCCTCCCGGAACTTGCCCTCCCGGACCAGTTCAGCGAGATCGATCTTGGTGGCTGCGATGACCCGGATGTCCACGGCCAGGGTCTCCTCGCCGCCGATGCGTTCAATGACGCGTTCCTGGAGCACCCTGAGCAGCTTCACCTGGGTGGGCAGTTCCATGTCGTCGATATCGTCGAGGAAGAGCGTCCCGGCGTGGGCCTTTTCGAAGCGGCCGATCTTTTTCCGGTGCGCATCGGTGAAGGCGCCTCTTTCGTGGCCGAAGAGCTCGTCCTCGAGGAGGGTGGCGGGCAGGGCTGCACAGCTCAGCGGCACGAACGGCTTCCTCCGGCGCGGGGAATTCTTGTGCAGGGCCAGGCTCACCAGTTCCTTGCCGGTACCGCTTTCCCCGGTGATGAGAATGTTGGCGTCGGTCTTGGCCACGGTACGAATGGCCTTGAAGAGCTTCATCATCGGGTCGCTCTTCCCCACGATCTGGTCGAGGCCCTCCACCCGACCCAGCTCCTCCCGCAGACGCTCGTTTTCCTGCCGGAGCGACCTCATCTCCTTGAGCTTCACCAGCTTGAGAATGATGTCCTCGTTGTAGAAGGGCTTCAGGATGTAGTCGTGGGCCCCCATGCGCATGGCCTCCACGGCGCTTTCCACGGTTCCGTATCCGGTCACCATGATGACCGACGTATCCGGACATCGTTCGGTCACTGCCTGAAGGAGGTCGGTGCCCTCCATGCCGGGCATGCGGACGTCGGTGATGAGCACATCGTATTCGTCGTCCTCGAGGCGGCGGGCAGCCTCGAGGCCATCGCCGACGACCGTGATCTGGCCTCCGGCCGCTTCGATATCATCGCCCAGCGCAATAGCGATGGTGGCCTCGTCCTCGGCCAGGAGGACTTTCATCCCGCCCAGGATCTTGCTTGCTGTATGAGACATGGGGTGCGGTCTTTGACTTCCAGGGGTTCTTCGGGTACATTTCCAGCCGAGAATGGCCCTCCACCCGGATCAAACACCACAACCGGTCAAGAAGGTTGTGGCGTTTCGCGGGCTGGACGCCCATGGTAACATCTCGAACCTGTTTCTTACGTGTATTTTACCTCAATGTCAGAGAATATGAGCTCTCCACCGAGAGAAAAAGAATGGGCCGGTTTCACCCGGTCTTCGCTCGAAGCCGGAGCCGCGGTGCTCACCGCTACGGCTGATCTACTTGCCGAGGATCTGGCCTTGATTGCCCGGGAATGGGTGACGTGTCTGAAGGCAGGGGGCAAGATCCTCCTGTTCGGCAACGGCGGCAGCCATGGCGACGCCCAGCACCTCGCCGGAGAACTGGTGAACCGGTTCCGCCGGAATCGACCCGGTATGGCGGCCCTGGCTCTGGGCACCTCGGTTCCGATCCTCACCGCCGTGGCCAACGACTCCGCTTACGAGGAGGTGTTTGCCCGGGAAGTGGAAGCGTTCGGCCGGGAGGGAGACGTGGCCGTGGGACTGAGCACCTCGGGGGACTCCCCCAACGTGGTCCGGGCCCTGAAGATGGCCGAAAATCGGGATCTCCTGACCCAGGCATTCACGGGGAAAGCAGGCGGGCCTGTGGCCCGGGCGGCCCGGAAGGTGCTCCGCATTCCTTCCAGCGACACGCCCCTCATCCAGCAGGCCCACCTGGCCCTGGGTCATGTACTCTGCGATCTCGTGGAATCCACGGTGTTTCCTCCCCATGGGTAGCTTGATCTCCACGCACCGGACAGGTCGAAAAGGGGTGTTCCTCGATCGGGACGGGACCATCAACCGGGAAGTCAATTACCTGCGCGACCCGGGTCAGGTCCATCTCCTCCCGGGCGCCGCGAACGCCATCCGCCGCCTCAACGAAGCCGGTTTCGCCGTCGTCATCCTCACGAATCAGTCCGGCATCGCGCGCGGACTTCTGGACGAGGAGACGCTCGACGAGATCCACCGCGTCCTCCTGACCCGCCTGGCCCGACGCGGAGCCGTTGTGGACGGCGTTTACTACTGCCCGCACCACCCGGAAGAAGGCAATCCCCCCTACCGGCGCCGGTGCTCCTGCCGGAAGCCGGAAAAGGGCATGCTCCACCAGGCCGTCCAGGACCTCGGCATTCCCGTTGAGGGTTCCTTTGTCATCGGGGACAGCGAGCGGGACGTGGCTCTGGCCGAGGGCACGCCCCTGGCGTCGGTTCTCCTGGCCCCGAAGAGCCGGAGGCCCCGGGAGGGGACCTCGGCCGACCACGTGGCCTCCACTCTGGTCTCGGCCGTGAACTGGGTTCTCTCCCAGGCAGGTCGGAACCGGAACCTCTGAACCACCCAACACAGGCTAGGGGAAGTACCGGATCAGTCGCGGTCCGAGGAGCCGGACCAGCCACCGGGGCAGCTTCGACCAGATCCGCTTCACGCGGTCGTAGCGTGGATTGGAAGGGTTGTTCGAGGGAACGGCCTCGGCCCGGTTCAGGATGTAGCGATAGTGCAGGGGTGTGGCTTCGAATCCCTGGTGCTCCTTGAACCGGGACGAACCCGTACCCCTCCGGCTCCGGCCGAAGTCGAACTTCTTGAGGCCCAGGCGTACCCCGTGCTCCATGAGGGCCATGTACATGAAATTGCTGGCGTGCACAGACTCCGCCCCGGGCGCCGCTCCACTGAAATAGGGATAGATGATGTCCCGGTATACGAAGTAGATGACGGCGCTCACCGGTATGCCGTCGCTAAGTACGGTGAACAATCCCGCCCGGCTCCCGTGGACTTCCACCGCCTTGCGAAAGAAGCCGGACCCGAAGCTCGGGGATCCGAGACGCTGCTTGTTCATGGAAAAGAGGGGGTGGAAGGAATCCAGCAGGTCCAGGGACGAAACCGCCTCGAGACCGTACCGGTTCCGGGCCTGGCGAGCTGCAGCCCGGGCTTTTCGCGGCAGCAGACCGAGACAGTCCTCCGGCCTGTCGGGCAGGTCGCGGACGTAGGTGATGTAGAGATCGGTTCCCGGCAGGGAATCGAGGCCGTGGTTCTCCCGGTGACGGAGTTCGAGGTAATGCCCGCTGCAGTCCATCAACCTCGAATCGGCCGCTTCGAGGAGTTGCTTCTCGTGGTGGGCTTCATCGGCGAGGAGACCGCCGTAGACGGCAAAGGGCACGGACACGAGGCAGGGCTTTCCCAGCAGCCTGGGAACGTGGAAGAGGGGGAGAACGCCCCGGATGCCGCGGGTGTCGACCAGTTTCAGGTAGGATGGCCTGAATCCGAACTCCGCCCGGACCAGGTCGCGCCAGGGCGTGCGGTGAAACAGAGTGCCCCTGGGGTGGGCGTCCACGTAGCCGTCCCACAGGGGGTCCTCTCCCGGTCGGGACTCTTCGATCCTGGGTGGTTCCATGCCGTCCATGCTGAATCCGTTTCTACTCCCGGTCCCTCCAGGCCATGATCCGCTCGAGGGATTCCCGGGTCACGGCATAGATCCGTACGGTCGGTCCGGGTCGGATCCGGGGCTGGTAGGGAATGGTGTAGACCATCGGCAGTTTCTCGATGTATTGATAGAATCGGGCCCAGTTCTTCTTGTGACCGAACCGCCCCCCCGGCATGTAATCGCAGTAGGTCTTGGCCGTGGTCACGATGTACTCCACCCTCCAACACTGCATTTCCTCCAGTGCTGGTGGCCGTCGGATCCAGGGCGTCCCCATGTCCCGGTCCCATTCGTGCTGGCCGAAATCGCCCTCCGGGTTCTCCTTCTGGCTCCACCAGGGGTGGTTCAGGGTGTAGATGTGGTAGGTGGGCTTCCCCTCAGCAGCTACCTTGCGGCTTGCCTCTCGAGCATATTTGTACTGAACGCCCCTGCTTTTTGTGAGAAACGCTCCGTCCATTCCCTTCGCCATCTGCATCTCGAGGATCTTCCATTCCAGGTCGAGGGATTCTGTGTTCTTTCTCAGTTTTACCCAGTCATTGTCGTTGATGATCCGGGTTCCGGCCGGAATGTGGGTCTCGATCCACTCCGCCGCCAGGGTCCGGGTGTCCTTTCGCCCGTGGCGCTGGTTCCAGTCCAGGATGTCCAGGACGCCGGGTAAGCCGGCGCCGAGGACCAGGACGATGCCGATCCAGTTCGGAATTTTCGGTACTTTCCGCCGCAGGCCGGACCACGCCATCGTGATCAGGTAGGCCGCGGCCATGGCCAGGATGGGCAGGGTGGCCGACAGGTACCGGGGTTCGAAGTCGATGGGGTTCCACAGAACGGCCACGACGAGGAAGGGCACGATGGCCAGCACGGGGACCCGGGCGGCCCGCGGCCCGCGAAACATCTGAAAAAGAAGGCCCGCCACGCCCAGGGTCCCCCAGATCAGCCCCATGCAATTGGAACCCAGAAGGCACCGGAAAAGCCCCCATGCGCCCTCCACCACGCCCTGGGGTGAGGCCATGCCAAAGGAAAGCAGGGAGATTCCGATCTTTTCTTCCAGGATCTGGTGGATGCGCGGGCCGAGGTTGAGGTGCCACCAGGTGCTGAAAGCGAGGATATTGAAGGGACTGCACATGTAGAACACGGCCAGGAAGATCCCCGTGGCCTCCCAGGGGCGCCGGTCGAAGCAGAGCCGCCGCCGTCTTCCCGCCCGAGCAGGAAGGAGCCAGTGCACCATCCAGAGAGAGAAAATGAGGGTCAGGGCGTAGTACTTCGTGGCCATGCCGAGGCCGATGGCCGCGCCGGCGAGCCAGTAGTGCTTCCGCCTCCCCTCTTCCATCACCCGGATGAGCCCGTAGACGGCGAGGAGAGTGAAAAGGGTGCAGGGCACGTCTGCCTTGACCCACCGTCCCGCCTCGGCCAGGCAGAAGTTGGTGGCCAGGATGAATCCGGTGATGCAGCCGCAGGCAGACCCCCCGAGGCGCCGCCCGCAGAAGATGCCGAGGACCACCACGGCGATGCCCGACAGGGTCGCGGTGAGGCGGCCCAGGAGGTAGAACATCGTTGCATCGTTGAAGAAGTGGTGCGCGAACTCGGCCGTGGAACCCCACCACCCCGCCACGGATCCGACGAGGTAGTAGATCCCGTATTCGAAGAAGAGCAGATACATGAGGAAGGCCGGCTTGTGAAACCAGTGCGGATTCAGGTCGCCGCTGCCGAATGCGACCGCCCGTTTCACGAAGTGGTCCTCGTCGGCATAGTAGGAAAACGGCAGGCCGTGGTCCAGGGACCAGAGGCGGAGCAAGACCGCCATGGCGAGGATCCCCCAGAACAGAAGGAGAAATCCGCGGCGGGAAAGCACCCCTTGCCCGCGCCCGGACTCCTGCTGCTGCGAGCAGCCTTCCTGATCTCTAGGGGTGTTCATTAATCCATGTCCCGTCTTTCCACCGACCGCTCACAGATCCTCGTCGATGACGTAATCGCGGATCTTCCGGGCGTGGAGATAGATGATGATCTCACCCAGAAGCCCGATGCTCAGCGTCTGGAAGCCGAGGACGAGGAGAAGCGTTCCGAGGAGCAGGAGCGGACGGTCGGCCAGGCTCTCACCCTGTATCTTCAGCAGTACCAGATAGAGATTGATGATCATGCCCGCGAGAAAGAGGGCCGCCCCGATGAGACCGAAGAACCGGAGAGGCTTGCGGGTAAACTTCACCAGGAAGAACAGCGTGAGAATATCGAGGAACCGGCGGATGGAGACGCCGAAACCGAAGAACCCGCGCTTGCCCATTTCGGCCATGTGGTGGACCTTCACCTCCGCCACCCTGAAACCCTGCTTGTTTGCCAGGATGGGCAGGAACCTGAACATGTCGCCGTGAAAGGTGAGGGCCAGAGCCACATCCCGCTTCATGCCGCGAAGGCCGCAGTTCAGGTCGTGGATCGGAACGCCCGTGATGGTGCGTGTCACCAGATTGAAGGCACTGGACTGGATCCGGTTCAGCAGGGGATCCACGCGCGGAAAGCGCCAGGCGCTGACGAAGTCATTCCCGGCCTCGAGGGCCTCCAGTACCCTGGAGATGGAGGATGGTACGACCTGGAGGTAGGGGGCGAAGGTGAGAAACACCTTCCCCCGCGCGCGCTCGAATCCGGCGCTGAGGGCCACGCTCTCGCCGAAGGTCTGGCGGAACCGGATCAGCACCACATTGCCGTTCTCCGCTTCCAGTTCCAAGAGCGTCTGGATGGGGTCCCCCCCCACCCCGTCGGCGATGAACAGGATCTCGTGGCTCTTGCCCAGCTTGTCCAGTTCCAGTGTGACGGTCGCGAAGAGGCTCCGGAGGTCTCCCACGTCACGGCTCACCGGAATCACCACGGATACATCCAGGCTCTCCCCTTCCGGGACGTCGGCAGACGGATCTCGACCCGCCCTCCCCTGCTGGAGGGACTCGGGCACGAATGCTCCGGGTCCGGGTGAATCATATGCCGCCGACATCGATGATCTCCGTCATTTTGTGATCCGATACCTTGAGAAACAGCTCGCTGATGAATCCAAGAGAGATGAGGTGGAACGCCAGATAGAAGAACAGAAACGACGTGGAGGGCAAGACGCTCTGGGCCATGGTATTGAAGTCGATGTCCACGAGGGAGATCAGCTTCAAGGAGTTGAACATGGTGGCCGCGGCGAACAGCGCTCCCAGGAATAGAAACGGCAGGCTCATGATCCCGAACCAGTGGGCGGGACGGGAGGCGAACCGGGTGCACATGCGCAGGGTGACCAGATCGAAGATCACCTGCAGGGTTCTACCGATGCCGTACTTGGAGGTCCCGTACCGGCGCGGATGATGATTCACGGGGATCTCCACCACCCGGGCCCCGTGACCGGCCGCAATGGCCGGGATGAACCGATGCTGGTCCGCGTAGAGGTTGAGATGGCGCACCACCTCGGAACGAAACGCCTTCAGGGTGCAGCCGTGGTCGTGGATATTCACACCGGTGATCTGCCGTATGAGCCAGTTGGCGATGCGACTGGGAAGCACTCGAGTGAGGAATGAATCGTGGCGGTCCTTCCGCCAGCCGCACACCAGGTCGCACCCCTTGTCGATTTCGGCGAGGAGCAGCGGTATATCCGCCGGATCGTTCTGGAGGTCTCCGTCGAGGGTGACCACCAGGCTTCCCCTGGCGTAGTCCAGGCCGGCCGCCATGGCCGGGGTCTGGCCGAAATTTCGTTTCAGCTTCAGAATCCGGATGGGCGCACCGGACGCCTTGAGTTCGCGCAGGATCGACAGCGTTCGATCCGTGCTCCCGTCATCGACGAAGAGAACCTCGGTGGGTCCGGGGATCCGGGGCACTACGGACTCGATGGCCTGCCAGAGGGGACGGAGGCTCTCCTCCTCGTTGTAGAGGGGGACAACGAGGCTCACCTGAAAGTTCACGTGGGACTCGGGAGCTCCGTCTCTTTCAGAGACCGGGCGGTCTTCCGGGCCGTCTTCCGGATTCATGGAGAGTTGACCTCACGATTCTGGAATGTTGTCCGGTCACGAGAGGAAAACGAACCGGATATCAATCCCTCTCCCCCGCAGGCAATCAAACGCTGGGTGAGTAAAACCATATATTATATAACGTTCTAAGTCAAGTTTGCCACGGCGATCTGCCGGGTCGGCAGCCCTCTGCGAAACACGGCCTATGAAACACGGCCTATCCGGATGACACATTCCTCTGGTTTCTGTCCCGATCGGTTTTCTGGCGGCTCTTGACGAGTCGAGCCGGCGTTCCCGCCACGATGCCGTAGGGTGGTATATCCCGGGTGACCACGCTGTTCACGGCCACGATGGCGTTGTTTCCCACCTTGACACCGGCCCGGACGAAAACCCCGGCGCCCAGCCAAACGTGGTCGTCCAGAACCAGAGGCGTCTTCAAGCTCTTGCCCTGTTCGATGACCGGGACATCGGTCCGGTCGAATCGATAGTCGGCCACGCCCATGAGATAGCACCGGGCCGCCAGCAGCACCGCACGACCCAGCTTCACGAAATGGTCGGAATGGATCAGGGTCTCCACGCCGAGGTTGCAGTTGGGTCCGATTTCCACCCCCCCGCCGGTGGAGATGATGGTGCCTCGGCTCAGAAGTACTCCGTCCCCCAGCACGATACGCGCCTCGTCGGTCCGCTTGGCATCCAGAACGCATGCGTCGTCGATGACCACCCGGTTTCCGATGTGAATCTTGTGGGGATGCCGGAGCACCACATTCCGGCCGATGACGACCCCCTTGCCGCAGGAACCGAGGAGCCACGGATAGAAGAGGCGGCGGCAAGCATAGCCCAGAGCGCCCGGAAGGCTGCCGAGCATCAGAATGATGAGCTCATACTTGATGAGTGCCCAGATGCCCGGCTTGCCCACGGCCATCTTTCTGTACACGGCAAGCGCCCCCTCCGAATCGTCCTGGAGGGCTGCCTGCAATTCCGTGCGGTCGGTCGGGTCGGTCATTTCCTCATGCATGTCCATTCTCACGACTGTTCATCGGTAGAAGACGCCCCGGCAGTATTCTCCGTGTCTTATTTTTCCCATGTTCTTGCAAGGCCAGGAGTTACTATCGTTGATTTTCAAGAACATTGCGAACCCAGAACTCCAGCATCACCAGAGGCCAGAGCCGGTGCGCGTGGTCGGCCCGCCCGGAGACGTGGTCCTGGACCAGCTTGCGGACGTAGCTGCCCCGGATCAGACCGTACTCTTGTACCAGGGCACCGCCCTCGAGCGCCTCCACCATGTCCCTGAGGTCCCTTCTTAGCCAGGTTTTCATCGGAATACCGAATCCGGATTTCTTCTTCGCGAGGACGCTTGCCGGGACCTGGTCGGCCACGGCCTGGCGAAGAATCCACTTCCGGCACCCTCGCCGGATCTTGTACCGGCTCGGAAGTCCAGCCACGTACTCCACCAGCCTGTGGTCGAGCAAGGGAACCCGGGCCTCCAGGGAGGTGGCCATGGACATGCGGTCCACCTTGAGCAGGATGTTCTCGGGCAGGTAGAGCGCCATGTCCAGCCGCAGGCTACGCTCCACGACATCGTGCACGGCAGAGTCCCTCTCAGAATCCTTCTTTATGTCCTTCAGGGCTTCCTCCACGACGGAGAAGGCGTCGAAATCGCCCAGTTCCTCGCGCATCCATTCACCGTAGGCGTCGAGTTTCTCCACCGCACCCAGGAACACCATCCACCTCATGTGGCCCAGTCCGGAGGGATGGCCCAGGCCCTCCAGGAATCGCCGGATCAGGTTCCATGGCCCCTTCTTCGCCTCCCGAGGGCTCATGCGCCTGCCGAGGTGGAAGGCGGCCCGTCTCACGGCGCCCGGGAGGAACGCCGTGTAGCGGGCCGCTTTCTCGGCGAGATAGGTGTCGTAGCCGCCGAACACCTCGTCCCCCCCGTCCCCGCTGAGCACCACCTTGACCTTTTGCCGGGCCAGACGGCTCACCAGGTAGGTGGGGAAGATGCTGAAATCTCCGATGGGATCGTCCATGAAGGGCATGAGGAGATCCACCAGTTCCACAGCCCGGGGCACCAGCCCGGCTGCGTGGTGCAGGGCGCCGAAATGGGCCGCCACCGCCTCGGCGTGGCCGGACTCGTCGTAGGTGGGTTCCTGGAATCCGACGGAAAACGTGTTCAGGGGATCCAAGTCCAGATCCGCCATGCGACTGACCACGGAAGAGCTGTCGATGCCCCCACTCAGCAGTGCGCCGAGGGGAACGTCGGCCATGAGTCGGTCCTGGACAGATTGCCGGAGCAACGCCCCCACCCGCTCGGCAGCCGCCTCAGGGGACGGAGGGCGCTCGGCGGAAGGCGAGGGCAGACGCCAGTAGCGGTCGATGCGCACGCCCTTTTCCTCCACCACGAGAAGGGTGCCCGGCTCCAGCTTGCGCACATCCCTGAGCAGAGTTCGCGGCGCGGGGGTGAACTCGTAGGTCAGAAACAGGTCGACGCCCTCCGCATCGATGCGCCTCGGAACCTCGGGGTGCGTAAGAACCGCCTTCACCTCGGAACCGAATACCAGACGTGTCCCACCCGGATGGAAGTAGAGGGGCTTGATGCCGATACGATCCCGGATCAGAACCAACCTGTGGCTCGAGGCGTCGTAGACGGCGGCGGCAAACATGCCCTCGAGACGTTCGGCCAGACCCCGAGCGCCCCAGGCCTCGTAGCCGTGGACCAGGACCTCGGTGTCCACGCGGGTGCGAAACCGATGTCCGAGGGCTTCCAGGTCCCGGCGGAGATTCAGGTGATTGTAGATCTCGCCGTTCAGGACGGTGCCCGCGGTTCCGTCCTCGTTGGTGAGGGGTTGATGCCCCCCCTCCAGGTCCACGATGCTGAGCCGCGCCGCGGCCAGCCCCCCCCCGGCGCGGTTCCACACGCCCTTGTCATCCGGGCCGCGGTGGTGAAGTGTTCGGGCCATGCGTTCGAGAAGAGCCGGATCCACGCCCTCTCGTCGGTCACGGTTCCAGACGCCAGCAATTCCACACACGGATCAACCTGCCGGCTCGTTTTTCCCGTGGTTCTCTCGAATCACAGTCTCTCGAATCACAGTCCGGTAAAGATTGCCCAGGCTCTCATGGTAGTGGGAGACGTCGTACTTCTCGGCCGCGAATATCCGGGCCCTGGCCCCCATCTCCCGGCACCGATCTCTGTCCTTCAGCAGGCTCAGAATCCCCGCGGCAAAGGCCCGGGGATTCACCTCGGTGAGGACGGAGACTTCCGGGGTCAACACCTGGGTATGCGTCTCCAGGTCGGTGGCGACGATGGGCTTGCCGCTTCGGAGGTAGGTGTAGATCTTGCTCGGCGTGTTCGTACCCTGTTGCCGGGGGCTCAACAGCACCTCTGCCAGCTCGATGTAGGCCGGAATCTTCTCGGCATCGACCGTTCCCGTGAAAATGAAGTGAGATCCCGCTCCGCTCGCTTCCGCCGCGGAACGTACCTGTCGCACCTGGGACGGGGTTCCTCCCACGAGGATGAAACAGACGTCCGGCACTTCCCGGGCCACCAGGGGGGCGGCATGGATGGCGAGATCGAGGCCCTGGTAGGCCTCGAAGGTGCCCGTATAGAGAAGCACCCGGTTCTCCCCGATACCGAGTCGGGTTCGCAGCTCCCCGGCGTCGGTCAGGGTGTCCTTCTCCGCAAAGGCGTCAAAGATGTTTTCGATCAGCGTCGACGGCACGTGGGGAGCCACCTCCTTCACGTAGGTCTGGAGTTCCGGGCAGATGGTGATGACGCCGTCGGCGTTGATCAAGGCCCCCTTCTGGAGCTTCTCGCCGAGCCACCGGAGTGGCCCCCAGCGGAACAAGAAACTCTTGCGCATCTGCTCGAGCAGATTGGAGTGCATGTCGTAGAGATGCCGCACCCCATACCGACCCGCAACCCAGTTGCCGACGAGTCCCGCTTCCTCGTGGGTGTGGATCAGGTCATACCGGTTCTGCCGGAGAAGCCGACACGCCTTGCAGATGAGCAGGATGTCCAGCAACAGCTTTCGGAAACTGAAACCGATGGGAACCCGGTGGATGCCGGGGATCTTGCAGGACCGGTGAATGGTGACGCCCTGGAGTCCGGGATCCAGGCCGATGGGGTAGGTGACGAGATCCACGCGGACCTTCTGCCGGGTCAAGGAGGCCAGGCGGTTCAGTATGCTGAACGGCGTTCCCCGAGGCTCGAAAAAGGGCTCGGGGGCGATCATGAGTACTTTCATGGTCCACCGGTTGTGACCGCAAGGGTCAACGTGCCCGAAATCGCTTCAATGAATCGACCAGAATCTTGCAAGTGCAGACCGGAGCGCTTCAAGACAGGATTCAACAGCCCACTCGCCTTGAGAAGTCCGGACCCAGAGACGGATTATATGAAATACCTGTCTGAAACAAAAGGATTTATCGGGGGTATCCATTTAACCGGACCCGTCCAGGCCCGTAGTCCTCCAGGGGCG
>CAZAKZ010000118.1:0-17659 GCA_964485695.1 uncultured Planctomycetota bacterium | reverse complement strand
TTCCGTGGGTCATACGCGAGCATCACCTGATGCACCCCGTCCAGCGACTGTACGGCACAGCCCGGCCTGTAGAGATCCGTTACGAGGTGGACGGCCAGTTCGTCACCGCAAGCGCGGCGCTGGTCGCAGGTGACACTTCGCGGCAGCGTATCCGTTACGACAGCGGACTGCGGCTGTGGGTCAACTGGCGCGCCGAGCCGTGGCAAGTCGAAGGCCGGTTGCTCCCGCAATGGGGCTTCCTCGCCTTGGGGCCGGAGACCGAGGTCAGTACTACCCTGCGCGAGGGCAAGTGGGCCGACTACGCCGACTGCCCGGAGTACATCTTCGCAGACGCCCGCACCCATTTTCCGATGCCTTACCGGCACTCACGGAAAGACATCGAACCACGGCTTCGCGAGTTCAAGTACCTGGGCGGGAACCGAGCCCAGGTGACGTACGAGTGGCTAGTGAACGACACCTTGGATCGAAACCATCACTGCTTCGTACACGGGATTCACACGGAAAGTCTGAGCGCGGAAGGCATCCACTTCCAGCAGGATCACACCTTGCCCAAGCCGACGGATCAGTGGCGCAAGGGGGACGTGATCGTCGACGGGCCGTACGACCTTTCGGTTTCCGACAAGCACGACGTCTACGAATTGGTCATGGGATTGCATCGCGGCCAGCGCGTGAGGCTGAAGGGAGTCCAAAGCGGCGGCGACCGCATCCTGGTCGCGCGATTGAAACTTGAAAGGCAGGCCGGCAAGATCACCAACATCACCGCGGAAAAGGTCACTACGGACAATCAGCCAAGAGCCAATGCGGAAGTCGACTTTACCGCCAACCTGAATCCGCCCGGCACGTGGATTGATTTCGGTAGAGTGGCCATCGATGGTTCTGCGAAGATCCAGCGAGAGCCGAAGCGGTTGATCGTCTTTCCCTATCCTCGTGACAAGCGTTTCCGCGTGAGCCTTGACCTGCAGGCTCTGGCACCTTCGGCCGATCCCAAGCACGTCCAAGCCCTGGCGCTCGCGGCCGGCACCCAGCAGCCACTCGGCGCGGCCGATTTCACCTGGGAGAACGACCGCCTGGTGTTGACCGTCGGAACGCCCGGCGCCGGCCGCTACGCAGTGACCTGGAAATCGAAAGCGACCGCCGACTAGCACTACACGTTCTTGGGCCGCTGACGCGTGAAGAACGAGATCCTGTGGTCCCGGCGGAATCTCAAAATTGCCGCAACACAAGTCGGCGCTGATCGGAGGTCCGTCGTTGTATCATCAGACCGAAGCACCTTTCTCGCGGTCGAAAACTTCAGAGGTGTGTCGGACATCTGTGCTTCTAGTGCAGTCCAAAAGTGCAGAGGTCGATTTCACCTCCGCGCGCAACGGCGGTCGGCCAAACTGCGGCGGCGTGTCGGACCGATGCGCATTCGACTTTCGCTCAAGTAAAGGCGGTTCACTCGGAGCGACTGAGTCTCGTGGGGAATCTCGGTAAATTCGATCATCGCGTATGCCCGCCCTCACGAATATCACATGAGCCGCTGAATCTCTTCGGCATTCATTGCCGTCGGGATGCTGAACTGGCGCAAAAAGTGTCCTCTGACCATGCTTGCAAGCGCCTGTACCTTCTGGGAATCATTGAGCACAGTTAGGATATCGCGGACAGAGGCGATACCCAAGAGCGTTTCAACAGCTCGGGCTCCACTGGGCGTCGTTGCGCGAGCAAAAAGTTCAAGGGTCCCACTCGTAAACAAGCCAACACGCGGCACCCAGTTGATCGTCCGACCCCTCCCGAATGCTCCATGTACATACAAAAGGAAGTCAGCCTGTACCAGGTTGTCCGCGCTGATCCTCGTGTGCGTCGCCCGTTGGACCGTCAAATCCCCGGCGATGGTGGTGCGATTCGTCTTTAGCCGTGCCTGTCGCCTTCGCTCCAGTCCCTCCATGTAGATGTTGAACGCGCCGACACTGCCTCTCGTTATTTGATTGTCGCCGAACCGCAGCCGCATCACGTACTCACGCTTCAGCAGATGAGCCGCGGCAGCGTACGTCCGTACTTTGATCAAACAAGCGATTGCGTAGACCACGAGTTCGTAAATGAAGAACCGAAAGTTGTCGACCTCGTCCTCCCGATGACTACCCGCGATCAAGGGCATTTCGAGATATGGCCCAAGTGTTTCAAAAAACGACGCGACGCGTTCGATTGCATCCTCATCGTCGGGATAGTGCTGCCCGATGAGCAATATCAGATCAATAAAGCCATCTCGATATCCAGTGAACTGTTCGATACTCTTGATGATCTTCTCGTCAAAAGGCTCATCGCCTGAGATATCAAGGCGGAAGTCGCTCAATCCCCTCACGAAAGCGTCGAAATAGTCGTCGACCATCGCCAAGGCATTCGACTTCTCTTTCGCGATCGCATCTTTTGCCCGAGCAAGCTCGACAAGGACCTTGGGGGTGGGGATGTCGTCGCGCAGAATATGCGCCGGTGGCTTTCCGAGAGGAGGTTCAACCCGATCCGGCTTCCCGAAGATGTTGCGCAGCAGAGCGTCATACGACCGCTCGAATTCATCTGCGTCGGAAAAGTCAAAATAGATACGAGACTTGAAAAACACCGGCACATACTCTTTACCGGTCTCATCCCGTTCCTTAATCAGCGGCAGGAACTTCTCCTGATCTACCTTTTCGTAGATCTCCTGCGAGATGATCTGCGATTCGGTTCCTACGCCGCCCTTGCGCGCGTCGGCTTTCTCCACGTAGGTCTTGTCACAGATGCAGAGCACCTTTGTCACAGACGGGTCCGTGACCATCTTTTCCATGAAGACGTATTTGTCTTGACCGCCTCTCAGATGCCATTGATCCAGAATCACCTCGACGCCGTTGCTCTTGAGACGCTTTGCAAGCTCAACGACCCAGTCGACGTGCTCTTCCGAAGTCCAACTGTACGAAATGAACGCCTTCGGCGTTAAGTACTCTGCCATCGCGCTCCCCTATCTGGAACTGATGGTCCGGTTGAAGACAGTGCAATGCCTCGACTTCGAGTCGATTCGAGCCGTCAGGTGCCAGTTTCCTTCTTGGTCTTCAACGCCGTGTTTTCTTCCTGGAGTTGCACCATGGCGTTCTCCCGCGCACAGAAAAGCCCGTGCATGTTTGTAGACCAGCTTGCCATTGTCGCGATTTCAAGCAGCGCATCAAGGCGCCAAATTAGTCCAACACCATGATCGATCCCGCGCTCGTGTTCGCAGCAAGAAGCGCCAACGCGTCGGGTGCGCGATAGCGGCTTCTGACTGCCGACTTCCGTCACATCGACGAAACATCGACCGAAGGCGGTTTGCCAACTGCGAAAGGACTAACCGTTCTGAGTCACGACTGCTCAGGTTGACAACCTGCGTAGGTCACATCGCCCTCTGACGTAAGCCGGAATCCGCATTTATCGGAATGACGACGCCAAAAACGCGTCTCCGGCATGCGCTCCGAATCAGAACGTATCGAGCCGCAGGGGTGTCGGACCCAAGCAGGTTAGGCCGCGCCATACTCGTAGCTAGGTGGCACCTCGCCTGTAGGGATGAGAGGCAAGAGCACGGCACCGAAAGTGTCTCGTTCGCGTCCCATTTTCAGGAACTCTCGGAACTTGGATTGCCGAGATGTGAGGCGCATTATCAAAGGCCCCCTGAGCGGCAAGGCTTTCTCCCGTCTTCTGACAGATGGGCCCGTCATTCGGCGTACGTTCCATCGCATCAGGTGTACAGCGAGGCGTTGGCAAACAAATGCACGGAGCCTACACTGGGCGGAATTGGTTACTGCTCTACTCACCGAGTTTTCACGACGGACGGTGGCGGCTGAATTGGCGTTGCCGGTATCCATATCCGGTTTTTCGGGGGTAGGAGCGAATTTCACGCCTTCAGTCTTCTTGAAGGTGACTGGAATCGACGGTTTTGGGGAGTGGCGATGCTGAAACTGCGGTCGCTTGCATTGGAGCTTACTCCTCGCTGCAATCAGCAGTGCCTGTATTGCTACAACCCCTGGCGGAGTGAACCGGCCCGCGCCACGGAGGAACTCTCGACGGACAAGATATGCAGGCTCGTCGACCGGGTCCTCGAAGAGGCCGAATTGGAGCACCTGACGCTCACCGGGGGCGAACCTCTGATGCGTCAGGATCTGTTCGAGATCGTGGACTACGTCAACGGTTGCGGCCTGTCGGTCGTTCTGATTTCTAACGGAGCACTGATCGACAGAAACGCGGCGGAGATGCTTGCGGACCGCGACGTGCGGTACGTGCAGGTGACATTTGCCGGTCCGGATGCTCAAATGCACGACGCCCTTTGCGGGATGGGCAGCTTTCGGGGAGCGTCGAGCGGAGTGACGAATCTCGTCGCGGCGGGCGTGCCGGTAGGCGGCTCGTTCCTTTGCACGCGGCAGAATTCTCTCGTGGCCCAGACGACCTTGGAGTGGATGTACGGGCACGGCGTGCGCAGCCACTTTGCCTTCAACCGATTCAATCCGTCCGGGTGTGGTGCGGGGCACCTCCACCAACTGATGCCGACGCGTTCGAACGTCCTATCGGCGCTGGAGCAGGCGGAACGATTTGCCGTCGCGCACGAGGTGAGAATCCACTGCACGATGCCCATTCCTCAGTGCATGATCGACGAGCAAGACTATCCGCGAGTGCGCTTTGGCCAGTGCTCGGCCGGGACGGGTCGCGCCGAGTACGCCATCGATCCAAGAGGACGGCTCAAACTGTGCACGCTTCAACGGCGCACGATTGGCAGCGTGCTGGATAACCGTCTCGCGGACCTGATCGCCGACGAGTCGATCGCTCGGTTTCGGGCGTCGATCCCTTTGTTCTGCGAGCCCTGTCCACATCGTGCCGGTTGCCTCGGCGGATGTGGTGCGGCGGCGGAATGGACGTTCGGAGATCCCGCCCAATTGGACCCGTTTCTCGCCCAGCACGTGATGCCCGATTTCGCCGAGCGACTTGTCGATCGGCACAACGCGTCGCGAACTGCGGACGTGTCGCTGAATCTCGGAGGCGGGATATCCAGACCCGCATTGGATGTGCAGATCAGTCTCTGGTACGACCTGGTCTACCACGTCCTCTCCTACCTGCCGCTGCCGGGGTCCGATGCATCGACGTTGTTTGACGAACTCTACATCCGTTGGTGCGATCGTTGGTTTGCTGAACACGCCCCGGAGGACGAATTGGCGCCTCGGACTGTGGCCGAAGACGCGGCGATCCTGGCCCGGCTGTATGCCGACTCTGAACGAGGTTCCCTGCTTCACGCCTGGCCCCTGCTGCACGATGGTGTCAACGATTTTCGTCGAAACATCCAAGACGACTTCACGGCCTTGGCTTGGTCTTCACCGCAGCGCAAGGTTCTGGCCGACGAGATTTGCCGCGGCACGGAACCCGCGCTGCCGGACCTGTTTCGTACGGCTCTTTGGAGCGAACTGGTCGACGGGTACGATGCGTTTCACAAGGAGCGTATCGCCCCCGTGGCGGAGGCGTATCGTGAGAAGTTTATACGGCAGTTGACCGAGCTGGCGTTGGATTTGCCGGCACTGACGCAGCCCGTGTGGGTCCTGTCGCATCCGCTGCGGCGTCACGGTCGCCTGCTCTGGCCGTCACCGGCCACTCCCGTCATAGCGGTGGGGGTCGCCGACGATGAGCTTCACGTTTCCGAGTCGGCGCCGGTGATGCAGGGCTGCCACGAGTATTTTGTGTTGAAGGCACAAGCCGCGCTGCCGACAATCGAGGGCGGTTCGCCCGCGGCCGGACAATCAGGTCACGAGGCGTTTCAGATTTTGGAGAACGCCGCATTGACTCTGGGCGCCCGTTTTTTCGCCAACAGCCCGTGGGAAGAAGCTCATCAAGAATGGCTCCGCCGCATCTTCCCGGCCCAATCGCCCAGCGAAACGGCTGCCCGTCTGGCCGGCGGCGAAGCACTTCCCACGGCCGTCGCTGCCGCCATCGCCAACGATACGGACCAACCGTAGCTGAATTCGCGAGAAGTCAGGAGTCCCGGCGCGACTCGCGCAGCAGGCGGCGAGCCTCGGCGTCGTCGACCAGATGAGTTTGCGCCTCGCCGGTCAGACGACGCCAGAGATGGTAATCGGCCAGTGTGCGCAATCGCCGCGCCGGCCCAAAGTCTTCGCACGCCCGGTCGACGCTTCGGCGAAAATAATCGACCGCCGGTCCGCGGTAGGCGAAGCGTTTCGCGATGCCCTGAACAATCGGCTCGAACAATCGCGCTGTCGCGCGCTCTCGCTGACGATAGTCTAGCTCGGCCGACGGGTCGACCCACTCGCTGGTAAACGACTGCTCGGAGTAGTTCCACCATCGCGGACGGTGAATCCGAGCGCCAAACGTCTGCTCGTAGTATTGCCGGCGCCGGTCGATCAGGGAACCGGGATAGAACCGAAACGGATCGACGGAGAGGAAACCGGTCGGGTTTTCGGGGCCGAGGAAGAGGCTGGACACCAAGCGGGCGGAACGCTCGAGGCTTTCTTCGGTCTCGCCCGGATGGCCGACGATCATGTTGGCTCCCCAAGGCAGACCGACCACGGCTGCTTCCTCTGCCAGCTCTCGAAATCGACCGTGAAATTCATCAGGATTGCGAGTCTTGCCCGTGAGCGCCAGGATGCCGGGATCGCCCGATTCGAGTCCAAGGCCGATGCCAAACCCTGCCCGTTGGTATCGCTCGACGTCGCCCGTGTCTATTACGTCGATGCGGCTCAGCGTCCAGATCTTGTCGAGGCCAATATCCAGCCGGGCAAGCCGCTGGAGCATCTCGCGTCGCCACGCTGGTTTCAGACCGAAAACGGCGTCGGAAATGAACAGCTTCCAACCCTCCAGGCCGAGCCACCGGTGGACTCGCAGGAGTTCCTCTTCGGCACGCTCGGGCGACCACGCCCGCCAACGAGACTCGCCCTTGACACGCTCCGTGCAGAAGCTGCATTGAAACGGGCAGCCGCGACTGAAAGGAAGATTGAACTGCCCGCCGATTGATCGCGCGACATCGCGGTAACGATCCAGAAGGTGCCATTGTTGCGGCGGCAAGTCGTCCAGGTCGTCGATCGGCTCGGGACCCAGGATTTCTTCCGACAACCTCTCCCCGCGAACCGCGGCGCCAACGATCCGCGCCATCGGCAACTCCCCCTCGCCAACGACCACGTGATCGAAGGGCGACAATTCGTTCAGTTCGGAGCCCGGCACATTGAGAAAATCGCCGGGACGCGAACTCGGGTGATAGCCGCCAGCGACAAGGATCACGTCTGGGTTCCGCTCGCGGATCTCGCGGCCGAGATAGTACGCCGTCAGGTAGTCGTACGAGCTGTAGCAGGACAGTCCGACGACGGCGAAGTCTCGGCTGAATACCCGTTGTGGATCGCGCGAGGTGAGGAAGCGTTCATAGGCCACATCGATAACTTCGACCCGGGCACCCGTCCTTGCCTGAAGATACGATCCGATCGAGACCAAGTGGGAATTGCCAAAATTCCCGGTGAGTCGGCCACTGTTGCCCGGAGAGAGGAGGAGAACCGACACAACCCCCTCCCGTCAGTCGACCTCTTCGACCGAAAGGCAAACCGTCGGCTCCGGTTTCGGAGGCGGCTGGGGCGGCTCCACGACTTTCAGACACGGTTCGGGCTGGGGTTCCGGCGTGGGAGGTTCAGAAAGGCACGGTTGCGGCCGGGGAGGCTCGACCTCCAAGCACGGTTGCGGCTTGGGCTCTACGACGTCCAGGCACGCCTGCGGTTCCGGCGGGGGAGCGACAGAAAGGCACGGATCGGGACGGACAGAAAGGCATGCCTGGGGCTGGCAGCCGGAGACGACGGCCCCAAGGCCGGCGCTGGCAAGAGTCGATTGGATGAGAAACCGTCGCCGGTGCAGGATAGCCTCGGTGTCCTCCTCCCGTTTGTTGGGATCGTTTGTCTGCGGCTGGTCTTCCATGGCGTTCTCCCCTTCACTTTGTCTCAGACGAGTGTTTCGGAAAGTGGCATGGGTTTGCGGTATGGGCTATGGATGCCACGGCTATATAGCCATGTTAGCTGATCCCAAACAGCTCAACAAGCTTGCGCAGCAGATCACCCGGGAGTCGTTGACGAGATGGATGAGATGCCAGCGCCGGCTACTTCCGGTCTCGCTGTTAGACGAACGTACCGCAATATCGATCTCGGCAGGACGGATGATACGCTGCACCGTATGTGATAGCATTGTGCAGCCTTCTTCTGCGCGTGCCTTCTGTCACGAGGAGCTTCGAGATGTTCGCATGCATGCAATCTGCGAATATGGCGTGGTTGTCCTGCGTTCTTGCGTTCTGGTTTGCAGCGGAGCGTTCGTCCGCCGCGGCAGAGGATGGTCCGTCCAGCTTCGCGGAGTTGCTCGTTGAAAATCCGGGGGATCCAATGATCAGAAGGCTGGCCGAGCTTGAACGGGAAGCGGGCCCACAATCTCGCTTGGCACAAGCCGAAAAGACGCTCGAGCAACTTCGCGAACTGCCAGTTGAGAAACTTCAGGAATTCCAGGCCGTTGCCAATCGACAACACGCGCGAGCACTTGAAAGATGGGAGGCGGTCGAGGAATTACAGACGGCTCGACACGCCATCGCCTACGACCAACTTACACGTACGGCTTCCTTCATCATGGAAGTCGCTGAATCCGGAAATACGTGCCGCGCAGCGTTGGAAGAGATCGAAATTCGTGCAGAAGCAGCGTTCGGGAAACGAAACGCAAGTGTGGATTTGTCTGATCCCACCGTACGCCACACGCGATATCAGCAGTGGCTCGCTAGTCCAGAGGGACGAGCGTTTGAAGAAGAGAAAGTGAAGGCGAACGAAGAACTTCGCCGAGGGCTCGAAGGAGCGCGAGAGAGATCCAATAGAGATGTCCCCATTCTGAATCGTCTCGTCCAAGAGTTCCGCGTCGGCGTTACACGCGAGTTGGCCTCTTGGGCACGGGTAGTCCGCGAAACGGAGAAAGAAATTGCGAGACGCCGACACGGGCAGGATATAGGGCCCGATGCGCTAGGACCGACTGAGAAAGAAACGACTCCGCTGCGGCTGCGAGCTGACGTTCCTGAAGCGGAAGCAAAGACCGGGGAAACGACGCCACTCTGGTTCTCAGTCGTGGGTGGCCGCGCGCCGTACCGCATCCATTCCTACGTACCTCGGACGACCGCTTTTATCGAAACGGAGCTCGGGAATCCTCAGCCGTTCACGTTGCCCTATCGGTTCATCAAGCCAGGTAGCTACACCGTCTACGTCCAGGCCATGGATGGCGATGCGAATACGAGCGTAGTGAGTCTCGATGTTCGCGCCACCAACGGCGAGATGACGTCTACCGAAAAGCCTTCGACTGCCTCTGGTGGCACGCCGGGAGAAACTGCCACAGGTCCACGGTCAGCAGTCGACAAGTGGTCTCCGCTGTCGGGACAATTCCACGCACGGCTTTGGGGACCCGCTTATACCAATCCGGGCCTACCGCAACCAGTCTGCAGGAACCGCGAAGACAATTTCTACACCCCTCTGGTCGTCACCATCAGCAGGTCGGGGCAGGTTTCAGGGAAGGCAGATTACACGTTCCCGGAATCCAAGTACGCTCCCAGGTCGCCCGATAGCAGCGTCCGGTGGGACTGCCACGTCAAATTCGACTTGGCTGGCCGGTTTGATCCGCAGACCGGCAAGACGACTCTGCGTTTGCGCCAAGGCGGGCGCAGTCTTGAGCAGATAAAATCCGACGGCGATGTGTTCGAGTATCGCACCGCGTACGAGACGACACTCAACGGGTGGAGGATTCACGGTCCCAAGGATACGATGCTCGCGAATTCGCCGTATGTGCGGGGACTCCAGAACTCGCAGGACAAGGCCCATGTTCCCAGGCCCCTTGCCGCCTCCAACGGTGCGGCGAGGTTTGAACAAGAGGGATTCCTCGGCGTGCGGGGGTTGGGTGAAGGCGAAGCGCACGTGGAACACTCCATTACGCGTCATGAAGAGATCACGACCGGCAGAGATAGCAACAAGGTGAAAGATCGAACAGAGAGCGCCCAGCGGATGGTCGAGGAGACTGGGCCGGTAACCTGGTTTCTCGAACTCCTTCACCGCGCGGGTGACGCCCCTGAAGAACCGGAATTGCTGGCTCTACTTGTGTTTCCACGACCGCCGATTCCGATGCTCCAGGGATCAACACGGCAGTTCCAGGCGAAGGGGATTTACAGAGACGATGTATTCACCGTTAAGGACCTGACGTTCGAGGCAACATGGCGTCAGACCCGAGGCTTGGTACCGGCAACCGGCGACGCCGGTACGGTCATGAAAGGGCTTTACTGGCTTAACTCTTCGGATACCCAGTACGTCCGAGCCGGCATACGGCAGGGAGACAAATGGGTAAGTGATACTGTACAGGTCACTGCAGCGTCAGAATGAGAAGCGACACGAACGGATACTACTCTGTCTCGTTGCACTCATTCCAACTCAATGGCAGGTGTTGAACACATCGACATCGGATTAACCCGGCACGCGGATGTCGCTTGCGGAACTCGGTAACAGTCGCGAGTTTGCCCGTTCAACGGAATCGACCCTGGCAAACCGGATGAAGCCTCGTCTCCGACATGGTAAGATAAACCCCGCTCTTTTCGCTCCCATTCATTCCATCACGAGGAGCTGTTGCCATGTGTGGCGCTCGATGGTTCTCCGAGGTGTTCATTGCTTCCTTGGCTGCGCTTCATATTCTTCCGCTGCTCTTGATTGTGCCTTCATTGGGATGGGCGGCTGACGTGAAGGAGATAATGCGGCTCGAAGAGCAGTTGGAGAAAGCTCAGCAGAAGCGGGACGACGTTCAGCGAGAGTTAGACCAGGTGCGTGTCGAGGAGCGGAAACTGGGGCCCGACCCATTGACCCGACGGCAACAACTCGCGCAGCAAGAGCTGAAGTCAAACGCGGCCAGGCGGCAGTACGAGAACGGGATGAAGAACATCGAGCGTGACGAACTGGCCGCTCGGCAGGCTGCCTTGGGAGACAGTCCAACCCTAGACCAGGTAGCGCGGTGGAAACAAACGCACGGGCAACCGTTTGAGCAGCGGCGGGAGAAGGTTCGGGCAAGATATCGGGCCGAGATGCAACAAATCCGCCAAGAGGCCCTCGGCCGGTTGACAACCGAGCAGCGGGAGTTGCAGGGCCGGCGGGCGGCCATCGAGAAGAGACTTTTCCGGTTGGTGGCGGAGGTGAAGAAGCTCGAACACAAGCTCCGCGTCTTGCGCGGGGAAGTGTACATCACCGCACCGATGGACAGGTATCGTGTCAAACCGAACGAAACGGCCACCGTGGCGTTCTCCGTCGACGGCGGCAAGCCGACATACAAGTGCTCCGCCGTTTTGACGTTTACAGCGGCAGAAACGGCTCAAAGGACAGGGCTTACTATCCCCCAAGAAACACTCACCCAGGCCGGCCCGTGCGAGTTTACGTTCAAAACGCCTGCACAAAGGGGGGTGATCGACGGATACCTCTTTGTAAAGGACTCGAACCGATCGATTTTCGATTACCCCATCGTGTTGCTCGTGGGGGAGCCGGACGATCATGCCTTCCGCCTCACGTTTCCGCGCCTATCCTTTTCCGCGCCCGACTGTTCAGAGAAGCGTGGGTCGCAGATGGCCTGGGAAGTGCGGTACCTTGTGCTCGGTGGCGTTCCTCCTTATCGAATTGAATGGGTCAGAAGCACTGGGGACATTTTCGCTGACGCGCTCGGGAATCCTGGTCCGGGTTTCAACACGATCTACGTCGCGTGCAACAAAGGCGTTCACCACCTTAAGGTCCGCGTGACCGATTCGCGAGGTGTGGATCAGCGGGCGGTCCTTCGATTCGACAACTTGGGCGAGAGTGACAGTGGGACTTCGGGCAAGCCGCCGACAGGCGGAGAAGGGGAGAAAGAACCGGGAAAGACAGCGGCGCAGTCGCCGACGGCACCTTCCTCAGGTTCATCGCCGGAGAGTCCTTCCCAGGCCAAGCCCAGCATGCTGACCGGCCGCTTTCACGCAAAGCTGTGGGACGCTAATTCTGGTCCCGGTTGGGTGCGAAGTAGCGATTATTCTTATACGCCGCTAATTGTATCGATCGATCCCAACGGTGCCATCAGCGGCAAGGCCAACTACGATTTGCCGCTCGACCATTTCAACCCAGGCTGGGCGCAACGCCGAACGGCGTACAGCCAAAATGTCCGTTTTGCGCTTGATGGATTCACCGATCCGAAATCGGGAAAGACAACGCTCAAGATCACGGAAGGCCGCCGGGAACTGCATCACGTACAAAAGGGCAACAATCGACGGATCGAGCAAATCATGGAATTCAATACGACCCTTCAAGGTTGGCGCGTTCCCAGCCCGCGCGACGAGGATCTGCTGGCCAACGCGTACATTGGTGGCATGGGACGCACTGGGCAGGCACAGAAACAGAAGGACTTTCCGAACATCGGAGTCGGCCAAGATGGAGAACCAGCATTCGTACAGAAAGGTTTCTTCAATCATACGGGCATCGATCCTCAGTTTGAGCCCGGGACGTATCACCTCACAAGCAACGTCAATTACTGGCAAGACGAAAGCGAAGCGGGATCTAAAGACGACTTGAAGAGTACCGGTCCGACAAAGACTCCCGTGGGTGCTTGGTTTCTCGAGATCGGCAAACCAGCCGATGATGACGATTCCTCAGATCGAGAACTGCTGATGCTTGCCATCTGGCCTCGATCGCCTGTGCGCTGCGCGGGCAACACGGTGCAGCTCACCGCAAACGCTGTCTATTCCGACAACGTATTCGAGGCCGTCGACGTGACCGACAAAGCGACCTGGCGGCACACGCGAGGACTGCAACGCGCTGCGCAGAAGGGTCATTACCGGCTGACGGAAGGGGCTTTTGATGAGCAGGGACGACCGCGCTCGCAATACGTTCGCGCAGGTATCCGTAAAGGCATCGATTGGACGGCCGACACGGTCAAGGTTGTGCCGACGGCGCCGCAGGTCCACGTCGACGAACAACCGGAATCGCCCGAGTGATAGATTCCGGTCTACACGATACGACGAAGACAAGAACAATCTCTTGTTCAATACTCTCGAAGAGGGGATTAATTGATGGCGCGCTGTGTGGGAGTGACTTGGTTTGTCGTTCTGACGGTCTTTTTGACGCCGGGTCGGGCGGAAGACGTCGGCGGCGTCGTGGCCGAGGTAGACGGCCAGCAACTTAAGATCGAGGCCGATTTCGAGTTCCTGCCTGGTGAAGGCGAACGCCTGGAGATCTACGTCGAAGTGCCGGACGTGGGCGTCGCTGTGGTCGCGACCGCTGTGGTGACCGGCATCGAGGGCGATTTCGTGTTGGCCCGCGTGGAAAAGGCTACGGGAAAAGTGAAGGCCGGCCAGAAGGTCCGTTCGCGCGGCGGCGAGAGCACCACTGAACCCATTCCCGTCCAACCTTCGGAGGAGCCCGAGCCAGCGTCGCCACCGGTGGAACCGCCGCCGGCGGCCCCAAGCGCGCCGACGGGCGAGAAATCCTACTTCGGCGCCTCGATTCGCAGCATGGACCGGCGTCGTGCCGAGGCCGCCGGATTGCCTCGCACGTATGGCGTCTACATCGTCGATCTGTTGCCCGGAGGACCTGCCGAGCGCAGCGGATTCGCGGCGGGCGATATCGTGTTGAATCTCGACGGCCGATCGGTTTACCGGCCGTCGCAGTTTGTCGCGATGATCGGTCGAATTCCTCCGGGCAGTAAGGCGCAGGTGGAGTACCTGCGCGGCAACGATCGGCGGCAGGCGGATATCAAGCTTGCCGCGAAACCGGAAGAGCGGGAGTTCTATCGAATCTGCCTGCCCAAAGCGAATGCCGGCAACGCGTGGGCTCAGGCTGTGATAGGCCAGTGTATCCAACAAGGTCTTGGCGTGCAGAAGAGTCCAGAGATGGCGGTCAGGTGGTTCCAGGCCTCGGCGAACCAGGGCGATCGCGACGGGATCTTTCAGTTGGCCAGTGCGTACCACAACGGAAACGGCGTCGAAAAGGACAGCGCGAAAGCAGTCGAGTTGTTGCGGCAACTGGCGGACGCCGGGTATTCGCTGGGCGAACACAACCTCGGCACCATGTATGCATTCGGCACCGGCGTTACCCAGGACTATCAACAGGCGTTCCAATGGCTGTGCCGTGCCGCCGAAAACGACTGCTGGGATGCGCAAGTGCAACTTGGCGTTCTCTACCTGAACGGATGGGGCGTGGAAAAGAACTTGGAGGAGACCGTCCGCTGGTATCGCAAGGCGGCCGATGCCGAACTGGCCGATGCGCAATACCGGCTGGGCCAATTGTACGAAAACGGAGTGGGAGTATCGCAGGACGTTGTGGAAGCCCTTACGTGGTACCGTCGCGCCGCGGACCAAGACTATCCTGCGGGCGTCTACTCGGTGGGGCTGATGTACGCCAACGCCAAAGGCGTGACACGTGACGACACGGTGGCCGCCCAGTGGATTCGCCAGGCGGCGGACGGCGGCTATGCACTTGCCCAGAATGATTTGGCGACCATGTACGAGTTGGGACGTGGTGTAGCCCAGGATTTCGAGCAGGCGCAAAACTGGTATCGGAAGGCGGCCGAAGCAGGCAACGCGATGGCCCAGACCAACCTGGGCGCCATGTATCAGGCCGGTCGCGGCGTAGCCAAGAACGAAGAAACTGCCGCGGAATGGTTCAAGAAAGCGGCCATTCAAGGATACATCGTGGGGCAACACAATCTGGCGGTCATGCTGGCGGAAGGACGTGGTGTTCCGCGCGACTATGGCGCGGCAAGGAAGTGGTTCGGAGAAGCAGCCGACAAGAGCTACGCGCCGTCGCAGGTCTACCTCGGCTACATGTGCGAAAACGGCCTTGGTGTAAACCGCGATCGGCAGGCAGCCATCAACTGGTATCGACGAGCCGCTGCGCAGGGCGACGAGACGGCCATAAGTAACCTGCAAGCGTTGGGCGTACAGCCGTGAGAATGACCCTTCTCGAAATGTCTCCGCAGCACGCTCCATTACGGTGACGACGTAGAGAATTCGCATAGATAGCAGATAAGGTGGTTTATGAACTGCAAGCCAGTATTGGTCATCGCGGCTATCGCGCTGTCGCCATGTTGTGTGCAGGCTGCGCAGGCGAACGTGATCATCATTCTGTCGGATGATGCGGGGTATGCCGATTTTGGAGTGACGGGAGGCGTGCTCGTGCCGACGCCGCATATCGACCGGCTGGCGAAGGAAGGGGTTTTCTGCTCGCAGGGTTACGTCACGGCGTCGACATGTACGCCATCACGGATGGGCCTAATGTCGGGACGATACCAGCAGCGGTTCGGGGCGGAATGCAATGTGCCAACCATCCCGACGCCAGGGTACACGAAGGAGGATCTAGGGCTGGATACCAACGAACGCACGTTGGGAGATGTGATGAGAGCGCAAGGCTATCGCACCATGGCGATCGGCAAGTGGCATCTGGGCGAATTGCCAAAGTATCATCCCAACCGCCGTGGTTTTGACGAGTTCTATGGCTTTCTTGGCGGCTCGCGCTCGTACTGGCCCTTGAAGAAACCGGGGCGCGGGACGGCTATCCGGCGCGATGATGAGCCGGTGGACGAGTTGTCGGAGATCACCTATCTGACGGACGATTTCACGGACGCGGCGATGGACTTCATTGACCGGAATCAGAAACGCCCGTTCTTCGTGTACCTGTCGTACAACGCAGTGCACGGACCGTTCCACGCCAAGGAAGAAGATCTGGAGCAATGTCCGAAGATCGACCCGAAGAATCGCTGGATGGTGGCGGCGATGACCAAGTCGATGGACGACAACGTCGGGCGATTGTTGGCGCAGTTGGATAGGCTGAAACTGACGGAGAACACGCTGATTGTGTTCCTGAACGATAATGGGGGCACTCAGGGGAACGTGCATTTCAACGGATCGCTGCGTGGTTTCAAGGGCACGTATTGGGAAGGAGGCATCCGCGTGCCGTTCATCGTGTCATGGCCGGCTGAGCTGCCCAAGGGAGTACGCTTCGACCATCCGGTGTCCTCCTTGGACTTGTTGCCAACGTGCCTGGAAGCCGGCGGCGGAAAGGTCGAACCGGCGTGGGCGATGGATGGAGTGAACCTGTTGCCTTACTTCAAAGGCCAGTGTGACGGCGCTCCGCACGAGACGCTGTTCTGGCGGTTCTGGCGCGTGACGGTCGTCCGCGAGGGCGCCTGGAAGTTGCTGCGTGTGGCGGAGAACCCTTTGAAGATAGAGCGCCAGTTGCTCGCCCCGCTGATGTTGATCAACCTGAAAGAGGATCCAGGGGAGACGAGGAACGTGGCGACGGAGTTTCCAGACAAGGCACGAACCCTGTTGCAGAAGATGGAAGTCTGGGAGCAATCACTGGCGCAGCCGCGCTGGTATGACGGTTCCAATTGGAAGCACTGGCAGGAGGAGCAATTGAAGAATCACAGGGTGGATCCGTAGTCACGCGTCTTGGCGATCGGCCGCATGCAGGCAGAGGATTTGATCGCCAATTCTGGAAACTGCTCGCTGATGCGTCAGACCATGATAAGACCGCGCCAGAGGGAATCAAAGAATGAAGAACGCAAAACTCTTGGTAACGACCGTTCTTTTTTGCTGTCTCGCAGTGCCAACCTGGGGGCAGGACAGCGAAAAGCGCGAGGAAACCACTCGTTGGAAGCCGTTGCCGAGCACACATGGCATTGGGCTGCTTGGGCAACGAGTCGCACTGTGGCGCAATGAGCGTCTTCGGAGCGTAGCCGATGACGGCTACCTTCTTTCCGGCTATGAATCACGGCCCGGTGTTCACCCGTGGCAGGGCGAACATGTCGGCAAATGGCTGCACGCCGCGACGCTGGCCTGCGAGGAAACGGGCGCTGAGACACTCGGCAAGACACTACACCAGACCGTCGGACGACTCGTGGCATCGCAGGAAGCCGATGGCTACTTGGGCACTTATGCGATACCGCGCCGATTCTACAACGCACCTGAGGACAAGAGGAGTTGGGATATCTGGTCGCATCGCTACAACCTTTACGGATTATTGACCTACGAACGCTTTCATCCCGACGATCGTGTCGTGAGGGCCTGTGAACGGATGGCTGATTTGTTGATCGGTACGTATGGGGAAGGAAAGGCCGACATTACCCAGAACGGAACGAGGCGCGGCATTTCATCAACGACGCTACTTGAGTCCATCATGATGCTGTACGAGCGGACTCGCGAAGAGCGTTTTCTCGAGTTCGCGAAACACATCGTCGCATGTAGTGAAAAGAACTCCGAGCTTCGCCTCATGGGTTCGATGCTCGAACGAAAGGATGTTTCCGATCCCGGCGATGGTAAAGCCTACCAACTGATGGCCAACCTGCTTGGCTACGTGCTCCTCTACAGGCACACCGGCGACGAACGCTATCTCCAGACCGCGGAAAACGGCTGGAGCAACATCAGGAAGGAGCACCTGTATTCCACAGGCGGCCCCTGGAGCATCAAGATGCCGTACAACGGGAACAACGAGTGTTTTGCGCTCCCGCAGGATTTCGACCCGGGCAAAGCACTTGTGGAAACCTGCAGTACAACGACCTGGATCCAGTTGAACCTGCATCTGCTGGAGGTAACCGGGCAGGCTCAATATGCCGCAGAAGCCGAACGCGCGGTCTTCAATGCTCT
>CAZAKZ010000117.1:0-18048 GCA_964485695.1 uncultured Planctomycetota bacterium | reverse complement strand
GCCGGACAAACTCGTGCATGTTTATCGGACATATGTCCTTGGAGAGCACATCTACACGGCATCGGGATGTGTCTGGACTCGGAAGTGATGATGATGTGGCCGTTCACGGCGTTCCGATCGACAGTTGTCCTGAGCGTCGCAGTGTCCCCGTCCGGATACGTCGGTTACCGTCCGGGAACGCCTCGGCCAGCAGTCGCCGGTCAATCAGGGATTGACCTGGCCTGCCGCAAACAACGTGCCGCAGAGTATCCTTCGGCGATCACGATCATGGATTCAACCCGAACGACCTTCACCTGGGATCCACTGCAGGGTTGATGCCTGCGACCGGAAATCCGCTCAGGTGCAGTCGCCTGGAGTATTGATACTGCGTTGACCCACCCCCACTCATCGTTCCACTCCGAGAGTTAGAGTGATGCCAATCCGCACCGGATTCGAGACGAAGTTCCACGGGCTGTCCAGGGCGTAGGCGAAGTGCGCAGTCGCGCCGGCGAAAAAAGGGGGTTGAGTAATCAGAATACAGGTGTGTCCAGGTCTCTGCATAATCTGTAAATCTCTGAAAGAGGTCCGGTTGTGGCGACGCATTTGGCAGCATTCGATCAGGGAAACTCGCTACCCTCTTTCGCTCCGCCGTAAGCTGAAGGAGAATGCAGTACCGTTCCCTCGGCCGGGGAATGGATAACCCTGAAAGGAGAACAGCCATGTGTCGCGTTGAACTTCTCCGTCCGGTCCTCCTGCTCGTCCTTACGGCCACGACGCTGGCCGCGCAATCCGTTGTCTATACGGGGCCCATCCGAGCTTTTCACGCCGGCATCGGGCCGCGCGTGATCGTGCGTGACAGGGGGGGGAATCTCTACACCCTCTACCGGGACCGGCTGAATCCGCCGGCCACCGAGTGGCGTCTCGGCATTGCCCGGAGCTCTGATGGCGGCAAGACCTGGAATCTCAAGTGGCAGATCGGGTTCGACAGCAATCCCGCCGGTCACTACGGCAACGTCCCCGGCTCCCTTGCCATCGACAGCCAGGAGAACCTGCACGTGACCTGGAACCACCAGGTGACCAACTACAAGAACTGCAGCATCTTCTACAACCGCTGGGATCGGGCGACGCAGTCCTGGGGCACGGAGGTGCAGATCGTGCCCGACGGCTACGGCCGCACCACCTCCGCCCTGGCCGTCGACTCCAAGGACTACGTCTGGATGCTTCACAGCACCACCTCCTCCTGGCGGTGCATCATGAGCCGTTCGGACAAGCCGCTGGCGTCGGACATGAAATTCACGCCTACCAATCCGACATTTACCATGACCCCGAACTGCCAGCACGCTTCCCTGGTCGTGGATGTGCTCGACCGTATCCACGCCTCCTTCTACTCGACGGGCAACGGCGACACCGTCCATCACCAGTGGATGGACCCGAACGCCATATCGCCCACCTGGACCGTGACACCGCTCGGCAACGTCAACCTGAGCGACGACGAGTTCTCCAGTATGGCGGCCGATCTTCAGGGAAATGTCTACATCGTCTACGGCAACGACACCCAGCGCTCGACAACCGGCAACCCGAACTGGGAGCTTCGCAAGTGGGACGGATTCGCACTGAAATGGTCCGCGCCGGTGCCCGTCTACAAGACCACCCATGCCAAGTTCAGGCCCGGCGGCGGGAACAGCTGGGGATACGTCATCTGCCTGGCCTGCGATGAAGCCAGCGGTGAGGTGTATTTCACCTATCGCAATTACGAAACCGGCCAGTTCCTTCTGGCGCGCTGGCACGATGGTGATCCTGCGCCGACGACCTACGCGAAGCTGACCACCACCGGAAGCCTGCCGCCCAACGCGCTCAACTACATGTGGCTGCCGAATTTTCGTGGTTCGCTCTATCCGGTATTCAATCGAACGGCGCTCGGGCTGCACTTCATCTACTGTACCGGAGACCAGACGGCGCCGAGTCCGAGCTACACGTTCTGGTCCGAATCGTTCCCGGTCGCCTCGCTGAGCAGTTCCGGAACGCCGAAGATCGGCACGTCCTATCCGCTCCTGCTGTCGGCCGTTACCGAGGGTAGCCAGAACTATGTGATGGCACTCACAATCAGCGGCAGCCAGCCTGGAATTCCCGTCGGGCGGCGGTTCATTCCGGCCGTGCCTGATGGCATGTTCTTCGTGACGCTGGCGAACGTCCTTCCAGCGGTGTTCATCAATTTCCAGGGCGTGCTGAGTCCCTCCGGCATCGCCCAGGCGAATGTGGCCATTCCCGGCGCCGCAGCGCTCGTCGGCGTCAAGGTGCATGGCACCTATGCCACCTTCGATCTTAATGGAATCCGGGCAATCGCGAATCCCTGGTTGTTCCAGATCACCTCGTAGGTAAATCCGGCGGTGGCCATACGTCCACCGGCCGGCTGTTTCATCCTTGGTTCCCTTTCTCCCGATTGGGAGAGGAGGACGTTGTCATGCCGAGTCCAGTTCAACTGATCATTCTGCTGAGCGCCGTTATTTTCACAACGTCGGCTCATTGTCAGGAAGAGCTGAGGCCGGAACTCGAAAAGCAGATCGCCAGAATGGTAGATCGGAGCTTGGCCGGACGAGGAGGGCTCCTGTCCTTGCTGCGCCGACATAAGGGTCTCACGGGCGCACATGTACGCACTGCTGCATATGCCCGTCTCGAGCGTGCCGGAGACGCTGCGATCACACCTCTCCTGAAGCTGCTGCGGGCCTCCCCACGGGAAATCGGAGATGAGGTGGCCAGAACGCTCGCAAAGGTGGCAACAGGACACGATGAAATCGTTCCACGCCTCCTCCGCGTCCACGAGGATCCAGATTCATGGGACGTGGTCCCGAGAATAGCTTGGGTATTACGTTGCACGGGACGCATGGGAATCGAAGCTCTTATCGGTCTTCTGGACCATGACGTCCAGGCCCAGCGCGACGTTGCCTTCGAGCAGCTTCGTACATTGAAGCCGCCGCCGAAAATGCTCCTCGACAAGCTCGTCAGCCAGGTCGAAGGCAAAAATTCCTATGAGGCGGCGGCGGCCAGCACCATGCTGGCGAGGCTCGGGGAGCCGGGAATCGCCATTCTGAAGAAGCTTGCGGCCTGCGACGAAGGCGCACGCGGGAGGACACGGGCGATCGAGGCGCTGATTCTCGCCGACGCCCTCGCCCCTGATACGCTCACGGGAAAAGACCGCATCGTTGCGGCAGAAGCTCTGCTGCGAGCGCCGAGGCTCGTCCCACACGAAGGTCATTGTCTCGTCATTCGCGCCAAGTACGACAAAGAGGCGGCGAAGAAGGCAGCGGTTGAAGCGCAGTTGAAGGTCGAGCGAGGCCTGCAGATGATCGCTGCGGGATTGTGTGACAAAGACTCGCGAATACGACGCGCTACCATGGAAGTCGTATCACGGCATCTTCAGCACGTCGGGCGCGGCCTCGACCTCATCATCGACGCAACAGACGACCCAGATCCGGTCGTTCGGCGGCTCGCGATCAAGGTGCTCGGACGGGTGCCACACACTCCCAAGGTACTGGTCGCGGTACGCCGTCGGCTCTCTGACGAGAGGCCCGAGGTGCGGAAAGCGGCGGCTCAAATGCTCGCAGGCCTGTCGAAACCGGCACCCGAGTTGGCAGAGTCTCTGGTCTCCGCACTCGATGACGCTTCCCCGGACGTACGGAAACGAGCCGCGACCGCCCTTGGTCAGATCGTTCCGCCACCTGACGCGATCGTCAGCGCGCTCGTGAGAAAGCTTGAGGATCCGGACCTCGAAGTGGCGCAGGCCGCGGCCGGTTCGCTCCGCCGTCTCGTGTGGAATGCGGACGAAAAGTTGCCTGCCTTGGCAATCTATCAAAAGAGCGAACGAGTACGGGAGTGGAAGAAAGAGAAGCGGGCGGCACTGGTTGAAGCGATGGAATCGGACAATCCTGCAATGCGAAGCCGCCGACGTGAGGCGTTGCTGAACGAGCTCGTACACCTGCTAGGTCGCGAGGCCGTGCCCGATCTTCGTAAGCTCCTCAAGGTGGACGACCAGGGATTTCTGTTCGCTGTGCTCGATCATCTCGGGCGCATGCAAGCGAAAGAAGCGGTCCCGGACATCCTGCCGTTCATCAAACACCGAGTGTTGCTGATCGGAGCTGCCAAGGCGCTGTTCATGATTGACGCAGAGGGAACCGACGACGCCATCGAACTGGCGTTCGATCGATGCACGCGCAGGCAGGCGAAGGCGATGTCGTCGGATATTGGAAACTACCGACCGAAAAATGCTGCGCCGAGCATGTTGAAATTTCTCGACCAGTGGGGTCTCGACTCACCGGGGTGGGTGGTTCGGGGGATCGCCTATTCCGGCCGAAAGGAGTTTGCCCCCCGGATGATGCGATTGCTCGAAGACCTCCGCGAGCGCCAGGATCCCGAAAAGCAGGCACACGCGAGGCACCTATTCGAAAAGCACCTGGCGGTCACGGCGCTTGAGGCCCTGGGCGCACTCGATTCGGAGGGCTATCGCGATACACTCAAGGACTTTCTTCACCTTGACGAGAACGATGTTGTGAAACGAGAGTACGGCCCCACGGCCTCCGACTTCCGATGGGCCGCGGCCGTCGCCCTCGCCAGGCTCCACGATCGTGAAGCTCGTGACTACTTCTGCAAGTCTCGCCGTTCGGGCTACCTTGTCTACTATACTGCTCCGAAAATTGCACATCGCCTGGAAATGCTGCAATTACCTTACGATGGTAGTGTCCAGACGTTTCATCAGGTGATAGGCTGGCTCGGCGAGCACCTCGGGATCCCTGTTCGTGTCACTGGCTACACTCCCCCCGAACTGTTCCAATCGCGTTTCGACCAGCCCTACAGGCAGGGTCGACGGAAGATCACGGCACTCGAATTATTGCGATCCCTAAATAGATATATGGCGCTTACGGATTCCCGAGCAGCAATCATTCTCGAGGACGAGGTTCGAATCGTGCCGAAAGAAGTTCAGGTAAGATATTGGCGGCGGATTATCCAAAAGTGGGAACAGGAGTGACCCGCTCCCCATCGTGGGTCCACGGCACGTCGAGTCGGCTCAACTCATCCGCTGGCGGCTATGGCGTGATGCCGATCTGCACCGGATTCGAGACAAAGTTCCAGGGGCTGTCCAGGGCGTAGGCGAAGTGTGCAGTCGCGCCGGTGAAACCGGGAATCGGCCACAGGACCAGGCGCGCCGGGGCGTCGCCCGAAGCGTCAAGGGTGCCCGCAAAGTTCTGGAAGATGGAGCCGGCAGCTCCCGTGAGCACCAGGAAGGAAAGCGGGTCCAGGTTCAACGGGAGCGTGGCCAATCCACCCGGCAGCAATGTACCTGGCCGGGTTCCGCTCAGGCTGGCCACCAGGAAGTACCTCCGGTTCGCGTTGCCCTTGCCGGCCCGGAGCGTGAAGTTGGCGGTTCCTCCCTTGGCCGCCGGGATGGAGGCGACATCCGTCTTCAGGAACACGCTGTCCAGGTATGCCCTGTGGCTCTTCGAGAACTGCAGGTTGTTCTGGACGTCCCAGTTGATGGACCACGTCATCAGACCGCGGAATCGGGGGTAGCCGTTCGGGCTCGCGAGGGTGTACTTGCCGGCAAAGGGCTTGCCCAGGTAGAGGTAGTCCAGGGCGGTGTGGACGACCGCAGGCGGCGTGTACCCGCTTCCCGCCGCGGAGGTGCTGGCGGGAAGGCCGATGGCCACCTGGTCCGGCTTGAGCGGAGGAAACACAATGCCGCCGCTCACCTTGAAACCGGCGATCAACATGTCGGCCATGGCCACGTGAAAGTCGGCGGTGGCCGGCGTGTAGTTCTTTCCGTCCCGACCGGGCATGGTGCCGGTGTTGTAGTGCTGCACGTGGACGTAGGTGAGGCGATGGCGAAGGGCGTGGAGGACGGGCAGGTACGCGCCCCAGATCCCGGCGTAGGCCGCGGCGCCCCCCTGCACGAAGGCCGTCTCCGGCGCTGCGGTCAGCAGGAAGCCCGGAGGGGCCTGATTCAGGAGCTGGTTGACCGCGCTGATGAAGTTGACGATGAGGGGGCTCGTGGGCGCCCTGAAATCGCGGTCACCGGCCTGGAGACTCAGCGACGCGCCTTCCAGGTCGATGTCCATGCCGTCGAAGCCGTGGGTCTTGACGATCTGGAGCATGGAGGTGACGAAGTTATGCACATCCGATGCACTCTTCAGCTGAACCGGATCGTTGCCGCCGCCGATGGAGACGAGCACCTTCTTGCCCCGGTTCTGGAGCCACTGAACGTCATTGATGAACGCCTGCCGGGTCGCGTAGATCCCCGGTGCCGGGGTGAAGCGCATCGTAGATCCGTAGAGCGTGGTCGGGGTGGCAAAGGCGATGTTGACCACGTCGTATTCGGCCGGGATCGCGGTGAGCTTCAGCGCGTTGGGCGACGTCCAGTTGTGCCAGTAGCCGACGAGGATCCTGTCCGGGAGGGACTGGGCCTCGAGACTCGTCAGAACGAAGGAGGCGAGGATGGACGTTATTCCGAGAGTAATAGAAAGAGACCTGAAGCGCATGGCCCCACTCCTTTTTTGCCCATTCTACCCGCATGCTCCGGGACCTCAAGGCATGAGAAAGAAATCCACCGGGTTCGTGGCTTCGCCATTGATGGTCGACGGCGACTGCAGCACCCATCCGGCCATGCTGATGCGGAGCCCCACGAGAGACGGAGGCAGCGGACCGACCGCCGCGAAATTGACGCCGCACCTGGCCGTGCCCGACTTGTCGAGGGTGCCCACCGTGTTCGGGAAAACCGCCGTGTTCGCGGCAGCGAGGGTGAAGCCGGTGAAAGGATCGAAGTCGAGTGGTACGACTCCACCCGGAAGCGGAAAGCCCGGGTGGGTTCCGCCGAGAGAACCGGCCAGGAGATACCTCGAACCGGCGCGAGCGGTGCCGCCCTCCATGTGGAGGTCGGCGAGTATGGGTGCCTGGATACTGATGTTTCTCGCCGGGGCGCGGAGTCCCGGTTCTGTTTTCAGGACGCGGTGGACTTCTTGAAGAAGGTCGGCATCGCGATCTCCGCTGAATTCCCAGAACATGGCGCCTCCGATCCCGGCCGCCTTCACGAACCAGGCCTTCTCCCGGATGGCGCGAGGATCGTCATAGCTGATCATCACCCGCTTTGTCGGGTTGTGGAGCCACGGGACCCTGGCCGTGATGTGCCAGTAAGACGTGTATCCGGCCCGGTTGATGTAGTTTCTCTTGAGATCTGTGTAGTCGAAGACACCGTTCTCCCAGGTGCCCGGCGAGGCCGGCCCCGTGTACTTTGCATACAGTCCGCTGGTGCCGCCGCTGACCCCGGCGAATCCACGCCCGTAAAAGGCGAGGCCGATCTGCACCTTGCGACGGGGCACACCCAGCGTCCGGTACCGGCTGACGGCGGCGGCCACGTTGAAGGTCGACCGGGCCGGCTCGGGCTCGGGATTCTTCGGATCCATGTAGAGGGGCGAATTGAACCCCGTCACCCCGTTCCAGGGCGTCCAGGGGCCGTGGAAATCGTACGTCATGATATTGACCCAATCGAGGTACGGGTGGATCTTCGACACCTCAATGTTCTGGATGATGGCCGGATTGGCGGGGGCGGCGATGGTGGCCAGGTAATATGTGTTGTTCTTTTTCCCCTCGGCATCCAGCTGACTGCGGAGTTCCGCGAGAAAGAGGGTGAAGTTCTGCTTGTCCTGGGGCCGAGTCTTGTTGCTGGGCAGTCCGCCGCTCACGGGATACTCCCAGTCTATATCCACGCCGTCGAAGCCGTGGGCCACCATTAGGTTCACACACGAGGCGGCGAAGGTCTGCCGGGAGGTCGGGGTCAGGACCGCGTCGGAGAAATTTCCCGACCACGTCCAGCCGCCCAGGGAGAGCAATGTCTTCACGTGCGAATGGCCCTTCTTGAGGGTCTGTAGCTTCTGGAAGTTCTGGAGATCCGCCCACGGATCGCCGAGGACGGCTTTTCCACCCTGGACGTTGGCGAATGCGTAGTTGATGTGCGTGACCATCGCCGCCGGGATGTTCGTCACGTGGTAGTTCCGGGCGTAGATGGACCAGGCGGTGTAGTATCCGATGATGCGATTCGGGGACGGCTGGGCCGTCGAGTCGCCAATCATGGTGATCGCCGCCGTAAAGGTGGCAACCAGGACAAGTCCCTTCATTTCGTCTCCAATGATCGAATACGGAAGTGAGTCTAGCACGTCATAATATACAGCGCGGGCGAATCCGGGGCAATGATACACGTCTTCTGGGTGTGGATCCCCACCCCAGTTTCACGGCGGATTTGAGCGAAAATGCGCTCATTTTTTGTTCATGAAACGAGGTGGTTTCGCAATCTGGTTTTTGTAAATATCATTCTGCCATCGGGAGAGTATACCTCAAGGCCCCCGCGATGCGGGTGGTTGCTGACTACATGAAGGACACACCAAGCGATTCCCGGCCGTAATATTCGTTCTGCCGGTGACGTTGCTGCTCCTGGCGGCTGCCGGACTGGAGGGCGTCGAGGAAGTCCGCCACGACTGCGCTAGGCTTCTTCCAGCCTGTCCTCCGACCGACCGATTGAACTTAACGTACGGGGACAGGATTAACTCGGCGGAATAGGCCGTCTATTCCGCCGAGGCATATCCTGACACAGTACATTTACATCTTGACGTTGATCACGTTGGTGATGTCGGTGAGCTGGCCCTTGTCAATCACCGTGGCGATCCAGAGGGCATCGAAACCTGCCTTGACACCGAGATCGAACACCACATCCGCCTCACCATTGGCATCCAGGATGCCCACGGTTTTGCCCGCCGCACCCGGGAGAACGTTGTAGACTGCTAGGACAGAAAATACGTCAAGGACGACGGCGATCTCGGAGCCACCGATTGGAGTGGGCCCGCCGTACCCCAGCAGGGTGGGAAGAAGGATGAAGGCCTTGCCGGTAGAGGCCTTTCCGAAATTGAGGTGGAAGGTACGGCCGGTCTTGCCGTCGGTGTAGCTGCTGAGCTGGGTCTCCTGGTCCTCCCGGGCCGTGTGATAGGTCCCGGTGGCGAGAGCTGGAGTGATCGTCACGGCCGTGGCGGGCGCCGGGTTCTGAGTCAGGTCGACCGAATAGCAGGTGCCGCCCAGAACGATGTAGGCCATCTTGCCCTTCAACTCCCACGGCTCGTTCCAGACCGCGGCGTATCCGGTGCCGGTGATCCCGGTCACGGGAATGGTCGTCGTGGTCCCGGACTTGAGATCCACCACCTCGAAGCCCAGGAATGTGGGCGTGGTCGAGGTGTAGCACCAGCAGTAGAGCTTGGCATCCTCGTGGATGAGCGCATCGTAGTAGCAGGGGTTCTTCAGGGTCGCGATTTTCCTCGGTATGTACTCGGTGGGACCGCCCTGGATCGTGTGGCCGGTGATGTTCAGGTCGGAAGTTGCGAAACCGACCCCGATGAATTCACCAGCGACGTGGGGATTGGCGTAGGCGTCGGACATCGGCAGGACCTGCGCGGTCGACGGGCTCTCGAACCAGCCGCCGATCGCAAACTTCTTGGCATTGACGTCCACCAGGAAAGTGTTCCGGCCCGGAAGAGCGGTAATGGAAGTCGGGATCGGATTCCCGTCGATGCACCAGATGCCGGGGCCGCCCACGGCCTCGTTGTTGAAGACCGGCTGGTAGGGTGCGCCCATGATCCTGTTGGTCGGGTCCTGCACCAGCACCGTCCAGGAGGGCGGGGTTGTGGAGAGATCCAGAACGCCGATGCCGTTCGTGGTCCAGTAGCTCGCGTAGAGCTTCCCGTCGGGACCGAAGGTGTGGCCGCGGGAGTCTTGCGCAGGAACAAGCGGGATGTTCGTGTTCGACCCGGCAAGGGGAATGACCATGTTCACGTCCGGGTACTCTCCCACTGCAGCGGTCGGAGCCCTGGCCAGGATCTGGACAAAGGCATAGAGGTAATACGAAGGCGGGTCCACCAGAACGACCACATGGCCGTCCTTGGCACAATCCTTGAGTTTCCCTTCGAGGACGATCGTTCCGTCGTTGTTCGGATCGTGGATCTTGACGGACTCGATGTTTCCACCGGCCGGAACCCGCACTGCGCCTTTCCAGGCGTTCTTCTTGCCCAGCTCGATCTTGAATGTACAATCCTTGTTGGCGGGGATCGTCTTCCTCTTGACCTCAACCGTGACGCGCGCCAGGGCGCCGACGTTGATCAGATAGGTATCCTGCAAGCCGGGGATCCGCGTGTGTCCACGATCGGCGTGTCTCGCCGGATTAGGCGTGATGCACTTGCAGGCCTCGTTGATCGCCTCCTGGGCCTTCAGCCAGCTGATTCCGAGCTGGCCGTGAAGGAACTCATGGTAGAGGAGCCCCTCGTTCAGAAGCTGGCCGAGAGGGCCGAACTTCTCGTTGGCATCGAAGTACGCGGGATCGAGCATGATCTGGTTGTCGTACTGGATCGTCTTCTGATACTGGTTGATGGTGACGGCCGGACTGCTATCCCAGATGTAGGAAGCCGCTTCTTCAGGATCAGCTGCATTGGCCTGCCACTGGGCCAGGCGCGTGCAGACCTTGAAGGTCACGGATTTCACCTTGCTCCCCGGGGGACACATGAAGGTCTGCGACCAGCAGGCGGCCGTCAGTGAGGTGTTGACGTCGATCACGCTGAGCGGCCACTGTGCCTGGTGGCCATTCATCCGGGTGCGAACGGCGTTGAAAAGGACAATTTCCTGTAGGGAGGGCTGGGCGGAAATCGTGGCCCCGTTCAGGAGAACCAGCGAAGCCGCCACCAGGCAGATGAGAAACCAGATGCCGTGAAGGGGCAGACTCCCGTTCCTTGGGTTCCCCCACGCCCGGCCGTTTCTTGTCAGAGTCGAGACGTCCATGTTCATCCTCACTTTCCTGTTGCGGTATCCATGTCCTTTTCGCGGCAGGCTCCACGTTCGGCGTAAATGATCACCCCACATCCCCCGTGAATCCGAGAGCTACCTCCCGGCACCGGCAAGCGCTAGCGCTTGCCCCCCCCTTGAAGCGGCCGGAACGATCTTCGCCGAACTGGAATTGGCCCCACGAAGTGAAAAGAACTATCCTGCTGGATTGCCGAGCTGCATGGCATCTCTCCCCAGGTACCCGTACTATAAAGGACGAGGATACCAGAAATCAAAATGGTGAGGAAGCATAACACCCCTTGGCAATCCTAGGATCTTTCTGCATGTGCAGCACCGGTCACATAAATGGCCTGTCATCAAGCTATTGGGTGTAGTGGATCGATTTGAGAAGCGAGCAGTGAACACCCATCCAGGGCAATCCGGTCGAACCGGGATGGGTATGGGCAGAGACCTGCGACCCCGTGAAGGGGGCTCAGTAGATGTTGAAGGACTGGAGATTGAGGGTCTTTTCCTCGGTGACGAGTTGAATCAGGACGAGGCCGCGGACCTTCCGCTTCACGTCGCGGGGTAGCGCCTTCCGGCTCAGCTTGAAGGTGCCGAAGGCCTTGTCGTTCTTGAGGATCTTTCCCGACGCCTTCCAGTCCCGGTGCGGGTAGCTCGGCTTGCCGTCCCGGAACGCCTTGATGAAGCGGGCGTTCTCCCACTTGAAGGTGTCGCCGCCGAACTTCAGCCGGTTGTTGCAGACGTCGGTGGCCTGGTGCGCGACGCTGCGGCTCTGCGATACCATGATGAAGGAATGGTGCTCGTCCACGTCCAGGTGGAGGTCCTTTGCCGTGACCTTGCCGCTCAGCTTGTAGTCGGCCCGGGACTCGAAGCCGCCGAAGCCGCTCTGGTAGGAGCTGCTGCCCGATGACTCCAGCTTCGTCTTGTAGTCGCGCTTCTCGTGGGTGAAGGTGCCCTCCACGCTGCCGCTGAACTTGCCCCCGGTGTTGCGGACCTTGACGTCCAGGTCAAAACGGCCCGGGACGCGGTGCCGGTAGTGCAGGACGTGGTCGGCGTCGAGGAACGCCTCGGCCGACACCGCCTTCATGTTGCCCTTCACGCCCTTGATCTGAAACTCGTGGGTGCCGTTGACCAGCTTGACTACGAGCCGGTCTGCAGGCTCGGGCGAATACCGGAACCGCAGGGTGCCGGCCACCTGGGTCAGCGTGCCCGTGTTCACGATCTGCCCGGTCAGGGCGCCGCCCGAGAGCATCGTGGCCCCGTAGACCGCCTTCACCACGGTCTGCCTCGACTGGACCGCGCCGGAGGAGATGAGTGCCGGCAGGGTGCTGCCCACGCCCAGGATTTTTTCCAGAGACGCACCGGCCTCGTCGGCCTCCTGGCCGATGCAGGGCGTGGCGGCCAGGACCGCCGGCAGGAGGAGCACCAGGTAAGATCGATTCCATTTCATGGCGGGTCTCCTTTTCGGCTGTCGGGGCTGCGTATGTTCGGAGGAAGGTCGATACTACACGGTTCCATGGTTCCGAGGCAAGTTGAACCTCGCCGGGTTCATCGGGGATGAGGAAAAAGTCATGTTTTTCCGCAACATGGCGCCGTACGATCGTGCCCTTGTCACCAGGCGTCGTTCTTCCTGTTCCAGCGATAAGATGCTATGATAGGCTGATTCGAGCAGGGCAGGTTACACGGCCTTGCACAGTAACTGATCACGAGGAAGAATGGCATGGGCCTCGAGGAACGTTCAGCATTGCGGAAGAAGAGGATCGTGTCAAACCGGGCCAGGGATTTTGCCGATGCAGAACGTTGGGATCTTCAGTTCTGGCAGGACCAGTCCCCGCAGGATCGCCTTTCCGCCCTGGTGGCGATCCGGGAGGATATCAAGAAGGTAGAAGCGGCTCGGTCGGGTAGGGGAACGGGTGGGGGAAATTGATGGAGACCATTCAAGATTTCGAGGACATGCTGGAATTGCTCCACAAGCACCAGGTGAAGTACTTGGTTATCGGAGGGCTGGCCTTCATCTTTCATGCCAAGCCGCGCTACACGAAGGACATGGACCTGTGGGTGGCCCCGGAGGAAGAGAATCTGCACCGGGCGAACCGTGCCCTCGCGGAATTCGGCAGCCCCACCCTGCTGGCGCTGGACGAGCCGACTCAGATCGTCCAGATCGGTATCGCGCCCGACCGCATAGACCTGATCGTCAATGTCGGGAGTCTGGATTTCAATGCCGCCTGGGAGAAGCGCATCGTCAGCGCATACGGGCGCAGTGAGGCCTACTGGATCGATCTGGACAGCCTGATCGAGATCAAGCGGCCCATCGAATCACCGAGACACCAGGAGGACGTCCGCGTCCTTCTGGAAGTCAAACGCCTGAAGGAGCGGCGCTGACCCGGCCCTCTCCTACTCCTTCAGCTTCACCCCCAGCTTCGTAAGCACCTTTTTCACTCCCGGATTTTCCACGGTGCGGTAGCCGTACCAGGCCGCGGCCACCCGGCCCTCGCGGTCGATGATGTAGTTGAGCGGCACGCCGCTCAGACGGTAGCCGCGGTGGACGAGGTTCATGGTCGCCTTGGACGAGTCCACGATGTTACGGAAGGTGACGGAGTTCTTCTCGAGGTGCTCCACGGCGATTTGCTTCTTGTCGGAGCAGTTGAGGCCGAGCACCACGAGGCCCTGGTCTTCGTACGTCTCGTGCAGGTTCTGGAGACTCGCGGTCTCCTCGCGGCACGACGGTCAGCCCACGCGCCAGAGGTTCAGCCACAGCACCTTACCCCGGAAGTCCGAGAGCGAGACCTTCTTGCCATCCACCAGGGACATGGTGAAGTCGGGCGCCGGCGTGCCGGGCTTCAAGAGCCGGTCCGAGGGTCTGGGTTTCTCCCACCGCTTCCACCCGGGCGGCGGCTTCCAGACAAATAGGCTGCCCGGGATGCCGGCGTTCACGGTGATGTCCGACCACGCCTCCTCGGTGATGATGTCGTAGCTCACGTGGATCACCTGGCGGAGTTTTCGCGGCAGGTGGTCCCGCCTGGCGATCCAGAGGCGCCAGATGCGCTGGCCCTTCATGATGCTGACCTCGATGACGTCGCACTCCTCGCCGCCGACGGTCTCGGCGCCTTTCACCGTGACCCCGTCCAGGTAGCGCTGCAGGGAGTCGGTGTAGCCGTGGAAGGTGCTCGGGTCGAGGATGGTCATGGACATGCCCGCGCCCAGCAAGCCTGTCTGGTGGCCGATGGAGTGCCGGCCCTGCGGCGTTCGTTTCTTGTAGTATTGGTTGCCCCGTGGATCGCTGTAAGTGGCCGGATCTTCCGAGCTGAAGAAGGGGCGGCCGTTCGGCCAGTGAATCCACAGGTGGTCGCCGTCCCCGATGAGGACGCCGCCCTTGCTGCCGTCCTTACGCGTGGTCTCGAGACGGAAGTGGTTCGGCTTCTTCATGCGCAGGAAGTAGGTGCAGCGGCCGATCTCCTTGCCGCGGGCCTCCCACCGGTAGGCGCTCCGGTAGGATAGGGTGTCGGCCTTGCGCATGGCCTCGATCATGCCGTCGTAGAGGGCGCGGCCGGTGGGCCGCTCCTGCGGTTCCTGGGCGGCACCGGTCCAGGCGAGGGCCGCCAGGACCGAAATTGTGACGGCACTGGAAATGAATCTGTTTTTCATAAGTGTCCTCCGCGTACTAGTCCTTGACGACGGTGATCTTTCCCTTTCCCTCTCCGGTCACTTCTCCGACGAGGGCGGCGTCCGTGATGCCCGCCTGCCGGAGCCGGTCCAGGTAGTCGTTTCCATGCGCGGCCGGCAGGGCGACCAGGAGTCCTCCCGAGGTCTGGGCGTCGCAGAGAACGATGCGCCTCGTCTTCGGGATGGCCTCGTCCCACGCCACGGCGCAGGCCACGTATTCCATGTTGTCCAGGGTGCCGCCCGGCACCACGCCTGCCGCGGCCATGTCCACGGCCTCCCGCAGAACCGGCACCCGGTCGGCGTGGAGGACCACGTCCACGCCGCTGCCCTCGGCCATCTCCCTGAGGTGGCCCAGGAGGCCGAAGCCGGTGACGTCGGTGCAGGCGCTGACGGGCAATCCCTCCAGGGCCTCGGCCGCGGAGCGGTTGAGTGTGGCCATGAGAGAGACGATGGACTTTGCCGTGGCTTCCTCGAGGAGGCCGCGCTTCAGGGCCGTGGTCAGGATGCCCGTGCCCAGGGGTTTGGTCAGGACGAGGGCATCGCCGGGCAGGGCGCCCGCGTTGGAGAGGATCTTCTCGGGGTGGATGACGCCGGTGACGGCCATGCCGTACTTGGGCTCGGTGTCGTCCACGGTGTGGCCGCCGATGACGCTCACCCCGGCCTCGGCGGCCTTGTCCCGGGCTCCCTCGAGGATGCGCTGCAGCACCTCGCCCGGCAGGCGGTTCGAGGGGAAGCCCACGATGTTGAGAGCGAACAGCGGCCGCCCCCCCATGGCGTAGACGTCGCTCAGGGCATTGGCGGCGGCGATGGCGCCGAAGTGGTAGGGATCGTCCACCACCGGGGTGAAGAAGTCCACGGTGGCCACCACGGCCAGGTCCGAACTCAGGCGATACACGGCCGCGTCGTCGGCCGTGTCCGTGCCCACCAGGATGTCGGGGTCCTTCACGGCGGGCAGTCGGGCCAGGATTTCCTCGAGCATCTGGGGCCTCAGCTTGCAGGCGCACCCCAGGCCGTGGGTGAAGTGGGTCAGCTTGATGTCCCCGGCGTTCGCCACCGCGGGCGCCGGGGCCAGGTCCGAGGGCCCCAGCCGTTTCACGGCGCCGGCCACCGCTTCCACGGCGCGGTCGATCTCCTCCGCCGTGGTCCCCTTGCCCGTGGAGAACCGGACGGTTCCCATGGCGTATTCCTGCGGCACGCCCATGGCTTCCAGGACGTGCGAGACGTCGATGGTATCCGCGTGGCAGGCCGCACCCGCCGAGGCGGCCACCTCGGTGAGCTCGGAGAGAAGGGTATTGGCCTCGATGCGGGGAAAACTCACCGACAGGGTGTTGGGCAAGCGCTCTTCCGGGTGCCCGTTCAGCTTCACTTCGCCGAGGCGCTCCACGAGTCCCGCGTGAAGGCGGTCCCGCATGGCTCGCATGTGCGCGGCGCTGTGGTCCAGGTCGCGCGCCGCCGCCTCGCACGCCTTGCCCAGGCCCACGATCTCCAGAACGTTCTCCGTGCCCGCGCGCCGGTCCTGCTCGTGGTCCGCGCCGAACACGAGTTTTTCCAGCTCCACGCCGCTGCGGATGTAGAGGGCGCCCACGCCCTTGGGGGCGTAGACCTTGTGGCCGGCGATGGAGAGCAGGTCCACGCCGAGGTCGTCCACCCGGGTTGGGATCTTCCCCACCGACTGGGCCGCGTCGGTATGCACGAGGATGCCTCGGCCACGGGCCACCTCTGCGATCTCGGCGATGGGCTGGATGGATCCGACCTCGTTGTTGGCGTGCATGATGGAGACGAGGATGGTGTGGGGCGTGATCGCCTCCTCCAGGTCGGCCGTCCGGACCCGGCCCAGCTCGTCCACGGGCAGGGCAGTGAACTCGAAGCCGTCCTTTTCCAACCAGGCCAGCACCTGGAGCACGGCCGGGTGCTCCACGGCCGAGGTGATGATGTGGTTGCCCCGCTCCCGTCGGGCCAGGACCGCGCCGCGGATTGCGAAGTTGTTCGACTCCGTCCCGCCGCTGGTGAATACCACCTCCTCCGGGCCGCAGCCGAGCATGGCGGCCACCTGCCGCCGGGCCTTCTCCACTGCCTTCCGGGTCTGGATGCCGTACCAGTGCGCGCTGGAGGGATTGCCGAAGTGTTCCTCCAGGTAGGGCCGCATGGCCGCAGCCACATCAGGGGCGACTGGCGTGGTGGCGTTGTAGTCCAGGTAGATTGGTTTCATTCCGGCGCCCTCCTCCCTACGAACGTCTCCATCAGAGTCAGGACTTCCTCCATGAAGTCGTGGATCTGGTGGTCCCCCTCGGCGAAGAGGTGGAGGTCTGCCAGGCCGGAAGGGACCTTGTTAACGAACTCGACACTCCGATGAAATGGGATCGTCTCGTCCTTCATGCCGTGGACCACGAGGGTGGGGGTTCGAAACGAGGAATAGAGCAACGCCTCCGGATAGTCGGCCGCGTCCTCCACAAAGCCGTGGTTCATGACGAGGCCTTCCCGGTCACCTTCGAATTGCCGGCGGTCTTCCTGCCTCCATTGTTGCATCCCGGTGAGGCCGATGTCCGCCAGGATGCCGGCCACGATGGAAAACGCCGGCGCCACCAGGACGCAGGCCCTGACGCGGCCGGGATGGAGGGCGGCGTACCAGGCCGCGGTGAGACCGCCGAGGCTGGATCCGAAGAGAACGGGCCGGGTTCCGCCGGGCAGCACATCGAGGATGGCGTCCAGGTCCTGGATCTGCTGGGTGAAGGTCAGGTTCTCCACGGAGCCGGAGGAGTCGCCGCGTCCCTGGAAGTCGAAGGCCAGCAAGGTCCACGCCTTCCTCTCGCACCACCCGCGTATCATCTCCGCGCGGGTACCGGTCCGGCACGACAGGAGACCGTGGCAGTAGACCAGGACCGGGGCGTCGGACCGACCCGGAATCAGATCGTAGGCCAGGGTCACGGGCGGACTCGAGTCGGGAACGCGGTATTCAGGCATGATGTTCGGTCCACAGGCTTTCACATTCACAGTCCGGCCGGACGCCGCAACCCGGCCGCAGGAAGCATACTACGGGCTTTTGCCCAAATAGCATCCTCTTTTCCATTCTCCCGGGTATAATACGAGCCGGGACTTTCAGAACAGACAGCCTATCCAAGAAAGGGGTGCTTCATGAAGCTCGATGTTACCCTCCCTGCCTGTGCGGTGCTTTTGATTCTGGCGCTACTGGCAACCAGTGTCGATACCCAGCCCCTCGGCACCGACATCTTCACCGGCCAGACAAGCGGCCGCATCGTCCGGATGACGCCCACCGGAACCGCCACCACCCTGGGCAACTTCGGCTACTTCATCAACATGCTCACCATGGACACGGACAACAAGACCCTCGTGGCCCTGGACTCCCTGAGCGGCGCCAAACCCCAGCGGGTCATCCGCGTGGATCCTCTCACCAAGACCATCGTGACCACGGTGTTCGGCGGCCCGCCCTTCACCAACGTCCAGAGCTGGCTGGAGGTGGACCAGGACGGCGACTACATGTGCTCTCCAAGGACATATGTCCGATAAACATGCACGAGTTTGTCCGGC
>CAZAKZ010000116.1:0-18054 GCA_964485695.1 uncultured Planctomycetota bacterium | reverse complement strand
CATTCCATCAAATATCGTGAGAATGCCACCCTCATCTAGCGTGCTCGTGCTCAAGGGGGAACGAACCGGCGTACTGGGTGAAGAGGGGCGGTCCGATGAGAATGGATGCCAAGAAGATACCATCCACAGTCAGGTTGACAGAGTAACACGGCGCCAGGACGAGGGGACCTTGGCCCAGCGAAGCGGCGAGCTGATAGAAGTCACCCGGCTTTCCGTTCGCGAGCATGATGAAGGCGCTCGTCCCGATAGGAATCGCGGTGGGGGCAGCGACGGTGAGGCCCTTCTTCAGGGTGAGACGGTGCTTGGGACCCATCATCTCACCGGGAATGGGAGCATACCAGTTCGTCGCGTTGAAAGGATCCGCGGTGTACCGGGCATGCGTGTAGGCCCGGGCGATGCTGGGATCGGTCAGGGTAACCGTTCCACCGGAAGTGGTGTGGTTGTACCGGATCTCAACGCAGATGTTATCTTTCCCGTTGTAGAGGAAGGGGCTGGTGAGTCCGATGTCGCTCCATTTGTGATAATTACAGACCCACGTGATCGCCCCCCTCTTGTAGACCTCGGTGGGGGTGGGGCCGAGGATCTTGTCGAACAAGGTGGTCCCTGCCGTGCTGAATTTCGAGTACGTGGTGTGGCCCATCCTCATCTGGAAGTCCTTCACCGCGAATGTTCTCGAGGGACTGTAGTATCCCGAGAAGGCAATGTCCGTGATCGTTGCAGGGCAGGGCCCCATGATCTTCTTATCGATGATGAACTGGAACCGCCACTTGGTATAGAGATTGAAGGGCCAGGAGTTGCCCCCACCCGTGGCGGGTGTGTCGGATGGGTTGTAGATGAACTGGGCTGTCAAGCCCGTGCAGATGCAGAGCAAGAGTGCAACACAAATCAAGCTTTTCTTCATTACGTAGACCTCCTTGAAAAATGTAGAAGTACTGAGGTGGATGGAATTAGGGGCAATTGGGGAAGGACCTCTCTCTTTTCGTAGACGTCGATACAGATCGAATTCCGGGTGAGAAGCCAGACGCTCTGGGATCTCCCACTATCAATGAAAAATCACATTCGTGTCTCTATCAAATCAACCACCGATGATACTGGATGCCGGATAAAATAACAATAGCCGTTATGACACATGCGAATTCCCGAAACCCCGTTTCCCGCCAAAGACGCCTGTCATTCCAGGAGTCGACAAACCGCCAGCAGCCCGGATCCCATATTGAAAACCCCCGCCCCTCCCACACACACCGCACCCAAGTTGATTTCCTCTCCCACAACAACACAACACCGCACCCAGGTGATTACCTTCCCCGCACTCCCGCACCCAGGTTGATTTCCTTCTCGGTTGATTTCCTTCTCCCGCACCCGCTCTATCCAGCTCTCTCCCTCTTCCATCTCATCTCCCGCACCCAGGTTGATTCCTCGCATCCCACCCCACCCCATCCCCCTCCCACCGCCCCCAGGTTGATTTCCTTCTCCCCTACCTGTTCTATCCAACGCCCCTCACCCTATCCAACGCCACGCCCCTCACCCGGGTTGATTTGAAAAGCCCCCTCAAGGTCGTTTTGGTCTGGGGAGGGGGGTGGCTACACCGCAGGGGACGAGGCTTCTCGTCGCGGCACAACAGACCTTGTTCCAGGAGAGATCGAATCGCAGGGGCCTTCCCGATTCCCTATGGGCTTCGCCTCTCACATAAACGGGATCAAGGCGATTCCAATCCACCATGGGCGAAGCCCTACCTCGCGGAAGCCCGTTCACTGGACGCTACAGGAAACGAAACGACGCGCGGTCATTTAGCAGGAACACACCCGGCAAGACCCTACAATCCTGCAACCACTCTCCCTCTGGCTGGACAACAACCTGTGGTCGCCTGGCATGAGGCCATACTCTCGGTCCCTGGAATCCACATCACGGACCCGTTATCATTCCTGGACACCATAATATGGAGAAATAGAACAATGATGAAAGCTTGCATCTCCGCGATACTCTCCCTGCTCTTCCTCGCCTCTGCTGGCCTCGGCCAGGATGGATCAATCACGCCGAAAATGATCCAGACCTTCCGCGATTCCTTCGGCAAGTTGCACAATGGAACCACGGTGGTGAATGCCGTGACAAAAAACGAGGTCCGGAACCTTGTCTTGGACCGGAAGAAGCTCACCCTCCACGACGCCTACTACACGAACAAGATCAAGACCGGAAAGGTCACCAACCAGAAGTCGAGCGGACGATGCTGGCTCTTCGCGGGATTCAATATCATGCGTCCCTTCGCCATGAAAAAGCTCAAGGTAAAGAACATAGAATTCTCCCAAATCTACTCCTTTTTCTGGGACAAGCTCGAAAAGGCCAATCTGTTTCTAGAGGGCATACTTCAGACCCGGGACCGGAACCTCGACGACAGGCTCGTGGTCTATCTCCTCAAGCAGCCCTTTCCGGACGGCGGTCAATGGAACATGGTAGTTGACCTGGTCGAAAAGTACGGCGTGGTTCCTGTCGAGGTCATGCCTGAGACCAGTCATACCGGCGCAACCCGCGCCCTGAATGCGCTGGCGAAACGCAAGCTCCGGCGGGACGCAGTCATACTCCGGGACATGCACGCCAAGGGGCAGCCCCTGGCGGCGCTACGGAGTCGCAAGGCGGAAATGCTCTCGGAAATCTATCGCCTGCTGGCTTACCACTTCGGCGAACCCCCCACCGCTTTCGAATGGCGCTACGAGGACAAGGACGGCAAGGTAAGCAAGCTGAAATCCTACACGCCGAAGTCCTTCTACAAGGAGATCGTGGGCCTGGACCTGACCCAGTATGTCTGTCTATACAACTGCCCTGCACACCCCTACGGTAAGCTCTACAACATCCAGTTTGATCGGGATCTCTTCGACCGGCCAGACATGACTTTCATCAACGTGGAAATGAAGATTCTGAAGTCGCTCACGTTGAAGCAGCTCCTGGACGGCGAAGCGGTGTGGTTCGGATGCGACGTGGGCAAGGAGCACTTCCGAGACAAGGGCATCCTGAGAAGTAACATCCTGGACTACGAGGCGCTCCTCGACATGAAATTCTCTCTGTCGAAAAAGGACCGTATCCTCTACCAGGACAGCATCCCCACCCACGCCATGGTGTTCATGGGCGTGGACTTGAAGGAAGGCAAACCCGTCAAGTGGCGCGTCGAAAACAGCTGGGGCTCGAAGCGCGGCGATAAAGGATACCTGGCCATGTACGACGGATGGTTCGACGAGTACCTCTACTCGGCTATCATCAACAAGAAACACGTTCCCCAGGAGGTCCTGAAGATTCTCGACCAGAAGGCCATCGCCCTTCCGCCGTGGGATCCCATGTTCGCCATGGATCGGTAACTCCGCACCTCATCGACTCGATTCTACCCGTTCTTTTCCGAATGCTCGGACAAAGAATTCCAAGGTTGTCATGGAACGGTTCTCTTGAAGCACACGCGGCTTCTATATCTCCTCTTTTTTTTCTCCGGCATCAGCGGCCTGATGTACGAGGTCGTGTGGTTGCGCATGATCTCGCGCATTATCGGCATAACCCTGTATGCCACCTCGACGGTCCTTGCCGCCTTCATGGCCGGCCTGGCCCTGGGCAGCCTCCTGCTCGGGATCTACATTGACCGGCGAGATGATCACCTGAAGGTCTACTCGATTCTCGAAGTTCTGATCGGTGCGACAGCCCTCTCTGTTCCCATTCTATTCATCTTCGCCGCGCCTCTTTACCAGCTCGTACACCAAGCGAGCGGTGAGACCCACCTTCTTTCCGCCTTCGGGAGGGCAGTCGTCTCCTTTCTTTGCCTCCTGGTGCCTACGACGCTGATGGGTGGTACGCTTCCTGTCCTCATCGCCTATCGGGTCAAGCGAGAGGGCCGGTTCGGAAAGAATCTCGGCCTGTTTTACGGCCTGAACACCTCCGGCGCCGTGGCTGGAGTCCTGGTCAGCGGATTCATCACCATCGGCGCAATAGGAGAGTGGGCGACCGTCCTCATCGGCGTCGTGATCAACTTCTCCGTGGCGATCGTCGCTCTAACTCTCTACCGGAGGGAGAGCCGGGTCTTGAGAAACACCCGGATCATAAAGGCACCAACGAAAAAAGAAAAAGCGGATCCCCTCTACGGCGATGCCCTCCGAAGGTTCGTCCTGGTCGCGTTTGCCATCAGCGGCCTCTCGGCATTGGCTTACGAAGTCATATGGACCCGACAGCTGATCCTCTTCCTTCAAACCTCGGTGTATGCCTTCTCCGGAATGCTGGCCACGTTCCTGATCGGTATCGCTCTGGGGAGTCTGTTCATGAACAGATTCGTTGACCGGATGAAGTCTCCCCTGAAAGTGTTCGGACTCGCGGAGATAGCTGTCGGCCTTATCTCCATCGTCAACCTACATCTGTTCATCCCACTCGATGGCCTCATGGGTACCGGCGACACAAACTGGCCGGTCGCTCTTGCTTCGACCGTCGTTCTGGTTTTTCCCATGACATTCATGTTCGGCATGATCTTCCCCGTTGCGGGAAAGTGCTATGCCAAACGTGCCGATCGGACGGGTTCATCGGTGGGATGGCTCTACGGTTCCAACACCATCGGCAGCATCATGGGTTCCCTCCTGGCCGGCTTCCTGCTGATCCCGCACCTCGGCTCGACAGCCTCCGTGATCGTGCTCGCCGTCCTGAACGTTGGGCTGGGCCTGGTGATCCTGATTCTGAATCCTGCAGATGCCTTTGGAAAGAAAGCCGCATACGCGCTCATCGTACCACTGTTCCTCTTGACAGCGTGGGGTGTGGCTGCAAAGGATCCATTTCTCTCCACCATCGAAAACCGGATACGGAAAAAGGCCGAGTCAGCCGGCGGAGCGTCCGGCCCTTCCGACTACGAGATATATATCAACAAGGAAGGCCTTGAGGGGACTCTCACGGCTTTTTCAGTGAATGGTGGAAAGGGGCTATGGGTGAATGGGATGGGTATGACCTACCTGTGCACCGAGGCGAAGCTCATGACTCACCTACCCTTGCTATTCGCCAAGAATCCGAAGGAATTCCTGGTCATTTGCTTCGGCATGGGAACCTCTTTCAAATCGGCCACGAAGCATCCCGGCCTCCACATCACCTCCGTCGAACTGGTGCCGGAGGCCTACAAGGCCTTCAAGTTCTTTCATCCCAAAGCGGAAGGGATCCTGGGCCTCGAAAACGTCTCCGCCATCGAGAACGACGGACGAAATTTCCTTCTGCTTACCCGGAAAAAATTCGACGTCATCACCATCGATCCTGCTCCGCCGATCTGGAGCGCCGGAACAGTCAATCTGTACACTAAGGAGTTCTTCGCCCTCTGCAGATCGCGCCTCACGCCGACCGGCGTCGTATGTCTCTGGTTCCCGGGCGGGACGAAGGATGAGGTGAAAAGCCTGTTGAGGACCTTTGACGAGGTTTTCCCCGGCACCATCGTCTGGAGCGGTTCACGGGCTTATGGATTTTACTTCATCGGCTGCAAGGAAGAGAAGGTCCCCTGGGATCGATTCAGGAACAAAGTCGACCGGATGTTCAAGAACAAAAAGATTCTGAGAGACCTTGCTGAATACGATCTTACCTGCATCAACAGGGCCCATCTGGAAAAAATGCTCCTCTGGCGGGAGGGCGAGGTTGATGTCGTCGCTCGCGACGGTTCGCTGATCACGGACAACTACCCTTACACAGAATTCCCCATTTGGCGCTACCTTTTCAAGAGATCGAGATACTGGCAACCCCAGTTGAAGCTCGTGAAATGACCTTTTCCGGGGAGTCATGTTCGCACTCGGTTTCCGAACATGTCACCCCCCTCGCGAGGCAGCTTCAGTCCATTGCCGAGAAGTAAAGTGCGTTGAACAGGATCTTGAACGTGGCGTACGTCTGAGCGCGGTGCTGAACCCTTCCACCCACTACAATGACGTGTCCATCGCGATACTTGAACCGGACGATGGCGGCCGTCCGGTTCAGGATATCTCCGCCTTTCAAGTAGCCGCTCAGGAGATGTGGGCCCTCGTTTCCAAACCGAGCCACAACCTTGCGGACTACGGTCTTTCCTGCAGGCGGTCGAGTCCGGAAGGCAGGACTTCGGGAAAAGAACAGGATGCTCTCGTCCTCCATGCCCCATCCCAAAGGATCACCTGAATCGATGAAAATTCTGAGGATGGAACCGGGGCAGTAGAACCGGTGGCGGGAGACATCTTTCAGCACGTTCGTCAGCGGAAGCCCGAAGTCCTCCCAGGCGAGGCCGGATGCCGAGTCCAGGAGCACCACGGTTCCACCGGACTCCACGAATCGCTTCACCGCCTCGACGCCCTCTTTTCCGATACCCCCTTGATACTCGGGCGGCAGGCTCGAGGACCGGTAGGACCTCGAGGCCGAATACTTCCCCTCGACGATCATCTGCCGGGTCATGTCCGGAAACAGGAGTACGTCGTGCTTCTCGTCGAGGTTCGTGAAGTCCTTATTGTGAAGCACGGAGTACGAGAACTCGTAGTGATCCAGGATCCATCGCGTCCACCCTTCATCCATGTTGGCCAGCCAGGATTGATAGATGGCGATACGCGGTGCCTTCAGGGCTCTCGGGCCATCCTTCCTGCCCAGATCCCTTCGGGTCACGGAGACCCCGGTCCCCCGGAGGACTTCCAGAAGGTCCTTCTCCGAGATGTCGGTGGCCTTCACCACGAAATCTCCGGTTCTATACGCGTCTTTGCCCGCAGCCCGAAACACGGGAATCCCTTTCCGTAGGAGTCGATTAACCGCAGTGGCACTCCGGTTGAAGCGCCCTGGGATCCAGAAAGCGTTTCCCGGCTCTCTATTATTAACAGTTGTTTCTTCAAGGAGGATCACTTTCAACGGCTCGAGGGACTTGTGATCGAGTGGCTCATTCACGGCAACGGTCTTCACTCCAATCTGCAGAGGGAGGGTCCACCCCGCCGTGTCATAGGGCTCGATGATGGGGCCGTCTCTCATGTGCTTGACCTCGGGGAATCGCTGAGTCTTCATCATCACCTGGATGAAGCTCCGGTACGGCTGGTCCATTGGAATCCCCACCGATCCCTTCGGGTAGATCCGGTCGTCCAAGACCTGATCAGACGTGAATCTGTAGAGCTTCACTCCATGTTCCAGCATCTTCCCAAGGAAGTTTCGGGCACATGGCTCATCCCACTGAACCGGCGGCACCACCCATGCACGCGGCGCTTCCTCCCCTCCCTTGCGGATGTTCTTCAAGCCGACGGCGACAAAGTTCTCGAGAAAGCTCTTCCGGTTCCAGGAGAGGATCTCCACGAGCGCATTCACGGCGATCATCTCGTAGTCGATGATGTCCTTCTGGTGCCACCATCCGCCCGGCCAGGGATCCGGAAAGTTGACCTGGGGTTTGTACTCTGGCAGCCCCTTGGAGGAGCCCCTAAGTTCGTTAGCCTCGATTCGAACGGGAGTTGCGATCTTCGCGCTGGCGAGTTCGGTGAGAATCCCCACCACGTTTTTGTACCATGAGGTGTTCTTGGTGCCCCCGGGCCAGTACGCATCGAAAGCATAGGCGCTGCCCACGCCCTTCTTACCAGCTTCCTGCAGCTTGAAAGCCATAAAGGCGCCGATGAGGTCCGTCTCCCGGAGCAGCAGCGGATCGAGGTTCTGGTTCAGTGGATCTTTGAAGGGCGGTACGAACATTCTGGGGCCGGTGGAGCCCATCTGGTGCATATCCAGGTAGACGTGGGGGAAATACTTCTTGTGGAGTATGCCGTTCACGACCCGGGTCTCCTTCAGGTTGAGCATGAAGAAATCCCTGTTGTTGTCGTGGCCGGCGTAGGGATGGTAGAGCCAGGGCATTCTGCAGCCCTCGTACGGCGTGTTCAGGTTTTTCTCGTACCACTTCGTGACCATGACGTTTCCGTCAGGGTTGATGGAGGGCATGAGGAGGATCACCACGCTATCCAGGATCGATTCCATGTCCGGGTTGTCGGTGACGGCCAGTTCGTGGGCAAAGATCATGGCCATCTGGGATGCTGCGATCTCCGTGGAATGAATGGTGGCCGTGATGAGCACAAACACCCTGGCCTGGTCAATGAGGGCGGTGGTTTCCTCTGCCTTGGCCGGATCCGGATCCGCCAACCTCCGGTTGATCTCCATGAGGCGCGGCAGGTTCTGGATGTTCTCTTCCGAAGAGATGCAGGCAAGGATGATTGGATTGCCTAGGGTCGACAGGCCCTCATCGCTCACCTTGATGCGCCGCGAGGTCGAATCGAGATGCCGAAAATACCGGGTGATGCCTGGATAGGCCACGAGGATTCGGTCGCCTCCGATTTTTATGCCAAAGAACTCGTCGGGACTCATCTGCCCGGCGGCATAAGGTGCGGTGATGACCAGCAGGACCAGGAATGCGGAAATCGGTTTTGCCACGAGTAATTCCTCACGAGGAGTCAAAGTTCAGCCCCAGGAGGTAACCTGGGGGAGTGCCTGTATATTATGGCTATCCGGTCTCATCATGACAATGGCCACGGAGCGACGGATGTTCTCAAACAAGAACTGATCAAGCCTCTCTCTCGGGATTCCGAAGGGCTTCATGGGCCTGCATTTATCCCGTCTTCTGGATATGGAAATGGTTGAAACGACGCTATCGTTCACCTGCGACAGCTGCAACATGGAGCTCGATGTATCGAGAGGCGAATGGACCGTAGAGTGCCCGAATTGTTTCAGCCGCGTTGTGGTGCCCAGGCACTTCAGGGCCGAGGAGCCCGTTGCTACGCCGTTTCGGGATCTCACCTCCGATTCCCTTCCGGTCTCGGGTTCGAGGGCCAGCAGGGAGCCTGTCACGAGGTGCGGTAATCATCCTTCAGCGTCGGCTGGCTGGCGTTGCGACCGGTGTAATGATCTCCTGTGCAGAGATTGCGTGGTGAACCGGGAGGTCCGCGGCATGGCCCTCGAGGTGTGTGCTTGTGGAGGCTGTTGTGTACCCTTGACCGACGAGGAGATGGGCACCCGACCGCCGGATGTGCAGCAGATGGCCGGCGCGTTTTCCTTCCCCTTGCAGGGCCATGGCCCGGCACTGATTCTGGTCGGCACCCTATTCGTCTGGGTGACTTCCATCATGGCCAGCTATTCCCTGTTCTTCGGACTGGCCCTCCTCATCTTTTTATGGGGGTACCTCACCTCCTACATGATCAGGGTCATCTCCACCACAGCCATCGGAAACAACGAGCCTCCGGAGTGGCAGGGTATTGAGGACATGTGGGAAGGCATCCTCAAGCCGTTCCTCATGGTTTCCCTTGCAGGCATCGTTTGTTTCATTCCGGGTCTCACCCTCCTGGCCCTGGGCGGCCTTCCCCTGTGGCTCGTCATCGGGGTTTTGGCCCTCGGTGGGTTTTTCTTTCCCATGGCCCTCACCACGGTGGCCATGTTCGAGACCCTGATGGCCCTGAATCCGGTGCTCATTGTCCAGTCCATCCTGCGCGTCCCAGGAAGCTACACCATTGCCTGCATTTTCTTCTTCATCGCTGTCTTCTTCCGCGTGGTGAGTGAAGTTACCACAATGTTTATTCCCCTCCTGAACACCTTCATCGGAACGGCCGTATCCATTTACTTCCTCATGGTCCAGGCACGCATCCTGGGACTCCTGTTCCGCCTCAACCAGAGAAAGCTCGAGTGGTTCTGAGGACGCTAAACCACGAATCGGGCGGGGCGGGGGCGGGGCGGGGCGGGGCGGGGCGGGGCGCCCGCACCCAGGTTGATTTTCCCGGGCGCCACACCCAGGTTCCCGGGCGCCCGCACCCAGGTTGATTTTCCCCCCGGGCGCCCGCACCCAGGTTGATTTTCCCGGGCGCCACACCCCGGGCGCCACACCCAGGTTGATTTCCCGCATCGTGGACAAGAGGGGCCTGGAGTAGAAATCTCGATTTTTTTTATTTCTTTCGAAACCCTCTGCCGTTCAGTTCGACCTTAGGGAGCCATGACATTGCCAAGAGAAATACTACCCGGCTCCACCTATCTCATAACTCGGCGCTGCACCCAGAGACAGTTCCTGCTCAGCCCGTCTGAAGAGGTGAACCAGATCTTCCTCTATTGCCTGGCCAGTGCCGCTGAGCGCACCTCCGTCCAAGTGCACGTATTCTGCGTCATGTCCAACCACTGGCACGCCGTTGTCACGGATGTCGAGGGCAAGCTACCGGATTTCATGGCCTGGGTGCACAAGTACGTCGCAAAAACCATGAACGCTAAACTCGGCCGCTGGGAGAACTTCTGGTCTTCCAATCCCTACAGCGCCGTCCGCCTCGAATCTCCTGAAGACATTCTGGACAAAATAGTCTACGTGCTAACCAATCCCGTGGCGGCCGGCCTCGTCGCATGTGGTTCCCAATGGCCTGGACTCCTCAGCAAAACGACAGACATAGGGGGAAGACCACTGACGGTCGACCGGCCAAAAGTGCACTTTCGACCTGATGGCCCGATGCCAGGGAGAATATCTATTACTCTGAAACCCCCGCCTCCGGTTGTCTCCATGAGCCTCAGGAAGTTTGTTGCCGAGATCCAATGCCGTGTCAAGGAAATGGAGGATATGATCCAGGCCAAATTCCGAAAAACCCGTCGTCGATTCCTGGGGCCAAAAGCCTGCCTTAAGCAACGCCGGGCTGATCGTCCTGCCACGCAGGAGCCACGTCGTGAGATCTCTCCAAAGATTGCTGCCCAGGACAAAGCACTCCGTACTGCAGCTCTTCAACGCCTGCGCGCTTTTGTGACAGCCTATCGAGCGGCATTCTTGAAGTGGAAGAAGGGTGTTCGAAACGTACTCTTCCCGGCTGGAACGTTTTGGTTACGAGTGCACGCCGCAGTCCGCTGCCGATCTCCAGCCTGATCCAGGGTAGCGCAAATCAACGAATCCACATTCTATCTAAACTCCACGTGGATCAACATCCGTGGAGTGCTTTCCATTCGCTTTGCGGTGGCCAATTTCGAAAGCAACTTGTAGGTATGCGACCTTGTTCGTGTCCTATACAGATCGTGATCAACAAGCTTGCCTGAGTAATACCTCGATTCACGGGCATCGTCAAACTACCCGATGGATGTGAGAGCAATTCCACACCATCTTCCAACGAATCTGCATATAAAGCGACTCTACATCCTGTATAGCAAATCGAACCTGGTGAGGTTCCAGTGGATTATCGAATCAACCTGGGTGCGGTTCGCGTTTCGCGTCGCGCGCGTGGTTCGCGTGGGAGCCTTTTTACTCCGTGTCGTTCCAGAACCGACGGAGTAGGTTCGCCGAGACACGGCGGCGGTAGACCTCTGTGGAGCGCACATCGTCGATAGGCTGGATCTCCGAGATCAGGACCTGCTCGGCCTCTTTGATGGACTTTCCCGTGGCGAGGCAAGCCTCAGTCCTTTCGAGACGCACCACCGTGGGCGCCACGCTGCCCAGGGCGATACGTGGTGCAGGAGCCCGAACTGCTGCCATGACCACCTTGGAGATGGCCATAGCAGCTTGTGTGCCCACCTTGCGGAACCACTGCCTCCCTTCCACAGGCGGTACTTCCACAGCACAGATGATCTCGTCTGGCCGCATGACAGTCTCTCGATAACCGGTGTAGAAGGCGTTCATGGGGACGCGACGCTCGGTACCCACGCTCGCGAGCACCACCTCGGCCTCGGCCACCGTCAGAACAGGAAGGGAATCTCCGGCCGGAGATGCATTGGCGATGTTTCCGCCAAGTGTGCCACGGTTCTGGATCTGAATCCCCCCCACCTCCCGGGCAGCCGCGGCCAGGATGGGAAGCCGCGCCTCCACGAGGGCGGACTGGATTATTTCAGAATAGGTGGTCAGGGCGCCAATGCGTAAAATCTCGCCCTCCAGGCCGATTCCCTTCAGTTCTTCCAGCTTCCACAGGTCCAGAAACCGCCGCCCAGGGATCTCGCCGAGGTTCATGGACACATAAATGTCAGTCCCGCCGGCCAGGGGGATGAGAGGGCCCTCGTCCCGAAGCATGCGTAATGCATCAACCAGGGACCGGGGTTGCAAGAGTTCGAGGGACGAGACGGGGGTTCTCATGATTTCTTGGCTTTTTCCACCGCACGATACACAGCCGAATACCCGGTGCACCGGCAAAGAGTGCCCGATAAATGCCGCTTGATCTCATCCCGCGACGGATCCGGCCCCAGGGCCTCCGCCGTCATGATCATGCCCGGGGTGCACATACCGCACTGAGCGGCCCCTTCCTCCTCGAACGCCTTCTGTAGGGGATGATCACCACCGAGACCCTCGATGGTGGTGATCCTGGCTCCCTCGACGTGGGCGAATGGAACCAGGCAGGAGCACACCAGCATGTCGTCCACCAGCACAGTGCAGGCACCACATTCCCCCTCCCCGCACCCTTCCTTGGTGCCGGTGAGGCCGCACTCCTCGCGCAGCACGTCCAGGAGACGCTTCATGGGATGGACCTCCACGTCCATTTCCCGGCTGTTCAGCCAGAATCGCATATCGCCTCCAAAATCAACCTGGGTGAGGCGGGAACATCGGGAACATCGGGTGAGGCGGGAACATCGCCTCCAAAATCAACTCGGGTGAGGTCGGAACCGACCGGATATCCACGCCCAGGTGCCGGATCGCGTTCACTACCGCCGGCGCCGGCCCGTCCATGGGGATCTCTCCGAGGCCCTTGGCCCCGAACGGTCCGTGGGGAAACGGGGTTTCAAGTAGGACAGCATCGATATCCGGGGCATCGAGGGTGGTCGGGACGGCGTAGTCCGTGAGCCGCGCATTGACCATGCGCCCTCCCTCCATGACCACCTTCTCGCCCAGAGCAAAACCGATGCCCTGGACGGTGCCGCCCTCGATCTGACCGGCCGCAAGACGGGGATTCACGACCTTGCCAACGTCGTGGACCGCCGTCACATTGAGCGGCCGCACCTCGTACGTGTCTGGATCCATCTCCACCTCGACCACGTCGCACGCCCAGGCGTACGTGGCGTACGCATCACCGCGGTATGCATACTCGTCCCAGGTGATGCCCGCTGGATTTGCATAGGAATCGGTCACGGCAAAAGGACCGTAGTTCCGGTAATACTCCCGTGGAGACAGCTCGCCCAGACGCTCCTTCATCTTTTCCGCACACTGCCGGAGAATCTCCCCCACCACCATGCAAGTGCGGGACGCCACCGTGGGTCCGCTGTCAGGCACGATCCGAGTGTCGGGATTCTCCATCTCCACGTCCTCGTATGAAATCCCCAGGGCGTCGGCCACGATCTGGGACAGGGCGGTGCGGGAGCCCTGCCCCATCTCGGTGGAGGACACCAGAATCTGCACACCCGTCTCGGTGAGCTTCAAACATGCCATGGACGCCAGCATCTCCTCGCCGCTGCCGGTGAATCCCGCCCCGTGAAAGAAGAGAGAGAGACCGATCCCCCGGTTCGTCCCTTTCCAGGCCTCTCGCTTTTCATGATATCCGGTTCGTCTCACCGCTTCTGTCAGCGCCTTGTGGGCGGAGCAGTCCTCGCCCAGGACCTGGCCCGTGGCCGTGGTGTCGCCGGGCCTCAGGACGTTGACCTCCCTGAAGTGCACAGGGTCCATGCCGAGGTGTTCGGCGATGCGGTCCATGTGCACCTCCACGGCGAACTGGGTCTGGGGCGCACCGAAGCCGCGAAAGGCCCCGTTGGGCGGCGTATTTGTCATGACGGACCGGCCGAAGATCCGGACGTTGTCGCACCGGTATGGACCGGAAGCGTGGAGCAGACCGCGGGAGAGAACCACAGGGCTCAGGGTGACATAGGCTCCGGCGTCCATGAGCACATCGATCTCCATGGCCGTGATGCGGCCGTCTCTCTTGACGCCGGTGCGGTGGTGGATCACGGCAGGGTGCCGCTTGGTGGTGACCACCATGTCCTCCTGGCGGTCATACACGATCTTGACGGGACGATCCGCCTTCACCGCCAGGAGTGCGGCGTGACCGGCGATCATGGAGGGGTATTCCTCCTTGCCGCCAAAGGCCCCGCCGCACTCGGCCGCAACCACCCGAACCCGGTCGTCGGGCAGCGCCAGCAGGACCGTCAAAGCCCTGTGGACGTAGTAGGGACACTGGAGCGATCCGATGATGGTGACACCGCCGTTCTCGGGCACCGCAATGATGCCGTTGGGCTCGATGTAGAGCTGCTCCTGGTGTCCGGTTCGATACTCCCCCTCGATGACAATGTCTGCGTCGGAGAACCCCTCAATGACGTTCCCCTTCATGATGTGGATGGTCTTGAAGACTTTACCGGATTCCCGTGCATCGAGAAGAGGGGCCTTCTCCTCGTATTCCAGGTCCACTTTCGCCTCGAGGAGCCGCTCGCGATCCTCGTGAGCCAGGAGGAGGACCGCCTCCCCGTGGTGCCGGATTTCTTCCTCCACCAGGCATGGCTGATCCTCCTCGATGAGGGTGATCGTGTTCCGCCCGGGGATGTCCCGGTAGTCGACGACAGTGAAGCCGGTGGCATCGAATTCGCAGTTCACGCGGTGGAGGATTCCGCACGCAGTGGTGGACCGGACCGTGCGGCCATGGAGCATGCCCGGAAAGGAGAGGTCGTCCACATATCGCGCGGCACCCGTGACCTTGGGGCCGCTGTCCTTGCGAGGAACATTTTGACCGACGACGCCCATCGTCTGGTCTCCGAGCCATGGTTAGCCAGGGAACGGTGCACACCGCCTAGAGCACACCGCCGGGCAGTCTACCAACCCCTCAGGAACAATGCAAGACGGGGAAAGAGCGGGAGGTTGACATTCCCGGCACCGCGCTCAAGATGGTACCCGGAGGTGACACGTCATGTCGGATCCGAACTCCGTTGAAACGGCAGTCGTGAAAAAAGCTCGCAACGTCCTCGAAGCCGAGCTCCTTGCAGGCATTCTGGAATCAGAGGGCATCCCGGCTTTCGTGGATGGACGTTTTCTCCAGGACGAATTCGCCATGCCGAAGAAGATGCTGGGCCTTGACCACGGCGTGCGGGTCCGGGTGCGGAAGGAACACCTCGAGGAGGCGAAGAAGATCCTGGAGCTGGCCCGGGAATCGGGCAAGTCCCTGGATGAGGGCGACGGGGAGGGCGACGAAACGCCGGACTGAAATCCTCCGTTCTTGCCGCCGGGCTCGTGTCGGGCCGCAGGATGCCGGAGCCGCCCCCGCTACTTTCGTTCCATCTCCTGGATGAGCCCCGGACGCCGCTCGACTTCTCCTTTCAGGAGCCATCCCTCCGGATCGAACACCACCCGCCACTCGCCCCGGCCGACCAGGGGAATCCTGCAGGTCGTTCCCTCCGGCCCGATTCGGACCTTCCGGTCCAGGTGGCGGCCATCCTGCTCGAGGCGGATGATCATGGGCAGGCGGTGAGGTACGGGCCGGCCCGATACAGACCGCACTGCCACCGTCACCTTCTCCCCTTCGCGGGCCACGTCGTACTCGCAATCAAACCGGCCGGCCCCGTGGACCCAGGCCTTGAAGAACGCCTCGAGGTTCCGGCCCGAGGCCGCTTCCATGACACGACGGAAAGCCGCAGTATCCGCGTTTCCGTACCGCCGTGCGGGATCGGTGAAATACGATTTCAGGCCCTCGAGGAACGCCTTGTCCCCCACTACGAACCGCAGCATGTGAAACACCGCGGCGCCACGGCTGTAGGAGATGGAGGATTCGAAGATGTCCCGGTCTGAGTTCACGTCCCGGGCGGTGAGCGCCTCGTCTCCGGCATTCCACAGCCAGCTGCTTCGGGCCAGGTCCAGGTAGGCATCCCGCCCGTCGCGGGCTTCCAGGTAGAGCCCTTCCGCATAGGTAGCGAGGCCCTCGTGAAGCCAGATGTGACGCCAGTCGCTGCAGGTGACGGCGTTGCCGGCCCATTCGTGGGCGGTCTCGTGCACCAGGGTGTAGTCATATTCACCGCGGCCCGGCGCCTCCTCGGGGAATTCGCTTCCATAGCCAATGGCAGTCTGGTTCTCGAGGCCGCAATACGAGGTCTCCACCAGACAGTACTTGTCCTCGACAAAGGGGAAAGGGCCGAAGAACCGCTCGTAAGTCTTCAGCAGCCTGGGCACCTCCTGAAACGCCTTGCGGGCGCGCGCCTCGTTCTGCGGCAGCACGAAGTATTGCAGCAGGAGCTTGCCTCCATCCTCGGTCTCATGCTTGCCCCGGATCTCGACGTATTCGGCGGCGCTGAAGGAGATGAGGTTGGTGGCCACGGGATACCGGGAGCGCCAGCGGAAGGTGCGCCCTTCCGCCGTCTCGGATTTCCCGATCCGGCGGCCGGTGGCCACCACGACGAGTGGCTTCGGAACCGTGACCGTGATGTCGACACCTTCCTCGGCCTTGTCCGAGGGGTGGTCCTTGCACGGAAACAGGCTCCGGGCGAAGAAGGGCTGGAAGCAGGTGCAGACCACGGGCCGATCTCCGATCCGATCGAACCTGAGGCCGCAAGTCCAGTCACTGTTCGAGAGAATCCGATACGGACGGCCCTCGAACTCGACGGTTACGTCGAAAGTCTCGGCTCCGGCATCCGGCAAGGCGATGCGCAGCTTGTGGCGCCTGGACCGGCCGAACTTCAGATCTCCCTTTCCCGAGGAAACCCTCTGGACCTTCATGTTGTCGTAGAGGTCCAGCTCGAGCACATCGAGGCTCTTCTCCTTCTTCCCCCGGACCGACAGGCGACCCGAGACGGCCGATGCCTCGAGATCCAGGGTGAGAACGAGGCCGTAGTGGGCGACGTCGAACCGTTTCTGGTCCGCGCTCGGGGTGTAGTCCCGGATGCCGATGGCCTCCCAGGCAAGTTCCTCCTGGTCTCCGGAAGGACGGTCCGGAGAGCACGCAGGACCGAGTAAGAGTCCCACGGCCAGGCAGCAGATTACGATTTGCACCCGTTGCGTCATACCACCAGCATAGCAGGACCGAAGTGCTTTGTCTCCGCTGCTTTCCGCACTATATGGGACGGAGGAAGTTCAGTGATACAGATGGATTTCATGGCGATTTCATGGAATCTCGTCTTCCGGATATCGTCCCATGTTCGATATGCGAAACGTCCTCATCACCGGCGGCGCCGGTTTCATCGGCTCGCACCTGGCGGAAAGGCTCCACCTCGAGGGCGCCGAAGTCACCGTCATCGATGACCTGTCGACCGGGAAGGTGGAGAACCTGGCGGCCCTCTCAAGCCGCCGACGCTTCCGTTTCATGCACGGAGACACCGGGGATACCCGGCTCCTCGAGGAAGGGGTGCCGCCTGGCGGGATTGTCTTTCACCTTGCCGCGCCGGTAGGCCTGCGCAAGGTGCTGGAAGCACCGGACCGCGTCATCGCCGACGGCATCGCCGGCATGAAGACCCTGCTGGACGTCGCGGCCAGGGCCGGAACTCGAGTGATCCTGGCCTCCAGCTCAGAGGTCTACGGCAAGGGCGCCCGCCTGCCCTTCCGGGAAGACGACGACCTCCACCCCGGCCCCACCCACCTGGGCCGGTGGGCCTACGCCCTCATGAAGGCGTCACAGGAGTCCATGGCACTGGCCCGCCACCTCCGGGGCGAAGCCGACGCGGTGGTGGTGCGCCTCTTCAACGTGGTGGGACCCCGCCAGACCGGCCGCTACGGCATGGTCGTGCCCCGGTTCATCGCCCGGGCCGAGGCAGGCGAACCCCTCCTGGTTCACGGCGACGGCCGTCAGACCCGCACGTTTCTCCACGTTCTGGACGCCGTGGAGGCGTTCCTTTGCCTGGCGGACCGGGCCGAAGCCGGCGGCGAGGTGTTCAACCTCGGCGGCCAGGAGGAGATCCGCATCCTGGACCTGGCCCGGCGGATCATCGCCGAGACGGGCAGCTCGAGCCCCATCCGCCTTCTACCCTACGCCGACGCCTACCCGGCCGGATACGAGGACATCCCCCGCCGCCTCCCCCACATCGGTAAGATCAAGGCCCTCACGGGCTGGCGTCCCGTCCGCCGCTTACCCCTCACGACCGCCCAGTGCCGTGTTCCATTAGTCAGATTGTAGTTTTCGTGAGATTTAGGGGCCGCGCAAGAATACAATCTGACTCAGTGGTGTCCGGGGTTTTTGACATCATTGTTTTAGCGTCCCGGCAGCGATT
>CAZAKZ010000115.1:0-18132 GCA_964485695.1 uncultured Planctomycetota bacterium | reverse complement strand
AAAACGAGCAGGACGCGCTTCAGTCCGCAGCCTCCTGGAGCTTAACGGCATTGCCCTCCGAGCCGGATCATCCCCCGGCTACGGGCCCGAGCCCGGTCCGGATCAGATTCCTCTCGCCGTCATACCAGTCGCCGTAGGCCGTGCCGGCCAGAAAATCGTCGTGGGCGGCTACGAGGAGGCCCTTCAGTCGGCTCCGCATCCGTTTCAGGAGGGGCAGCGCCTTTTGGCCCGCCGCCAGGTTCTTCAACTGGTAGGGATCTCTCTTGTTGTCGTAGAGCTCTTCCCCCCCCTTCAGCCATTTGCAGTAGGTGTACCTCCGGGTCCGGAGCCCGCGCCATTCCGGCCATCGGGTGGCCGTCTGGAAGAAGTCCCAGTGGGAGGTGTAGTTGCCGATGAGGACCTCCTCCCGGCTGTCGCGCCCCTGGCCCCGCAGGACCGCACTCAGGTCCGCGCCATCCACCTCCCGGGGAATGTCCAGCCCGGAGAGGCCGCAAAGAGAAGGAAGATGATCCATGGGCGTGAACAGGGCGTCGTTCCGGGAGCCGGCCTTGATCTTGCCCGGCCAGCGAACGATGAGGGGAATGTCCAGGGCCTCGGCGTAGGGCACCATCTTGTTGAGGCGGCCGTGGCTGCCGTGCATCTCCCCGTGGTCCGAGGTGAACACCACGATGGTGTTCCCGGCAAGGCCTGATTCATCCAGGTATTTCATCAGCCGCCCCAGGTTGTCGTCCATGTTCTTGGCCATGGCCAGGTAGTAGCGCATCTGGATCAGCTTCCGGGGATTCCTGGCGGGCACGTTCGGAGCCCAGTGCACTTTTTCCGGCACCTTCTCGAGATACCCTTTCGGAATGAACTTCGGCTTAAACGGCGGATGCGGCGGATGCGGCGCCACGGCCAGAAAGAACGGCCTCCCGGATTCTCTGCGTCCTTCCATGAAGGCCATGGCCTGATCGATCTGGGTATCGGTCTCGTACTTACCGGAATGGAGCTTCCTGGGCTCGTCCCGGTAGTACCAGTAGTCGTTGAAGGCCACGTGGAAGTTGAACGCCTCCCAGTGCCGGTATCCAAGTCGCCCGGGTCCCGACGGAACGAACTCGGTCTCCGGATTTTTCTTGCGGTACGCCCTGACGGCCTTCCGGTTCGGCTTGGACTTTCCCTCTCTCTTCCGCCACCCCGCCGAGAGGTGCCACTTTCCGATGAAGCCCGTATCGTATCCGGCCTCGTTGAACACGTTGGCCAGGCAGTGAGGATTCTGAACCTGATTCGCCTCAACGAAGTTCATCACGACACCCGAGTGTGTGGGATAGCGCCCGGTATGCATCATGCCGCGGTATGGGGTGCACAGCGGGCAGCTCGACATTGCGTTGGTAAAGGTGATCCCCTGGCTTGCAAGGCGGTCGATGTGGGGCGTTGTGATGTCCTTGCCGCCGTAGGTGCCGCAGACGTCGGCCCGGAGCTGATCGTCGAATACGAACAGCACGTTGGGCTTGCCTTCCGGATCTCGGCTCCGGCGCTCCCCCCACGCGTAACCCGGCAGGGTCGCAGCCATGGTTCCCGCAGCAGCCGCCTTGAGGAAGGATCGGCGATCCAGTCCCTTCTCGGCCATGACGATTCCTCCATCCCGTGAATCCATGGATCCCACGGCCGGTCGTGTCCGCCGGCTGAAAGCACAGGCGGCATTATCTCCGATCGGACGGCCGAGGTCCACGACCTGCTACGGGTGGGCGCGCCGGACCGATTCCCAGGCGAGTTTGAACCACGGGGTGTAAAGGGCGGGCGCTTCCTTCATGCCCACGTCGATCCCCTTCACGTCGAGACACTTCCAGGCCTCGATCTCCTCGGGATCGATCTCCGGGGAATCCCGGTACTCTCCCACGAACACCGAGCAGAGTTCGTTTTCGCTGCCCGTGCTGTCGTACCGGGCTTGATACCGGAACCGGAAGAGGAACTTGAGCGGCAGGACCAGTCCGAGCTCTTCCCGGACCCGGCGACGGGCCGCATCCTCGTACGACTCGCCTGGACGGGGATGGCTGCAGCAGCTGTTGGACCAGTAGCCCGGCCAGAGGTCTTTGCGGGCGCTTCGTTTCTGGATCAAGAGCTTCCGGCGTTCATCGAAGAGGTAGACGGAAAAGCCGCGGTGCAGGAGGCCGTCGCCGTGGTGGCACCGGCCCCGGGTTTCGTACCCGAGAACATTGTCCTCCTCGTCCACGAGAACGAGGCGCTCATTGGATCGGTCGTTGCTAGGAGCCGTCTCGGCCAAGACGCTGGTCCTTTCTGCCCGGGGAACGAGGAGAAGGAGCCGGGGGTTCAGGAACGGTGGAGTTTCTCGAGTTATTCCGGGTGGATGGGTTCCGCCACCCCACCGGGCGGCGAGAAGACGTCACCGGCAATCCGGCTACCGTCTGCGGGGGCGTCAGCCCCCGGACCGTCTCTTGGTCTTGGGAGGGAACAACGGTTTCTTCTTCTTCGGGGGACACGTCCGTGTCGATTTCACGGGATACCGGCTCGATTTTCCCCTGGAACGCGAAACGATCCGCTTTGCTTTCTTGGATTTTCCGTACTTCTTCGGCGGGGAGTACTTCCGATAGGGCGAGGGTTTCCAGGGAATTGCATCGGACTTTTTCAGCGGGAGTGTCCAGGCCTCCTTGGTGACCTTCTGGACCGTGGATCTCTTGAAGGTGATGGTGCCGTACCCGGTCTCGATCACGACCTTCTTGTCGTTCGAGAGAACCACCCGTCCCTCGAACTTGCTCTTGTTCTTCAGAATGACGGTATCTGCTTTCACCCGATCCGTACAGAAGACGGTCGCGGTGACCAGAATGAGAACAAGGCGGAAGCCGACCTGGAAATGACTCCTGTTCATACATCTATTATCGCCCGGTCAGATGTAATCCTCGACCGAAAAGTCTTCCCTTCTACCCGCCTGCCAGGACCTCCCGCCGGAACCGGGTGAGGAGGGGATCGCTCACGGCGGCCATGGACCCCGCCATGGACCGGCGAAGCCGCGCCGCCGTCTTCCGGTGATCGGCTCGGGCAATGAGGTTCACCTGCGCTCCGGGATCCTTCTGGTAGTCGTAGAGCTCCTCCGGTACTCTGTGCAGAAACAGCTTCACGCGGGCCGCGATTTTCTCGTCCTTCTTCGCGGCGGCTCGCATGGCGGAAAAGGTAAGGCCGCTCTGGGACTCGTTCTTGAACACCGTCTTGCCGTCGGCCCAGGCGTTGTAGATGTATCCGAACCGCCTGTCCTGGACCGACCGCATTGGATACTCCTTGCGAGCGGAAGTCTTGTAGAAAGCCGTGAAGACCTCATCGCGACCTTTCTGTTTTCGCCCTGAAAGAAGCGGCAGGAAGGACCGCCCGTCCGTTTCCCGCATCGGCTCAAGGCCGCAGGCAGCCAGGATTGTGGGCGTGAAATCCACGCCGCAAACCATGTGCTCGGAATCGACGCGCCCGGCCTCGGTGACACCGGGCCACCGGACCATCCAGGGCGTCCGGGTACTGGCACGGTAGCAATTGGTCTTGGCGAAGGGAAAGGCCATGCCGTGGTCGCTGATGAACATCACCAGGGTGTTGTCCTCAAGGCCCGACTCCCGCAAGGCTTGCAGGACCTCGCCCAGGGCCTTGTCGCACCGGTGTACGGAGGCGAAGTACTGGGCCACTTCCCGGCGTACTCTCGGAATATCCGGCAGGAAGGGAGGCAAGTCCACCTCCTCCGGCCGGAAGCGTTTGTCGACCTCCGGGAAGGGGAGCTTTCGCCTCTCACGGCGCCGCTTCTCCCCCCGGCTTCCGGCAAAGGGCCGGTGGGGATCCTGGGAGTTGGCCATGAGGAAGAAGGGCTTGCCTGCCGCCTTCACCTTGCGAAAGAAGGACACGGCCGCCTCGTAGAAGCGTTCCGGGCTCCTGCCCATGGCCAGGGCCTTCCCCTGGACCACCGTGTCCCAGCAGAACTTCTCGCGCGGCGCCAGGTGCCCGACCTTGGCCAGGATGCCGTTCAGGTATCCCGCCTCGTGCAGCCGTTCCTGCAGAGTGGGGACTTGCCGGGAAATGGGCTCGAAACCGGTGGCGCCGATGTTGTGCGGGTAGCGACCGGTCATCATGGACTGGCGGCACGGCTGGCACACCGCCGTGGCCACGTGGGCATGAGTGAACCGGAGACCCTCGGACGCCAGGCGGTCGAGGCACGGCGTGATGCCCGGGATCCGGCAGCCGGTGACGCCCAGGGAGTGATAGTCCAGGTCGTCCGCGGTGAGAAGGACCACGTTGGGCCGGTGACGCCTGGATTCCTGGGCCGGTGCACCTCCCTGGATGAGGGCGGCGGCCGTACCGCCGGCCACCAGACGCATGAATTCCCGCCGGCCGATGTTCCCTGTCATGGCTGCCTCCCTTCAGCGGATCCTGCACGGAGCGCCTCTTCTGCCAGCTGTTCCGCCAGTGGATCTCCGTTCTCGGTCATGAAGGCCACCAGCGCTTCTCGGAGCGCTTCGGCCGCATGCACCCCCTCGGAGCTCGGGCGCGGTTCGTGAAGGACATTTCGCTGTTCTCCCGGATCTTCCAGGAGATTGAAGAGCCGGGGGGAGCGATTCCTGCGGAAGATGAGCTTCCACTCCCGGCACCGCACGGCCCTTCGTTTCTGTCGGGGACGACCCAGCTCCCCGAACGCATATTGGACGCCGTCGTCCCGCCCCTCCATCACCTTCCGGAGGCTCCTACCCGCGAATCCTTCCCGGGGGGGGGCCACACCGCAGTAGTCCAGGATGGTGGGCGCAAGGTCGAAGCCGGAAGCGGGGACGTCCAGCTTCCGCCCCGCCGGAATCCTGCCAGGCAGCCTCAGGATCAGGGGCACCCGGAACGCCTCCTCGTAGAAGACCCCCTTGGACAGAGTGCCGTGGCTACCCATCATCTCGCCGTGGTCCGAGGTGAACAGAACCAGCGTGTTCCTCTCCAGGCCGGATTCCCTGAGCGCTTTCAGGATCTCCCCGACCCAATGGTCCACCTCGGCAACAAGACCGTAGTAGAGAGCGATGAAGGTCCCGAGGCCTTCCGGCGTCAGGGGCACGGCACCCGGAACGCACCGTGCGCCCACGGGCAGAGCCTGGTCGTCCTCCACGTTCACGGGCATGGGCATGCGGGCCGGATCGAACATGCGGCTGTACGGCTTCACGGCCACCAGCGGTGCGTGGGGGTGCAGGATGGAGCAGGTCAGGCTGAAGGGCTGTGCCGGGCCGGAACGCAGGAACCGGATGGCCCGGGAGGCGGTCCAGACCGTCAGCGAGGCGTCTTCGGGCAGGTCGCTCTCGCCGGCCTCGGGATGGTGCGGCATGCGAAAGCCCCGCTTCCTCGCGGTGCGCATCATGCCGTCCACGGACCAGGGATGGTAGAGGAGCCCGGTATATCGCTTGTCCCGCACCATGCCGGCCCGGGAATCACCCGCCAGATCGGGAAACCGGGCGGCCATCTCCTTGCGATAGATCTCACTGTAGTGAGGTACACCGTCCCTATAGACCGCTCTGTGGCCGGAACCCGTGTGCCACTTGCCGTGATACTCGCAGACGTACCCCGCCGCGTGGAGCACCTCGTCGAAGGTGGGGACGTCCTCCCTCATTCCTCCGTCCTGATCGGGGAAGCGGTTCCGGTAGCAGCCATGGCGGGCGAGGACCCGCCCGGTGAGAATCGCCGCCCGGGATGGGCCGCACAGCGGGCTGGCGCAGGTGGCCTGGGTAAACCGGACGCCTTCCGAGGCCAGGCGGTCCAGGTTGGGGGTGTGTAAAACGGTGTTGCCCGCCGCCGACAGGACGTCGAACCGGCACTGATCCACCAGGATGAAGACCACGTTGGGCGGACCCACGATAGGCTCCTCCTTCTGCATCAGGGAAGCGCACGCCGGCACCGCCATGCCACCCAGGGTGGCGGCTGCAGCGGTCCGGAGAAAGTCCCTTCGGCTGTAGCGGTCCATGGCCGACAGGATACGGCGTCCGGACCGATTCCACAAGGTCGTCTCGATCAGGGACGATCCCGGGAATCCTGTCAGGTCATATCGTCGGCCCGGATGCACCGCTCAAAAATCGTGCTTCGTTCATCCGGCATTCCTTGATCCAAAAAATTCTGGATACGCAGTATCGCCGTATTCACCTAGCTGAAAATTTGCTATATTCGAGGCTTCATGAATTGTGAGACCATTCTTGTCTTTCAAGTTGCGGGTTATTTTCATCCACAGAAAGGAGTAACAACCCCATGAAAAGACTGAAACTCATTCTTCTGCTGTGTGCCTTCGCCACCGCTCTCGCGCTGCCAGGCCCCGCACAGCTCTACGATGTTGCAGGCAACCTGCTGATCCCGGCCACGGGCAACGACGACCCGCCCGGGACAATGCTCAAGAAGATCACCCCTGCCACCCAGCCCAACGGCCTGACCATGATCGGGGATCAGCTCTTCGGTATTGCCGGTACCAATATCTACGAGTACGATACGACCACGGGCGCCGTCAAGAGTACTCAACCCTTGACATTTACGACCACAGGCATCTATAACTATGGCCTCGGGTACGACGTGAAAAGGAATTACTGGGTCATCGGCGAGCTGCTCAAGTACGGCATCCTGGTGGTGGACAGAGTATCGGGCAAGGAAGTAACGTTCATTCCGTCGCCCGGCGACCGCTGTACGGGCGCCACCTACGACCCGACCCGAGACTGGTACTGGGTCAGTGCCTGGAACACCAACGTCTTCAAGGCTTATGACGCAAATCCCCCTTACGCCCTGAAGAAGACGATAACCGGCCTGGGTGGCCGATCCTGCGGCGCCGCCTACAGCGCCGTGAACGACGCCCTGTACTACAACAGCCGCACTACGATCAAGGGATACCTGGTCGATCCCAATACCGGAACAGGCATCCGCTCCTGGTCGCTCCCCTACACGGGCTCTAACAACGGTCAGTGCTCGGGCTGGTGGGATCGGTGGCAGTGCCCCATGGTCCGGGACTACACCTCGAAGGTCATTGGCTGGCTGGATGCCGGGTATCCCAGGGCGAAGGCCAATGCTACCGTCAAGTACGGCACCACCCTGCAAATCGACTGGACGGCGGGAAGCAGCGCCAGCAAGTTCTACATGGCAGCTGCATCCTGGACGGAAAGAGTGGCGGGCATTACTTTCGGCAACCGCTACTGCCCGATACTGACGGACTGGCTGTTCTTCTTCTCCCTGGCGAATCCGGTAATTTTCACCAACTTCATTGGCCAGCTGGACAAAGCCGGCACCGCCAAGGGTGCGGTCAATGTCCCGAACCTCCCTGGCCTCAAAGGATTGAAGTTCTCAATCGCCTGGGCGGCCGTTGATGCCGCAGCTCCCTTCGGCATCCATGCCCTCTCCGGACCCTGGCAGGTCGAAATCACCGACTAGTTCCTGAAAGGACCCTTCATACCGGCCTTCTCCTCGCGAGAAGGCCGGTTTTTTTTCGCCCCTGCCTTCGGGAGGAAATACAATACGCCGACGCACTCGATCTTTCCTCCTGCTAGGAAACTACCATGGTCCATCCATCACTCCTCCTGTCAGCCGTCCTGGTACTCAGCTCCATCCTCCCCGACCCGGCCTGGGCCCAGGACCCGGCCGATCCTTCCGTCCGGATGTGGGAGGCACCCCTGACGATGCCCACCTACCTCGTGGGCAGGCCGGATCCGAATCCCCGGTTCTACGCCGGCCGGGCGTATCAGGGCGCCCAGGGGCGGGTCTATCCCTACCCCATGCGGGACGCGCTGACGGACAGGTGCGTGGGGAAGACCTACCGCGCCGTCTACCTCGAGAACGAGTTCGTGAAGGTCTGCATCCTCCCGGAGCTCGGCGGGCGCGTCTTCTCGGCCCTGGACCGGACCAACGGCTACGACCTCATCTACCGCCAGCACGTGGTGAAGCCCGCCCTCATCGGGCTGCTCGGCGCCTGGACCTCAGGCGGCATCGAGTGGAATTTCCCCCACCACCACCGGGCCACGAGCTTCTTGCCCGTGGAGGTCACGCTGCGGGAAAATCCCGACGGTGGCAAGACCGTATGGGTGGGCGAGATCGAGCGCCGTCACCGGATGAAGTGGATCGCCGGCGTCACGCTCCACCCGGGAAGCTCACGCATCGAGACGACGGTGAAGCTCTTCAATCGGACACCCTTCGTTCACTCCTTCCTCTGGTGGGCCAACGTGGCCGTCCACGCCAACCCCGACTACCAGGTGGTCTTCCCGCCGGCCACGGAGTTCGCCACCTACCACGCCAAGAACCAATTCGTGCACTGGCCCGTAGGCCGCGAGGTCTACAAGGGTGTGGACTACTCCCGGGGCGTGGACCTGAGCTGGTGGCGGAACCACCCCTCGCCCATCTCGTTTTTCGCCTGGAACTTCGCGGACGACTTCCTGGCCGGTTACGACCACGGAAAGAGAGCCGGCCTCGTTCACGTGGCCGATCACCACAGGGTTCCGGGCAAAAAGTTCTGGGTCTGGGGAACGGGCCCCCGGGGCCGGATCTGGGACAAGATCCTCACCGACACCGACGGCCCCTACCTCGAGCTCATGACGGGCGCCTACTCCGACAACCAGCCCGACTACAGCTGGCTGCAGCCGTTCGAGGCCAAGGTCTTCAGGCAGTGCTGGTATCCCCTGCGGGAGATCGGCGCCGTGAAGCAGGCCAACCTCGCGGCCGCCGTCAACCTGGAGGTGCAGGACGGCCGCATCCGGGTCGCCTTCAACACCACCTCACGCCATGAGGGCGCCGCGGCCCGGGTGCGCATGGGCCAAGAGGTCCTCCTGGAGGAGAAGATCCGCATCGGCCCGGATCGCCCCTACCTGAAGGAGATCCCCATGCCCGCCGGCGCAAAAGAAGCAGACCTGCGAGTCGAGCTCCGGGACGCTGCGGGAAAGGAGCTCGTCGCCTATACGCCCGTCCTGAAGAGAGGCGCGGCCATGCCCGAGGCGGTGAAGCCCCCGCCCCCTCCGGGAGATATCCGGACGGTGGAAGAGCTCTACCTGGCAGGGGTCCGCCTGGAGCAGTTTCACAGCCCCGCACTTGATCCGATGCCCTACTACGAGGAGGCCCTGAAGAGGGACCCCGGCCACTCCGGAACGAACACGGCCCTCGGAATCCGACTCTGCAAGCAGGGACGGTTCAGGGAGGCGGAGAAACGTCTTCGCCTCGCCCTCGACCGGGTGACCCGGAACTTCACCCGCCCGAGGGACGGGGAGGCGTGGTACTATCTGGGCCTCGTGCTGAAGCTCCAGGGAAAGAACCACGCCGCGGCCGAGGCCCTGGGCAAGGCCGCCTGGAGCCATGCATTTCAAGCCGCTGCGAATCACCTCCTGGCGGAGATCGACTGCACGAGGGGCGATTTCCCCGCCGCCGTCGTGCACGTCCACCGGTCCCTCGCCGCCAATGCCTGGAATACCCCCGCCCTGAATCTGAAGGCCGCAATCCTCCGGAGGCTGGGGCGGATCGAAGAATCGGAAACCGTGGCGGCCGAGGTGCTGGCCCTGGATCCACTGAACCTCCACGGGGGAGTCGAGTATCACCTGGAGCGGGCCGTGAGCTACGGAAACGCGGGCTTGTGGCCGGAGGCAATCCAGGTCCTCTCGCGCCTGGTGACCGGAGACGACAAGAAGCACCCGATGCTCCACTACTATCTGGGCTACTTCCACGAGAGGGACGGGAATCCCGATAAGGCCGCCGGGTGCTATCGTCTCGCCAAAACGCTACCGCCCGCGTACTGCTTCCCCTACCGGCTGGAGTCCGTGGCCGTGCTCGAGGCCGCAATCCGGGCCGATCCCGCCGACCCCCGCGCCCCCTATTACCTGGGGAACCTCCTCTTCGAGCGCCAGCCCCGGGAGGCCGTCAAGTGGTGGGAGCGCGCCCGGTCCCTGAAAGACGACTTCGCCACGGTGCACCGGAACCTGGGGCTGGCCTACGCCCGAGTGGAGAACGACGTGAACAAGGCCGTGGCCAGCCTCGAGAAGGCTGTGGCGTGCGACAGCCGGGATCCCAGGCTCCACTACGAGCTGGACGTTCTCCTCGAAGCGGCCGGCGCACCCCCTGCAAAGAGGCTTGCCCGGCTGCAGGAGCACCGAGAGGTCATCACCGGCCACAACGACACCTTTTCTCGTATGATCCGGCTCCTGACGCATGTCAGGTTTTACGGCGAGGCCATCACGTTCCTGGATAACAACCACTTCCGCAAGTGGGAGGGGGTGGGCAACATCCACGAGACCTGGGTGGACGCGCACCTCTTGCGGGGTCTGGAGCGCCTAGAGGCCGGGCAGACCCGGAAGGCCGTATGGGACTTCGAGGAGGCCCTCCAGTATCCCGAGAACCTGGAGGTGGCCAGGCCCCACCACGGCGGGAGGGAGTGCCAGGTCCACTATTTCCTCGCCTGCGCCCTCCGGGCCTCGGGTCGCGCTGACCGGGCGAAGGCGTTCTTCGATAAGGCCGCCGCCGCCAGGCCCAGGGGAGAAGCCTCGACGCTCCACTACTACCGCGCCAGGGCGCTGCAGGAGACCGGCCGCGGGGACGAGGCCCGCCGGATCTTCACCGGGCTGATCCGCGTTGCCGAAAAGAGGCTGGCGATGCAGGAGGCGGGCGGGGCGGCGGATTACTTCGCCAAGTTCGGCCGCCGGCGGTCCGTGAAGAGCCGCAAGGCTCGCATCCGGCACCTCATGGGCCTGGGGTACCTGGGCCTCGGCGAGAAGGCAAAGGCACATGCGGAGTTCAAGAAGGCGCTTGCCCTGGACGTGAATCACCTGTGGGCGAAGGCATACCTCGCAGGAGTCAAATAGTCTCTCTAGCAACAGGCACTAGACGAATCCCACTTCCCGGGCGATGACCCCCATCAGCACCTCGTGGGTTCCACCTCCGTAGAGCAGGAACCGGCTGTCGCGGAAAAACCGCTGGACGGGATAGTCCATGGAATAGGCGTACGCTCCCAGGACGCGGGTGGCCTCGTCGCAGCACTTGCAGGCCACCTCGGTGGCGTAGTACTTCACCATGGTGGCCTCGCGCAGGCAGGGCTTTCCAGCGTCGATCATGGCGGTGGTCTTGTAGAGCATGAGCTCCGTGGCCCAGATCTCGGTGGCCATGTTGGCGATCTTGGACTGGATGAGCTGGTACTTGTTGATGGTCCGGCCGAAGGCGATGCGCTCCCTTGCGTATTGAAAGGAAGCCTCGTACGCGGCCCGGGCCAGGCCGAGGGCCAGAGCCCCGGTCATGGTGCGAATCTCGGCCAGGATGGAGAGCATGTTGGCGAATCCCCGGCCCTTTTCTCCAACGAGGTTCTCCGGAGGCAGGACCACGTCGGTGAGCCCCAGCTCCGAGATCTGGGTGTTCCGGGTGCCCAGGACCTCGAACTTCTCGGTCAGGTGCACCCCCGGCCAGTCCCGCTCCACCAGGAAGAAGTTCAGCCCCCGCATCTTTCGGTCGGGACGCGTCTGGCACAGTACGGTGAAGTGGTCGGCCACGCCACCGAGGGTGACCCAGGTCTTCAATCCGTTCAGGATCCAGGAACCGTCCGGCTGTTCCTGGGCCATGGTGCGCACGTTGCCGAGGTCCGAACCCGCGTCGGGCTCGGTGAGGCAGAAGCCGCTGACCTTCTCACCCCGCATATTGGGTTCCCAGTACTTCTCATGATGCTCGTCGGTGCCGAAACGGAACAGGAATTCGGATCCCATGAGGCACTGCATGGCCGTGATGGCGGCCAGGGACATGAAACCCTTGGCCAGCTCCTCGCACATGATGCAGTAGAGGGTGTTGTTGCCGCCGGCGCCGCCTCCCTTCACGGGGTAGCGAATGCGGAACAGCCCCATGTCGGCCGCCTTCTTGAAGAGGTCTCTCGGAAACTCCCCGGACTCGTCTATCTCCCGGGCCACGGGCAGGACTTCCTCCTTCACGAACCGGGCAATGGTCTCGCGCAGTATCTTTTCCCTGTCGGATCGAACGGCGACTGCCACGTCTCAGCCCTCCCTTCCGGCGGCCTCGATGAGGGCCGGGACGATCTTGTGGACGTCTCCGATCATCGCGTAATCGGCCACCTCGAAGATGGGCGCCTGGGGATCGCGATTCACGGCCACGATGTAGCGCGATCCGGTGATGCCCGCACGGTGCTGTATGGCGCCGGAGATGCCGAAGGCGAAGTAGAGCTCGGGATGCACGGCCTGGCCGGTCTGGCCGATCTGGCGCTCCGGTGGCAGCCATCCCTCCTCCACGGGGATGCGCGTCCCTCCCACCTCGGCGCCGATGACATCGGCGAGGTCGAAGAGCTTCCTGAAACCCTCCTCGCTCCCCATGCCGTGACCGCCCGCCACCACGATCCTGGCCGAGGCGAGGTCCACGGCCTGCTTCTCAGCCCGGGACTGCGAGAGAATCCTGGCCACGAGGTCTCCCGGTTCCAGGTCGACCGGATGCTCGATGACTTCGCCCGTCCGGGAGGGATCGGCGGGCAGAGCGGCCATGACGCCCGGCCGGACCGTGGCCATCTGCGGCCGGGACTTGTGGCTGAGGATGGTGGCCATGATGTTCCCGCCGAAGGCGGGGCGGGTCTGCCACAGGCCTCCCGTATCTCTGTCGATGCGGAGCTCGGTGCAATCGGCCGTGAGGCCCAGGTCGAGGCGTCGGGAGAGGCGTGGAGCGAGGTCGCGGCCCAGGGGTGTCGCACCCATGAGGAAGACCTCCGGCTTGTGGTCCAGGACCATTCCGGCCAGGGCACGGGTGTAGGGCAGGGTTCGGTAGTGCTCGAGTTCCGGATGCCGGGCCACGTGGACCACGTCCGCTCCGTGAAGGATGAGTTCGGCGGTGAATCGGTCCACGTCGTGTCCGACTAAAACGGCGTGGACGCGATGGCCTTTCACTCCGGCGAGGCGGGTGGCCTCGCCCAGGAGCTCCAGGGAAACGGGGTGGAGTCGATCGCCGGATTGCTCGGTGAATACCCACACATCCCTGTAGTCCGAGAAGTCCGGTGCGGTTTCGTCCTCGAGGTCCGAGCCGATGGCCTCGAGGTTGCAGGAATCGATGCAGGCCCCGCAGGACGTGCACCGGTCCGTGAGGCGAGCGAGCTCGTCCTCCACTTCCACGCCGCCGTAGGGGCATGCCTTGACGCAGAGGCCGCAGCCCTTGCAGTTTTCTTCAACGATCCAGATAGCCAATTCTTCTTCCCTATCCACTCCCGGTGAAACCCGGGACTTCAGAGAACTTTCTTGTCCCGGAGAATGCCGATCAGCCGGTCGGCCATCTCGACCGGCGATCCCTCGATCTGCTCGGTTTCCCGCCCCTTCTTGGGCGAAAAGGTCTCAACGACGCGGGTGTAGGACCCCCGGAGCCCCGACTTGTCGGCCATGACACCGATGTCGGCGGCGTCGAGAACCTGGATGTTCGCCGATTCCTCGCATGCCGCCAGAAGCCGCTTCAGATCAGGAAACCGTGGTTCGTTCAGGGAGGCCAGGACGGTGACCAGAGCCGGCAGCGGCGTTTCCACCTCCTCGACCCGGTCGCCCAGGTCCCGCCTGGCAATGAGGCGACCATCCTCGAGGCGAAGGTCGTTGACGTAGGTGACCTGCGGAACCCCGAGATGCTCGGCAACCTGGGGTCCGATCTGGGCGGTATCTCCGTCGATGGCCTGGCGGCCGCACAGCACCAGGTCAAAGTCCCCGAGGCTCTGGATGGCCTTGCCTAGGGTGTAGGACGTGGCCCAGGTATCGGCGCCGGCGAAGAAGCGATCGGAGAGAAGACACCCGCGGTCGGCGCCCATGCCCATGGCCTCGGTGAGAACGTCCACGGACTGGGTGGGTCCCATGGTCATGGCCACCACCTCGTCGTCCCCGCCCTTGAGCCGGATCGCGGCCTCGAGTGCGTGGCGGTCCTCCGGATTGAGTATGGTTGGAACGCCGGTGCGGATCAGGTTTCCGGTCTTGGGGTCGATCTTGACCTCGGACGTGTCCGGCACCTGCTTGATCAGAACTACAAAACGCATGGTGAACTCCGTTGCGAATACGGCAGGGTACTCTTTGGTGACACAGCCTGTCAAGTACGCCGCAGCTTGTTCAATGCCGAGCCCGCCTTGAACCACTCGATCTGCTCCGCATTCAGGGAGTGGTTCAGGGTGATCTCATCGGTGGATCCGTCGGCGTGCTTGAACACGGCCGTGACCGGCTTGCCCACGGCGATGCCCTTCACCATCAGGGTCACCCGGTCGTCCGGTGATACTTTTTCGTAGTCGGCCGGGTCGGCAAAAGTGAGGGGCAGTACGCCCTGTTTTTTCAGGTTGGTCTCGTGGATCCGGGCGAAAGACCGGACGATGACCGCCACACCGCCGAGGTGTCGCGGCTCCATGGCCGCGTGCTCCCGGGACGAGCCTTCCCCGTAGTTCTCGTCGCCGACGACCACCCACGCCTCCTGCATCGCCTTGTATGCCCGGGCCACGTCCGGCAGGGGCCCGGCCTCGCCCGTGAAGACGTTGACGCCGGTTCCGGGCGTATCCGTGGCGGCGTTGTTTGCGCCGATGAACAGGTTGTTGGAGATGTTGTCGATATGGCCGCGGAATCGGAGCCACGGCCCCGCCATGGAGATGTGATCCGTGGTGCATTTTCCCACCGCCTTGAGCAGGATGGGCCGATTCTCGAAGTCCTCGCCGTCCCAGGCCGCGAAAGGCGCCAAGCGGGCCAGGCGCTCGGAGCTTGCGCTGACCTTTACATCCACCCCCGAGCGATCCTCGGGTGGTGCCACGTATCCTTCCGCCTTGAACACGAAGCCCTTCTCGGGCACCTCAGGCGCGGGCTTCGGGGCCTCGAGAACGAAGGTCCCGCCGGTGCCCTCCTTGGGAGAGGTGAGGGGATTGCGGTCGAGGCGGCCGGTCAGGGCGTAGGCCATTACCACTTCGGGGCTGCCGATGAAGGCACAGGTGCTGGGATTGCCATCGTTTCGCTTGGGGAAGTTCCGGTTGAATGAAGTCACGATGGAATTGGGTGCATCGGCCTGGCGCTTCCACTGGCCAATGCAGGGGCCGCAGGCGTTGCCCAGCACCACGGCGCCCAGTTTCTGGAGTGTGGCCATCTGACCGTCCCGCTCGAGGGTGGCGCACACCTGCTCGGAACCCGGCGTGATTAAGAGGGGCGTCTTCAGCGCAGCACCCTTCTCCAGGGCCTGCTCGGCAATGTCCACGGCGCGAGAAATGTCCTCGTACGAGGAGTTGGTGCATGAACCGATGAGGCAGGCGGAGATGTCGAGGGGATAGTCCTTCTCTCCGGCTTCATCCGCCAACCGGTCCAGGTCCCAGGCCAGGTCCGGAGTGTGGGGTCCGACCACGTGCGGGATCAACCTGTCCAGGTCGATCTCGATGACCTTGTGGTAGTAGTTCTCCGGATTCTCCGTGACTTCGGGATCGGGTGCGAGCAGGTCCGCGTTCTCCCCGGCCAGGGCGGCCAGCGCCTCTCGGTTCGTGGCGGTCAGGTAGGTCCTCATGCGCTCGTCGAAGGGGAACATGGAGGTCGTGGCGCCGATCTCGGCGCCCATGTTGGTGATGGTGGCCTTGCCCGTGCAGGAGATGGAGGCAGCGCCCGGTCCGAAGTACTCCACGATGTGGTTGGTGCCGCCCTTCACGGTGAGCAGGTCGCACATCTTGATGATGACGTCCTTGGGCGCAGACCAGCCACTCAAGTGTCCTGTCAGCTTCACGCCGATGAATTTTGGGTGCAGAACCTCCCACGGCAACCCCACCATGACGTCCACGGCATCAGCGCCGCCCACGCCGCAGGCAATCATGCCGAGGCCGCCTGCGTTGGGGGTGTGTGAATCGGTGCCGATCATCATTCCGCCGGGAAAGGCGTAGTTCTCGAGCACGACCTGGTGGATGATGCCGGAGCCCGGCCTCCAGAAGCCGATGCCGTACCGGGCAGAGACCGATTCCAGGAAATCGTAGACCTCGCGGTTCTCCTCGCAGGCACGGTTCACGTCCTCCTCGGCGCCGGTCTCGGCGCGAATCAGATGGTCGCAGTGAGCGGTGGAGGGCACGGCCGTCTCATCGCGGCCGGCCGTCATGAACTGCAGCATGGCCATCTGAGCCGTGGCGTCCTGCATGGCCACCCGGTCGGGGCGAACAGAGATATAGGCCTTGCCCGGATCCAGGTCTTCGTTTTCGGCGTCGGCGAGGTGGCCGTAGAGGACCTTCTCGGCCAGGGTCAGGGCACGGCCAAGGCGCCGGCGGACGATTTCAAGGTTCTTGCGCGTGGTGTCGTATATCCGCTGAACCATTTCCGGAGTGGTCTCGATCTTGAGCATGGAGGGTCATCCTGTCGTGACGGTGCTGGGAACTCGTATTCCGTGGATACTATATATATAGGTGAAAGTGGGCCGACATCCTATCGAATCCGCCTGCGGCTGCAAAGCCTTTCCGGGGAAAGCCCTACGACAAAATGCCTGGACGCCGTCGGCGGGTTGGGATACCCCGTCCCCAGGAAATCGAGAATCCCTGGACTCGGGGTGAGCTGATGGCGAAAATACTCCGGAAATGAACCGTCATCCGAGAACACGACGCGTTGCAGAGTCGGGGCAGGATGTGGGCCCGGGACTCCAGCGCAGATCCAGAAAGCAGGTGAACGTCTTGCGATCACACCACTGGACAATCCTCCTTGCTCTGATCCTCCTGGCACCGGGCTGCTTCACTCTCGACCGGATCAAACCCGCCGTGAACCTCGAGATACACGTGGTGGAGCACGAGAAGAAAACGTGTCACCTCTGCGACCTCTTCTACCAGGCCCGCGCTGGACTGGTCCGCGTCCTGTTCCCCGGGGGCCAGGCCGTAGGCATCGTGGTATCGGACACTGGAGACATCGTTACCCATGCACACAGGGTGGTCGCAGTGGAAAAAATCTACGTGGAAACCCACGACCAGCTGCACCATCCGGCCACGGTGGTGCGCCAGGACCCGCGGCTGGATCTGGCCCTGCTCCGGGTCAGCGCGCCCAAGGGAGCGGTCTGGACGCCCATGCTTCTGAAAGGGATCCAGCCTCCGAGGAACGGGGATCACGTCTACGCCATCGGCCACCCACCGGGCCTCGGCTGGTCCGTGACTCCGCTCATGGTTTCCACCCACTGCAAGGCGGGAGAAGCGGGAATCGCGGCCTTGATCCAGACGGACGTGGCTCTCTCGCCCGGAGACACGGGCGGCCCTCTCCTCGACCGCCTCGGCCGCCTCGTCGGTGTGATCGCCTCCGATCTGGTGGCGCCCGGATCGGAAAACGCGGCCTGCGCCATTCCCGTCGCGGACGTGGCCGCCTTTCTCTCCGGGAAGTAGCGACTTCCTGAAACGGGGAAACAGACAACCGTCTCGGCGTACGCCCTGTACGCCGTACGCAAATGCGACACGTCGGCTATCAAGTTGTTTGGCCAGTGAAGAGGAGGAACCCCCAAGCATGAAAATGCAATTTACTATTCGAAGAGAAACAGATGCTGATATTGACGCGATAACTGCCGTGACCCTTGCCGCGTTCAAGACCTTGGAGGTCAGCAACCAAACGGAACACTTCATCATAAAAGCACTGCGAGCGGCCAACGCACTCACGATATCGCTAGTCGCCGAGACGAATGGCGGCATTGTCGGACATATCGCATTTTCCCCGGTGACCCTATCAGACGGCACACAGAATTGGTATGGACTTGGACCTGTTTCGGTGTTGCCCGAATACCAGCGGAAGGGTATTGGAAAAGCTCTGATACAGGAAGGGCTGGCACGCCTGAAAAACCTGAATGCTCGAGGTTGCTGTCTCGTGGGGCATCCGGATTACTACAGGAGATTTGGTTTCAAGAACATGCAGGGATTTGTGTTCGAGGGGGTGCCTCCGGAGGTCTTCATGGCTCTGACTTTCGACGAATATACTCCGCAGGGTAACGTCGCTTTCCACGAGGGATTCAAGGCGGATGGCGAACAAGTCGCTCCAGCGGACGGCTGATCACCGCCGAGCTTTACGTTGGCCAGGAGGAGAATCGTGGACATCAAGAAACCGAATCGGAAGAAACATGGCTACGCGCAGCATCTCAATGCACCACCGGAGACTGTTTTTCCACTGCTATGCCCTGTACTAGACGGAAGTTCCAAGCCGGCAATTCACTGAAACCATTAGAATTCAAGGTGTT
>CAZAKZ010000114.1:0-18283 GCA_964485695.1 uncultured Planctomycetota bacterium | reverse complement strand
TTGCGCTTCGCTAACCCTTCACCTCCAAGCTGTCGAGCATGCCCGGCACACATAAAACCGGCGCCGGCCATTCAGCCGGCGCCGGACATCGAGCGGGATGATAGGTAAAACGGGTCGATTGGGGTAGCGGAGGGTCCGCTCGATGCTATTTCACACTCCCGGGCCGGACAATAGACCCGTGGTTTCAACTCCGGAACAAGAAACCCGGAAAATGGGGCCGGGTTTCGGAGATCTTGTGAATGATCCCCTGTGCCCCGCCTCCCGCAGTAACCAATAACAAGAACGCTCGAATTCACAGGATGTGAACCGGAACCTGGAATTCTCTCGAAATCGACCCTTTTCAGCCTGGGATGAACACCCTTGAGGCCGGAATCCCTGTGGGGCGTGACCTCAGGACTTTTGACCCGCGGATGTGGGTGCCGGATCCCCGGCATCATCGGCCTGCCCAGGGGGCCGCCTCCACAACCGCCCCACCTTGAGCGCGGCCCATTTTTTGATCAACCTCGGCCACTTAAGCGGGCTGAAGAGGATGTTCAAGGTCATGAAACATTCATGGGTACAGAAGCACTTCGTGTCGCTGATCCAGCGGCGGATCTCATCGGACTTCTCGGAGTACCAGATCTTCTTGAAGTCGTAGTTCACCTCACGGATGTTCCCCATGGGCTTGTTGAGGAGCTCGCACGGAAAGACCTGGCCGGTGGACCTGAGCACGAAGGAGAGCTTGCCGGTGTGGCACTTGACCTGCCGCCTGTTCTCCTTGAAGGTCTTTGCGATCATGGAGCGGCTCAGCAGGTTCTTGGCGTTGATGAAATCGGCTCCGAAGAAGTCGGCGTATCCACGCATCCTGCCGGAGAGCAGGGCTTCGTCCTGGAGCTGGTTGAAGGACTCGAACTTCTCGACGTCCACGTCAGCGGAGCGGGGATCCGCGGGCACGCCGCGCACGAATGTGTTGAAGTAGTTCCGGACGCCCAGTTCATCCACCACGAAATCGAACAGCTCGGGCAGGTGATCCTGGTTGAGGCGGGTGACACAGGTCGTCATGTTGGCGCCGAAGTTCTTGTAGTTCTCCTCGAGGCGCCTCAATCCCTTGTATGTGGCGACGGCGCGGTTGAAGAGGCCCTTGAAGTTCCGCTCCTGGTCGTGGAGGTCCCCCTTCCCGTCGACGCTGATGGTGACGCCGATGTGGGCATCCGGACACGCCCTCACCATCTCCTCGGTCAACTTCAACGTCTTTTCCGTCATGGAACCGTTGGAGGGAATCTGGAACTTCTTCACCTTGTTGTTCTTGTAGTAGATCCTGGCGATCTCCGCGATGTCGTCGCGCAGAAAGGGCTCCCCCCCGGTCAGGAAGACGAAGAGCATGTCCCCGAGGCTCCTGGAGAACCGTTCGATCTCGTCGATGGAGAGCTCGTTCCGCTCCCAGTGGGCATGGTACCCGCACAGGCAGTGAAAGCAGTTGGCGTTGCAGTTCTCGGTGATGAAGTGAATCATGTAGAGGGGCATCATGCCCCGCTTGAAGAAAACGCGGCTGCCGTACTTCAGAAACCTCAGTGGATACATTGAAAGTCGAAACCCCTTTGGCTCAGTACCTGTCCCCCACGGCATATTCGACCATGCCCGTGGCCAGACCGAGGCCATAATTGAGAAATTGTAAGTAGAAAAATCCGACCGCGGGGATCATGAAAAGGATTCCCCGCTTCCGCAGCAGGAAGGAGAGAAACGTCCGGTTGGCCGCGGCCACTCCGAGGAGAACCAGGCCCGCCGTCATCCAGGCGGGCCAGCAGGACCAGACCACCCCGACAACCAGGCTCAAAAGAGCGAGAGGCGTGCCGGGAATCCCGACCAGAAAGCCCCAGCCGGGCCCCACGTGCTTGCGGGTTTCCACCTTCTCCTTGCGGTTCCGGAGCATGATCTTCAGGGTTCCGGAGGCCTTCCTCCGATTGATCCCCAGCAGCTGGCCGAGCCTGAACCGCTTCAGGTGTACCACCTGGAGCTTCTTGTTCAGGATCAGCTTGCGCCCCTGCGTAACCATGCGTTGACCGAGCTCCATGTCCTCGATTCCGGCGCCGGCATAGGCCACGGCGAAACCGCCGGAGGCCTCGAACACGTCCCGGCGGACGGCCGCCAGACTGGTGTAGAAGATATCCATATCCTCCGTATGGTGCAGGTACATGAAGTGCATGTAGAGGTTCTCGTACTGGCTCGAGAAATTCCGGGCCTCGGTCTCCTCGGCCAGCATGCCCACGACACCGTCCACCTCCGGGACCTCGAAGGACCTCACGACCTCGGCCAGGGTGTCCGGGGCAATCAGGATATCCGAATCCAGGAAGCAGACAATGTCCCCCTTGGCCTCGGCCGCCCCTGCATTCCTGGCCACTGCAGCGCCCCTGGCCCTCTCGTGCCGGAGGACCTTGACCGGACGTTGCTCCAGAATCCCGCCCGTCCCGTCGGTGGAACCGTCGTTCACGACGATGACCTCGAAGCTCTCGAGGGTGCTCCGATCGACGGCATCCAGGCATCGAGGGAGGGTGGCCTCACCGTTGTGGACCGGGATGACGAGGGTGAGGGACGGTGTCTTGTTCAATCCTAAAAAATCTCTTCCGTGGAGACGTGGAAGTCCTTGGACCGGCCGTCGTATTTCCTCGACATGTGCAGGGCCTGGGCGATGGAGTGGTCCATGTTGTTGTACCAGAAATTCCCGGTGCGACCCAGCAGGTTCACGTTTTCGGCGCAGCTGCGGATCTCCTTCGAGGCCCGGGTCTTCTTCTCCATGTAGCCCATGGTGTAGATGGGATAGGTGTTCCGGACCTTCTCCACATGGCACCGATCGATGGCGTTGTAGCGGCGGATGAGACCGACCTTGATCATCTGGTTCCGGACGTCTCCCATGACCCAGTCCGGATGATTCCAGGCCCCGTCCCCCTCCATGCAGGCGATCTCCACGCAGATACCGTGCTTGCCCTCCGGCGCCGTGCGGGGGCTGAACAGGGTGGGAAAGCTGGCCCGGCTGAACACCAGGTCGGTTCCGCCGTAGTAGATCCACTGGAAATCGTGCCCGGGATCCCCGTCCACCTCGAAGTTCAGGAAGAGGCTGGCCAGGTACTCGAGCCTCGGATCGGGCAAGCCGAGAAGTTTCTGGAGATCGGGAAGGGAACCGGTCCAGAACACGTGGTCCACCTTGTGCCTATTCCCGCGGCTATCGACGACCTCGGTGACCTTGCGATCCTGAAGGGCCAAGGCCTCCACCTTGGTTCCGGTAAGTATGGTGCCGCCGCCTATCAGGATGTTTTCCCCGAGCTTGTCCGTGAAGGCGCCGATGCCCCCGTTCTCGGGATAGATGAACCGGGTATCCAGCTTTCTCGGAAACAGGGTCCTTATCAGGAGGTTCCAGATACCCGTCACCTCGGCCTTCTTGTCGATGACCGCGCGGTTGATGCCGGCCTTGGCCCAGTTGTGATGGAGCTGGTCGCAACGGTACTTGATGAACTTCTCGGTATAGGGCTTGAAGAAGAGACGGAAGATGGTCTTGCCGTACTTACTGAGGACGAAGTCCTCGAAGGTTTCCCCGCGAAACCTCGGTCGGAAGACGAGGTCGAAGGCGGCCTTGACCATTTCCCGCTTCGGGATCTTCAGGAGGCTGGAGGTCTGGAGCGGCCAGTCGTGATACTGGTCGAAGAACCAGACTCCGCTCTTGCGCCGGATCTCGAGGTGGTTGTCGCCGAGGATATTCTTGATGAAGGATTCCACCCGGCTGTCCTCGGTGTGAAATCGGTGAGGTCCCAGGTCGAAGACGAAGTCCCCGTACCGGAAGCTCCGGGCCAGGCCGCCCATCTCGGGCAGGGCCTCGATGAGGGTGACGTCCTGGCCGTTTTGCACCAGTTCATGGCCCAGGGTCAGGCCGGCGATGCCGGCGCCCACGATCATTACCTTCATGACGACAACTCGAACGAAACCTCGACTGATTCCAGCCACTCGAACTGGATCAAATTCATGTCAATCCGCCGCAACCCCAAAATTATAACTGATTTATGACTGCCTTAGAACCCGGTTCCGGAACTTCCCCCTCACCATTTCGGAAACACGTAGAGGGCGCCCACCACGGACAGGAACCAGAGGAAAATGGTGATGAGCATGGGCGGATCCGAGACCAGGGTCCGGGTCGGGTCGCCGCCCGCCTCGTGCTTGTGGATCAAATAGAGATACCGGAACAGGCCGTAGACCACGAAGATCAGGGAGATGTAGAGGTACTCCGCTTGCAGCACGTCAGTGGCCTTGGCGCTGACCGTGTAGATGGAATAGGCCACCACGGTGGCCGATAGCACCACCGTGAGCATCTGATCCAGGAAGACCGGGTGATAGTCCTTGAGGGCCGGGCGGTGACGGACGGCCTCACCTTCATTTTCATTGAGGTAGAGCTCGTACCTCCGCTTGCCCAGGCCGAGGAACAGGGAGAGGAAGAACACGCAGATCAGGGCCCAGTCGGAAATCTTGACGTCGATGAGAGCGCCCCCGGCCAGGATGCGAAGGATGAATCCGAGGGAGATGCTCATGACGTCGAGGACGGCCTGCTTCTTGAAGAACCAGGTGTAGAGCAAATTCTGGAAGTAATAGACGGCCAGGATGATCCCGAACCTGAAGTCGGGAATCCTCTCATCCAGGAGAGTGTAGACAAAGGCAAAGACCAGAACGAAACCGGTCAGAAACAAGCTCATCCCGCTCGCTGCGGAAGCACTCAGATCCCCGGAGGCCACGGGTCTCGTTCGCTTGTCGGGATTCTTCCGGTCCAGCTCCGCGTCCTTGACGTCGTTGAGGAGATAGACCGAACTGGAGATCAGGCAGAAGAGTGCGAACCCCACCCCCATGGTCACCACGTCATGGAGGTTCTCCAGGCGGCCGCCGAAGATGAGCGCCGTGAAGAACACCAGGTTCTTGACCCATTGATAGGGCCGCATGGTGATGAGAATCCCGTGGAGGGTCTTCATCCCCGCCTCACAATCATCCGATCCAGCCGGCGATAGAGTCCGGATCGGGCACACCACCTGTTCGACCGCGGCCCCAGGTATTGCGCCAGCACCTGGAGCGTTCCGTAGGGCACTCCGTAGAGCCGCCACCCGAGGCGCGCCACCCGAGAGAGCCCTTCGGCCTCGGTCACGATCCGGCTGTAGAAACCGATGCCACCCCAGAATTTCTTTATCAGACTTTTCCACCCCGGGACCAGAGACAATCCCAGGAGTCGACATAAATTCTGATGATCCATGTATACCCTCCGGAAGCTCTCCCACAAGCCCTCGTTGTGGGAATGCACCACCGCGGCTGAGGGCTCGAACACGATCTTGTGCCCGGCCAGGAGCACCTTCAAGGACCAGGCCACGTCCTCGCCGAAACTGCGGTCCTCGAAGGGAAATTCGGCCAGCACCGACTTCCGGACACACGAAGCCACGTTATCGAAGGCGATGCAGTCCAGGCGGTCCAGGGGAGCCAGGGCCCAAAATCCATCCGGATCAGGAATCTCCTGGACCCTGCGCTCGTTCCGCATGGCCGCCCACCGACTCAGCCGGTCTCGAATGAAGGGATCGGCGTCCGTCCGCGGAATCTGCCGGCAATACGCGCCTGCAGCCCTGGGCACGTCCTCCATCGCCGCCACCAGGCGCCGCAGCCACCGGGCGTCGGCCGGCATGGCGTCCTGGGTGATCAGGGCCACGAATTCCCCCCGGGCCTCCTGAACGCCACGATTCCGGGTGCGGCCGTGGTTGAATTCCGACCGCTGGATGGAAAGGACCCGGGCCCCGGCTTCGGCCGCCACCCGGTCAGTGCCGTCCCGGCTCCCGGAATCGATGACCAGCACCTCGAAACCGCCGTCCAGCTCCTGTTCCCGCACCGCGTTCATCACGTTACAAAAGACCTCCCCCCCGTCGAGGGTCGGGATGAACACAGTGGCTTTGACGCTCATGTTTCGCGCGCGAACAATCGCGCTACTCTCTGTCAATCGTCCAATGGAAAGGGCTGCAAGAGTTTAGACACCGTTCCAGGAATCGACCGTCCGGAGTCCATCCTGGGCATCCGTCCAGATCGGAATTTTCTTCTCGTGGGCTGCAAAGGCCAGCAGAAAATTTTTCCGATGTACACGGTAGTGGATACGAAACCAGGGCCCCGGGGACCGGACCGCGATATTTCCATCGACCAGAGGGCGGCACCGGGATGAGCCCGCAGCCGACGCCCGTCGGCCTTCCTCCGGTTTCGGAGGGAGAGGGTAAATGGAGTCGGGCAGCGGTTCAAGGCCCGAGATTCATCGGAGTGAACCATGACGCATTACAAGCCGCTCATCGGCGGTTCGTGGTACGAGACAGACATGATCCGGACCCTCCACAGCCCGTTCGACGGAACCGCGGTGAGCCGGGTCGGATTCGTGGGGCCGGACGGCGTGGAGGATGCCATTGCGGCAGCGGTCCGGGGGTTCCGCATCACCGCGTCCATGGAGCGCTACCGCCGCGCGGAAATCCTGGATGCCATTGCACGCGAGATCCGCCGGCGCGGGGATGCCCTCGCCGATATCATGTGCGCCGAGGGGGGAAAACCCATCGACCTGGCGCGGGCGGAGGTCAAACGTTCCGCCGAGGTGTTCACCTTCGCTGCCCATGACTGCCTCACCCAGCAGGGGGAATCCTTTCTCCCCAACACGGTGGAGGACCACGCCAATTACTTCGGCATCAGCCAGCGGTTTCCCATCGGTCCCACCGTTTCCATCGACACATTCAATTTCCCGCTGAGCAACCTGGCCCACAAGATCGCCCCGGCCATCGCAGCCGGTGTGAGCCTGGTGGTGAAGCCGGCCAGTTCCACCCCGACCACCGCTCTCATGCTGGCCGAGGTGGCCATGGAGGCCGGCCTCCCCGCCGGAGCATTGAACATCGTCCCCGTGGATCGGGCCATCGCCGAGAAGCTCGTGACCGATGATCGCCTGAAGCTCCTCTTTTTCTCCGGGAGCCCCGAGGCAGGGTGGAAGATCAAGGAGAATGCGGGGAAGAAACGGGCCTCCCTCGAACTGGGCGGCAACGCGGCCGCTGTGGTGGAGCCGGACGCCAAGCTGGACTACGCCGTGGAACGCATCGCCACCAGCGCTTTTGCCAACGCGGGCCAGACCTACAACAGCGTCCAGCGCATCCTGGTCCACAAGTCGATCTACGAGGAAGTGGAACAGCGTCTCCTCCATTTCACCCAGCAGCGGATGTGCATGGGGAATCCCGCCGATGCTGGTGTGGTGGTCGGACCCATGATCAGCTCCGTTGCCGCAGACCGGGTCATGGACTGGATCGAGGAGGCCCTCGATGCGGGCGCCACCCTCCTCACGGGCAGCGAGAGGAGCGGAAACCTGATCCACCCGACTCTTCTGGCCGACACGAATCCGGAGATGCGGGTGCGACGCGGCCAGATCTTCGGACCCGTAGCGGTCCTGGGATCGTATGAGACTTTCAGCCAGGCCGTGGCCGAGGTGAACCGCAGCGATTTCGGCCTCCAGGCCGGCCTCTTCACACGAGACCTGAACCTGGCCTTCCGTGCGTTTTCTGAGCTGGAGGTAGGAACGGTGATGGTCAACGACTTCCCCCCCCTCCGTTTCGACCACATGCCCTACGGTGGAACAAAGGACTCGGGGTGCGGGCGGCAGGGGATCCGCTGGGCCATGGAGGAGATGACCGAGCTCAGACTCATGGTGGTGAACCTCATGTAGAAATCCTTTGCGCCAGAAGGCCGGATTTTCCTCGGAATCCAGGGGGGAAAGTCCTGAAAATATTGAATTTGAATATTTTACGGCCCTCGGCGTCAGAGATTCAACCGATGCAAAATCCCTCTTCGGAGATTTACCTCACGGACTCCTATCAGGTAATATGGCCCCATCGAGAACAAGGGGGGACTGAACCCGATGGTGCATGGAGGGGAAACCGGACGAGGTCAATATGATCGATTGTAGTCTATGCCGTGACCTGATCGATCGCGATATCGCCGAGCCTCTTGATCCGCAAGACCGGACCAAGCTGGCCAACCATCTTCGCTCCTGCACCGCCTGTGTGACCTACCGCAAGGACAGGCTCAAGGACTCCTCGATCCTGAAGAAGAGCGTGGACGAGCTCAAGCAAAAGGCCGAGGAGGCTCCCCCGTCGCCGCCGCCACCGCCCGTTCGCCAGTCCCTCTGGCCCTGGATGATCATGGCCGGGATCCTGGTACTGGTCGTCGTGGGTGCAGTCCTGATCGTGAAGACCGAACCCGATTCCTCCAAGTCCCTGCCCCCACCCGGCCCCGGCAAGGTGAGCAAGGACCGGAACGACCGCAACACCTTCTCCACCGGAAAGAAAGACACTTCAGGCGGCGGAACCTCCTCGGCGACGGAGAATCCGACCGGTCCCGCCACCCCCCGGATCCAGATCCAGGGTCGCGTGCTGGAGGGCCAAAATCAACCCGTGCCCGATGCCCGGGTGGCGCTGGTCCGATCCCCCCAATCCAGTGCCGAGTGTTTTCTGACGCGATCCGGGCCGGATGGTTCATTTCGATTCGAGGTGGACGGCACCTTCCCGGTATACGTCACCGCCTGGAAGTCCGGAGCCGTATCCATGCCCGTTGCCGTACACTCGTCCGCTGCACAGACGATCCAGCTGCAGCCCGGACGCACGGTGCAGGGCGTTCTCCAGCCCGCGAGCGATCTGGCTCTCCAGGAAATCAAGGTCATGGCGATCTGGACGGGAGCCGGTCGCACCCTGGCCGAGCCCGCCACCACGGGCACCTTCCAGCTGACGCTACCCTTGAACCGGTCCGTGGAGGTCCGCCCCTACCGGGACAAGCTCAAGGTCTTCAATCTCATCCCCGATGTTCCCCTGGCCCTGGCCACCCAGGCGCCAGAATCCATCCGGTTGTCCGCCGTGAAATCCAACATCCTGGCTCTGAACCTGGTCCCCGAAGGCGGCGCACCGCCCGGCGCCAGGCTCCTGGCGGCGGCCGCCCTCCCGGCGGGCAATGCGCCTCCCCGGCTCTTCGAGGCCCATCCCCTGGCGCCGGGCACGTACCACATCTCCGCCCCCCCGGGAGCCTACCGCATCTTCGTATGGCAGCGCGGATTCATGGAGGTGTTTCTAGAGGTCACGCTGGAGGATCTGGTCGGGCAGCACGTCCTCCTGAAACCGAGCCCCTGGTCCCTGAAAGGAACCCTCCACATGCAACCGGCCTCCCGGGAGGTCGAGGTACCCATCACGATCCGGAGGTTCCCGTCGATCTTCACCGGAGAACCCGTCATCCAGGTGCCCATGGACGACAGTGGACGCTTCCAGGCGGTCGGCCTTCCTTGGTCCCAGGTTCTGGTAGAGGTAGGATCGAGGTTGAAGACCCGATTCGGTCCCTTCACTCTACCCCTGGAAAACCTGGACCTCCATCTTCCTGCAGGGGTTTCGATTCAGGGCGTGGTCAAGGATACAGGCGGCACACCGCTCATGGATCTACCCGTCACCCTGGAGAGCCAGGGAGGTACATCCACGACCTATACCGACGAGGAGGGCCGTTATCGTTTCACCCATGTTCCTCCGGTCCCGATCCACCTCTATCCCCGGTCCCATCTGATCCGTTTCGAGTCCTTTCCTGCACTCAAGAACGAGTTCGGGATTACTCTCTCTCCGGGCGCTGCACTGACCAAGGACCTCGTGGTGCAGAATGCCAGGCCCTGCAAGTTCCTCATCAGAGACCAGGAAGGACAAACCGTGGTGGGTGGACTTTCCCTCAAGAGCCCCGGTGGCAGCGTGATCCTGGAGCTCGAATCCCGGCCCCTGGCCAAGGCAAGGGACAAGAATCCCCAGGCGATGTTGATCCCTCCGTTGAGCCCCGGCACCTATCAGATCGCCGTGGAGGAAACGGGTGTGCTGTATCTCCTGGGCTCGTTTCAGCTCCCGGCGGATCTGAACCTGGAAATCCGGCGGAATCAACCGAAGCTGGTCCTTAAGTTCATCTGGCAGTCCCCGTTTCCTCTTCCGACCCTGGACATGAAGATCTCTCTCTCCAGGGCCTTTTCCGATACCACCCACACCCTGCAGATCCTGCCGACTCAAACCCTGGAAATCGGAGGTCTGGTCCCCGGTGACTACGACGTGGCTGTCACCCTTGGGGGGCACCGCGCCCGCGGCCTGGCGAGGATATCCTCTCCCAACTCCCAGGATACGATTCTGAACCTCTATCTGAGGTGACGGCGGCCTAGCAGCCCGGCTGACTTTTTCCAGACGTCCGCATGGACTATGACTATCTTCATGAAGACAGGCCTGGAAATCCTCCCTGGACGCCGTGCGTCGAGAACCGTACACATCGGATCGCTGACCGTGGGCGGCGAGGCGCCCATCCGGGTGCAATCCATGTGCTCCACCGACACCCGCGACGTGGCGGCCACCCTGGCACAGATCCAGCGACTGGAAGCGGCCGATTGCGAGATGGTGCGCGTGGCCGTACCCGACAGGGAAGCAGTCCGGGTGCTGCCCGACCTCAAGACCAACATGCAGACCCCTCTCATCGCCGACATCCACTTCAACCACCGCCTCGCCATCGAGGCCATGGAAGCCGGGGTGGACAAGGTGCGCATCAATCCGGGAAACATCGGAGGGCCGGACCGGGTCAAGGAAGTAGTGCGGGCAGCCATGGACCACGGCGCGGCTCTCCGGGTGGGCGTCAACTCCGGATCCCTGGAAAAAGAACTCCTGGACGAGTTCGGGTATCCCTCGGCCGCCGCCCTGGCAGAAAGCGCCCGGCGGCACCTCGATTTCGTCCTGAACCTCGGATTCGAGAACGTGGTCTGCAGCATCAAGTCCACGCACGTGCCCACGACCCTGGCAGCTCACACGATCCTGGCCCGGGCCGTGGATGTCCCCTTTCACATCGGCATCACCGAGGCAGGCTTGCCGCCCTACGGAGTCATCAAGAGCGCAGCGGGCCTGGGGTCCCTCCTCCTGCAGGGTCTGGGCGATACCCTCCGTGTCTCTCTCACCGGGGATCCCGTGGAGGAGGTCGAGACCGCATACGCCCTGCTGAAGGCGCTGGATCTCCGCATCACTTCCCCCGAGATCGTCTCCTGCCCCACCTGCGGACGCATCGACATCGATCTGGCCGCGGTGGTGAAGGAGGTGGAGAATCGCATCGGAAACCTCAAAATCCCGATCCGAGTCTCGGTCCTCGGTTGTGCGGTGAACGGACCGGGTGAGGCCCGGGAAGCCGACATCGGCATAGCCGGAGGCAAGGGATCGGGCATCCTGTTCCGCAAGGGGGTGGTGGTCCGCCGCGTTCCAGAGGACGCCCTGGTTGACACCCTCGTGGAGGAAGTGCGCAGGCTGGCCGCGGAACAGGGGGGCGGAAAGCCGTAACGTTACCCCATCACTTCCGGAACTCGACGGCCGCTCCCACGAGAATGAAGGGGGCCCAGTAGCGCGGATTGGCCCAGCGTTCCGAATCCGGCCCGTGTATGAGGTGCCGGCTTGCCCGGGCCAGAGCCAGGTCCGCCCGGACGCCGTCCAGGAGACTGCGGTAAAACGCCTCCATGAAAACGGGCGCCACCCGGTCCTCCACTCGCCAGATGGACAGCAACACCGACGAGGCGCCGGCCTCCAGGAAGACCCGCCCCCATCCCACCCCGGTCACACCCGGATCGGCCATGTCCCGGCCGGAAGAGCAGGCGCTGAGTGTAACCAGAGCGGGGGTGACGCCCAGGTCCCGCACTTCATATCCGTGCAGAACGCCGTCGCTCTCCCCATCCTCCCCGGTGCCGAGGACGAGTCCGCTGTAGCTGAAATCCAGGGCGCTGGCCCGGCCGTGGGTGGCAAAGTGCAGAATGTTGAAAGCCCTCAGGTCCGGACGCCGAACCAGCCGTGCCTCGGCCGCCTCCTCGCCCAGGGCCGTGGCCGCAGATCCGGCGGGAAACAGGGCTGCCAGGGCCTTGACCTCGCTCACCGCCCCCTCGAGGCGGGTCACCTCCACTCCCGGAGCCACGCCCAGGAACCGCGGCTTCCGGGGGCGGTCTCCGGCTGCGAGGAGATCCCCGGCCGCGGTCAGGTAGCGAATCGGATTCCGCAGGATCAGGTAGGGCAGGGCCCGGAAAGTGCGCTTATCCCCTGTCTTGCCCGGCCGGGTCACCAGGGCGTGAAAGGGCAGGCGCTCCAGCGCCCTGTCCGGGACCACGATGAGTGGACGTCCGGGCGGCATCCATCCCGCTTTCTGGACCGGTCCGAACAGATCCCGGAAAAGGGTGTAGGAAGGCCCTGCAAAAGCGCCCTCGTTGCCCGGCCTCAAGCGCTGGATGGTGGTGTCGAGGTAGTGCACGCGCCCCTCCAGGGTCTTCATGTTGCAGGCAAGGGAGAAGACGCGCACCCCCTTCTCTCGACACACGGCAATGACGAAGCCCTCCTCCTTGCCGAGACAGAACATGAGGAGCAGAGCATCCTCGAGGCGGGTGCGAAGGGCCCCCGGGTCCAGGGTGGAGGGATCGATGCGGGGCCGCTGCTGCCAGGCCTCGTTGGTGAGGCGGTTGTATCTTTCCCGGACCTCGGCCATGCGCTTGAAGAGCGCCCGGCGGCCGGTGCTCTCCAGGCTGGCAGAGGATTCCCAGAGTTTGAACACCTCCTCGAGTTCTCCCTTCAGCCTGAGGATCTTCTCGGTCCTGGCACCCGGGCCGAACCCGGTGTAGTGGATCCGGAACCTGCGGTCCCGCATGGCTTCCGCAAGGCGGAGGAGATGTCCGGCCGCGCCCGGGTCCTGTTTTTTTCTCTCCAGCTCCAGGGTGATGCGGGCCAGCTTCTCCATCTCGACCCGGAATTCCTCGATGAAGGCGGCCCGGAGCCCCAGGTGACCGGTGGTCTCGAGGACGGTACTGTGCAGTTCATACGCGCGCTGGAGCTCGGCCCGGGCCGCTTCCAGGCGTCCGGCCTCCTTGAGGCGCACGGCCCTTACCCGGATGGCCCCCGCCTCCAGGATGGGATCTTGGATGGCCCGGGCGTGGATCACGGCCTCGTCCAGGTAGTCCAGGGCCTCCTCCTGGCTCTCGGTCTGCTCCGCGGCTTCCACGGCAACGGCGCCGCGGAACCACTCCACCATGGGATCCCCGATCTCCTCGGGCAGATCCTCCAGGATTTTCACGGCCGCATCCAGGTCTCGGGCTGCCTCCTCGGACTCACCCCGCCGCCATGCCAGACGCGCCAGGAGCAGGAGATCGCCCACCCTGGACACCGAACGCCCCTTGAAGAGATCCTTCCGGAGCATGGCCTCGAAGCGCCTCGCCTCCTCGGATCGCCCCAGCTTTTCCATCACCTTCAGGAGGTCTCGCACGATTTCCCGCTTCCACCGTGAAATCCCGAGGCGCCCCGCCACCTCGAGCCCCTCCTCGAGATAGAGAGCGGCATCCTCGAGGATCCCCCATCGCAGGTAGACCTTGCCGAGAAAACGGCAGGCAAAGGCAATCTCCTTGCCTGCTTGCTCTCGCCGGGCTGCCTCCAGCATGAGCACGCCCCAGTTCAGAGTCTGTCCCTCCTTGGCCTGGAGAAAGGCCAGGTCCGCAAGGTAGCGCAGGTGGTAGATCTCCTCCATCCTGTCCTGGAGCCGCCGGGCGCCCTCCAGTCCAGCCTTCAGCTCCTCTTCCGCCCGGGTGAACCGGCCCATCACCATGAAGAGGTGTCCGCGCTGGCGCCGTACGAAGAGCAAGTGGTGCGTATCTGAATCTTCCCCGGACGACAGGATTGCCTCTGCCTGGCGGTTGCGCGCCAGGGCGGGGTCGAACTTGCCGAGACGTCGGTCCACCTCGGCCAGGATCAGGAGCACGAGGGCCCGGGTTGTCGAGGCTTTCACCGTGTCGAGTTCCTTCACCACCCTGGCCGCTTCGGCCGCAGCTTGCTCCTGATCGAGGAGGTAGGCGTGGGTCTGGGCCAGGTGGGCTCGGGCCACCACTTTCTCGGGGCCGATGGCGCACTGGAACGCGGTCGTGAAGTGCGCCCGGGCGGCCACGAAGTCCTCCCGCTTCAGGGCCAGCTCTCCCCGCTTCCGGGCGATCTCGTGTCCCCGGCCGCCGCAGATCCGGCGGTCCAGCCGCTCCGCACTGCGAAGTGCACGGTCGCCCACGAAATACTCCCCCCGGAGCTGGTGCCAGGTGCCGAGGGAGACGAGGCCGTCCAGGGCGCCGTCCGGACATCCGCTCTCCAGCAAAAGGCGGATCCGATCCCGCATATCGAACGGAAGGGGACCGGGTGGGAAGCGCTGCGTGGCGCCACGGGCCAGTTCCACGGACACGAGGGATGCCAGCAACGGATCCCCCCCGGGTGGATGGCCCTTCCAGGCCAATACCCGGTCGGGCCATGACTTCCGGGCTGCCGGGCGCAGGACCTTCTCGGCCAGCTCCAGGTAGAAATCGATGTTGAACGCCCTCTGCGCCACCCGGGCCACGGCCTGGATCTTCCGGGCGTTCGAGGGAACCCGGCCGGCTTCCCCCTCCAGCAGTGCAATCTCACAGTGCACGTAAAACCTGTGCAAGAAGGACCGGTTCTCATGCAAGAGTCTCTCGAAACCGACCCGATCCCCCCCCCTCCATGTCACCGTTGTCCGCCGGCAAAAATCACCGAAGTCGGAACTTTTCTGGCCCATGGTGGTCGGCGAGACCGCTCCGAAAGTAAGAATCGTAAGGAGAAGCGCTTTCATGAAGAGAAAATCCGACACCTTTCAAAATCGAAGTGACCCTATAAATGCCGTATTATAATGATCTTAAGTTAATCTCACCAGGGCAATTCCCCTCCTGCGCCCGGTGGGTCTGGATCCTTTTCCAGCAACTTCTGGATTCTGAAGTCTCTCTGTTCTCATGGACATTCCCCGGTTCCATTGTATGAGGAAATCGAACCAGGCCGGAACACGGACGTCAGGACTGCGGTTCCTTGTCCTTTCGAGCCGGCCGGAGATCGGATATAGTTGTAGCATTGGATTCAAAGACGCCCTGCCAGGGGTAAGTCAGGAAGAGGATCCTCCATACCGGAGTACGCGGAAGGAGGCAATGATGCCGAGGCGACAACTCGTATGGGCGGTGTTTCTGCTTTTGATCGGCCTTGCTGTCTCGACGCCCGGCCAGCAGCAACTGGCCTCGGTCCGGGTCTACGTCCCGAACAGCAGCCCCACCCTCGGCACGCCCTCCATCTATCCCTTCTCGCCCCTGGACCGGGAGGTCTCCTACCTCTGGATCATTCGGCGAGACCGTCTTCCCCGGCGAGGGGGCAAGATCCAGGCCATGTATCTGGCCGTGGCGCAAACCGGAAAGATCGTGGTAGATCAGGCCTCCATCCTCGTGGGGCACACAGGGAACGCCAGCCCGGACATGGAGTTCGGCAAGAACCTCTTCGATTTCAAGGAGGTCCTCAACAGCGCCATTTCCATGGACGAGTCCAGGGTGATCAAGGGCAGGTTCATCCGCATCCCCTTCAACACCCACTTCGAATACAACGGCCGAGACCACCTCGCGATCCTGGTCCGCCTGAGAGGCATCAAGGCTGGCGTGAGGCTCATGTCCTCCTCCTCCTTCCTCAAGGCGGTCTATTCCAGGGGCCCCGGGGCTTTCCGGTCGAAACGCGCCAGCCACGGCGTGGTTCCCGGTCTGACGACCGGCCTCGACTTCCTGACCGGTTCTCCAACCATCACCTGCACCTCCCCTCCCTTGCCCGGCTCGAACCTGAATGTCACATTCAATGCCGCGGGCAACATCGGAGATGCCTTCACGGCCGGGTGCTCGTTCACCTCCGAGCCCGGCATCGACATCCAGGAATACACCATCCCGCTCACTGCGGATGCGCTGTTCTACTCCGTCTGGATTCTTCCCCGGATGTTCATGGGTTTCGGCGGAACCGTGGGGAACGCCGGCGTCAGCAGCGGTGCCATCGCCATTCCCGAAGAACCCGCCCTCATCGGCGTCTCCTTCGTCATGGCCTTCGTGACCTACAAGAGGTTCACGGGGAAGATCACCAACGTCTCCACGGAGCAATGGGTGACCATCGGACTGGGGTGCGGGGGGTAGCAGATCAGCTCGTATACGCCTGGAGTATGTAGCTTCCGTACCGGGCGAGGCGACGACCCGGCGGCAGGTCGAAGTCCACAACACGATACCCGGCCTTGAAGCACTTCTGGAACACCTCCCGGGTCAAAAGTCTCCACCGCTTCACCAGCGCCGGATTCACCGCCTTCAGGGTCTGGATATCCCGGGGAATGACGACCCTGAGGCGGGGCGCCTCGAGGTCGAGAACGGGATCTTCGCAGTCCGGATGGCCGTCTTGACTCCGGCGCGGGGGATTGACCCAGGGCGCCCGGCAGCCCTCCAGATCCGGGCTGGGCCGGTGTAGATTCCAGAGGACCAGGAAGCGGTCCGTGGCGCTGCCGCGGTGGAGGCCCGAGGTGACCGATCCGTAGAGATTCAACCAGTAGTCCTGCGAAGCACAGCCGAGCTTGTGCAGGTTGAACCGGGCATTGCGGGATTCCAGGGGGTCGAAGTTCCAGGCCACGACGTCGTATTTTCTCTTCAGGCACCAGTCTCGCTGCGCCTGCTTGAGGGCGTACCCGATGCCCTGGTCCCGGTACACTTTCCGGACGCCGAGCATGTGGGAGCACAGGAGGGGCTTCCCGTTTCTCGATCCGAGGTACCCGAAGGCAAAACCTAGCAGGTCATTCCTCCGGTCAAAGGCGCCCAGCAGCATGGAGCCGTTTCGCTGCATCACCCGCATCAGGCGGAACGGCACCACGTCCACGGGATCAAAGCCCCAGACATCCTGCTGGAGCTCCTGCACCTTGGCCAGATCCTTGAACCCGCGGATCGGGCGGATGGTGAACGCGACCATGGGGCTATCCTGTTTCCTGACAACGTATCCCGGGGTTTCTAAGGATAGTGGCAGTCCGGGATTTTAGAAAGGCAGGAGGAACCTATTCCCCGATGACCTTGACCAGCACCCGCTTGGGACGTCGCCCGTCGAACTCGCCGTAGAAGATCTGCTCCCACGGCCCCAGATCCAGATCCCCGCCGGTCACGGCCACCGTGACCTCCCGGCCCATGATCTGGCGCTTGTGGTGGGCGTCGCCGTTGTCCTCGCCGGTGCGGTTGTGACGATACCGGTCCACGGGGGCATGGGGGGCCAGGGCCTCCAGCCACTCCTTGTAATCCTGGTGCAGACCGGACTCGTCGTCGTTGATGAAGACGCTGGCCGTGATGTGCATGGCGTTCACCAGACAGAGCCCCTCCTGGATGCGACTCTCCCGCACCGCCTCGGCCACCTGGCCGGTGATGTTCAAGAAATCCATGCGCACCGGGATCTCGAACGTGAGGTATCGGGTCAGATGTTTCATGACTTCTCCCTGGAATGAACCTCGGCGGAGGGCGATTCCCGCCACCTTGCACGGACCTTCCGCTGGAATTATAATTTGCGCTCCCATGCCGGAGTAGCTCAGATGGTGAGAGCGTGGGATTCATAACCCCAAGGTCGGCGGTTCAAGTCCGCCCTCCGGTACCATCAGAATATCAAGCCGAATCGGCACTTGCACGATTCCCGCCCCTCGGCGGAGCGGCATAAACCATACGCTCGGACCGGGTAGGACTACCCGGTCCGAGTTCTGGAACGCCGCTCAAATGCCGACTTCGACGACTCCGGCTCCACAGGGCCAGCGGCCATAGCCTCGTCGAACGGAAAGACCGATGAAGTGGCAAGCTTTTACTTCGCCCTGCGTGCACCCAAGAAGATGTTCGGGAGGACCCGCGTGTCCGTTTTCGTATCCGGGCGGCTGAAGACGCTGCCCCGTGCTACTTCGTGATCGAGAACGAGAAGGTGTTCGAGATCGACTTGATGCCCGACGGCGCAGCCGGGTCCAGGGTCACGAAGGCGTTGTGGAGGCGGGTGCCGATGAGGGCCGGGATGTTCGGGATGTGGACCGCCGTTCTGGCCCTGCCCAGGATGTCAATGACCCCACGGTAGCCCGGGAAGACCGCGGGCCAGAGATTGCCAGCTGAGACGGCCAGAAGGCCGTCCGGACTGAGTCCAAGCTGTCGGTTGCCAATGATGATCGGGCCAGTCCCGAGGGAAGACCCTACCTGGAAGGGAAGCCCGGCGTCGTCGCTGGCTGTGAGTGTCAAACTCACACTGGCCCCTGGACGAGTCGAACCGTTTCCTGTGAGAAGCGTCAGCGAGACCTTGGCGACAAAAACGTCATCACTACCGCCGCCGCTGTTAAACGTCAGATCCGGACCAACCGTCACCGGGAAAGTCTGTTG
>CAZAKZ010000113.1:0-18393 GCA_964485695.1 uncultured Planctomycetota bacterium | reverse complement strand
TTCAGTTGGCCCTTTCAGGGAAAATTTATACTGAGAGGGGTGAGTAGTTACCATTATTCAATAAAAAAACCGCCGCCCCTCCTCGAAGGGGCGGCGGATTCGCTCGAGATCCGAAGTTCGGTTTCTATTTCTTCTTGGATTTCGGCCGGATGATGGTGATGCCGCCGCCGCCGGGGCCGCCGATCATCCTCACGCCGCGGCCGCCACCGAAGCCGCCGCCCCGGATCTGCGAGGTCACGGTCTTGACCTGCTTCTCGTTCAGGTACTTCTTCAGGTCGGGCACCGCCTCCTCCACCATGAGCTTCAGCTCCTCCTGGAGGTCCTTGTAGGCTTCCTTGTCCTGGTACCCGCCGGCCTCCCGGAACTCGGCGTAGAGCTCTTTCCTGTTCTTGTCGTACTTGGCCAGGATGGGCAGAATCTGGGTGATCTGCTCCAGGGTCAGGTTCGCGTTCATGGCCAGGCGATCGATGTCGCGGCTCCGCAAGGTGCTGTAGGTCCGACCTCTCGTGGTCTTCATGCTCTTGACCCGGGCGATGGTGCGCGTGATGAAGGCGTTCAGGTGTACGTTCTTGGACTCGGCCTTGGCCGCGTTCAACACCGGCAAGGTCTGCTTGCCCATGATCACCAGGGCTTCTCGCACGGCGAACCGGAGCCGTGCGTTCGGGCTCTCCATCTTCTTGCAGAGCGACTGGATGAATCCGGTCGATTCCAGGGCCGGGCCGGCCGCCTTGGCCGGAGCATTTTCCTGCGCAGCCATTGGCATCACCAGCAGCGCGACGAGAATGATGAATACAGGGATCTTGATGTTCATGACGTTTCCTCCAGAGAAGTCACAATGGGTATTCCACACACTTCAGAAACTATAGACACTTCAGGAATGTCCATCATCAGGCCGCATCACCTCCCCCTCCGCCTCAGGGCGTCCAGGGCGACGCTCGCGGCACGCCGATCTTCCGGGTCTTCCGAGATGTTCACAATATCCTCCAGGATCATCCAGGCCATGTCCGTGCCCAAGCGGCCCAGGGCCATGATGAGCTCGTTCCGTACGAAATGCGAGTGGTTTTCATCCAGCTTTGAGAGCACCAGTCTGGGGACGTCCGGTTGGCGGTCCGCGCCCGGGATCTCCACGAGGGCGCGAACCAGGGCGACGAGGCAACGGGAATCGGCCTCGCGCCGGAAGGCCTCCAGGAGGGGGCCCAGCGATCCGCGCCGCCCCACCGCGCCCAGGGTCCGGGCCACCCAGGTCCGGACCTCGGCGTCCCGGTCCTCGAGAGCCGTCTCCAGGGCTCGGAGGACGCGCGGCGAAGTGAATCCACGCTTCCTCTCCTGCTCGAACACCGGAGGGGCAAAGGCCTGGGCCGCAGCCGCCCGGGCCCACGCTTCCGGGTCTTTCCGGAGCCGCTCGAGGAGGTAGGTCTCCACCGCCCTCTTTCCGGCCTGGGGCACGTAGAGAACCATGCCCGACATGGCCAGGGGGGCCAGGGGTCCGCCTTGATCGGTCAGAATGCGGAAAAAGGCCGCCACCGTGGCGTTCCGGTCCACGGGGACGGGCGTCAGCAGTTCCAGGACCACCGCCCGTTCCATCCTTTTGTCCGTGAGGTCGGCAAAGGTGTCCAGAAGGAACTGTCGGAACGTTGCGGGCCGGCAGCGAAGCACCCGGGCCATGCCCGCGAGGTAGCGCCTCCGGCTCTTCACGGGGATGTCCCGGTCGCAGATGAGACGCCGGGCAGGGTCCATACCGCCGGGATTCCGGGCCAGGGACAGGCCCACGGCGTCGCAGAAATCGGTGCTGGCCTGCCAGTCGCGATAGAGCTCCCCGGCGCTGCTCCTGGCCAGGGAATGGACCTCCTGGATCAGAGCCGCGTCCTGGAGGCCGGAGACGGCCAGCACGGCCAGGACCCGGGTCCGGAGGGGCTCGCTCGTGGAAAGACCGCTCACCAACTTCCTGCGGGCTGCATCATGCCCGGCCACGGCCCGGACCGTGTTGCAGGCAAACGCCTGGGCCCGGCTTATCGCTCTGCCGGAGGAGAAGACAGACCCGATCCGCTTCTCGATGACGACTGAATCCTCGCCCATGAGCTGGAGGCACCCGGCAGCCAGGCCGGAAATCTCGGGCAGTCCGCTCTCCAGGGCGTAGTTCAGGGAATCCACGACAAAGCACCGGTCGTCCTCGGTGTGCACGGCCAGGAGCCACCGGGCCTGAGCCTGAACGCGATTACCCGAGGGAATGCCCGAGGAATTACCCGGAGGAAACGGCACCTGCCCCCACCCCTGGGGATCCGGTTTCCGGGTCAATTTTCTGGCTTCCGGAAGGAGACGGACGGTCGCGGTGGTGCCCTCCATCCGGCGTCTCCGAGTTTCCTTCCGGACGTAGTGCTCCCACCGGTCGCGGATGTCTGTCATGCGCTCCTTCAGGGCCCGGTTGTCCAGGCGGAAGGGGGTGATGCGGGGCCCCTTTTCCCGTCGGTCGGCCACGAACAAGCCCGTGCCGGCCGGGATCGACCGGTCCAGGCCGGCCGTCCAGACCGAAGCCCGGCCCTGGTACGCGGCGAAGATCGTACCCCGCCGGGGCGACCTGCGCATGTGGACCCGGGACCGGAAGATCTTGCATTCGGATGTACCCGCCTTCACCACGATGAGGAGGTTTCCCAGGTCTCCGCTCTCCACGTCCATGCCGCCACTCACGAGGTGGGTCTTGATCCGGAAGCCCTGCACGGTCTTGCTGCGGCCCTCCAGGCGAATGAGGCCCGCGGGATGCAGGAGAACGAGGCTTCCCTTCCCAAAGGTCATCCGGACCGGACGGTTCTCGATGGCCTTGATCTCGTCTCCGGGGCCCAGATCCAGGGGAACGCCGGGCTGGCTCCACGTCCCGGTGCCCTGACGCCGGACCTCGAACGCTCCGCCTCCTCGATCGATGGAGGCCAGCACCTCTTCTCCGGACTGGTACCAGAAGAACAGGATCACCGCCACCAGGGTGGCCGCGACCAGAGAACCGGTCCAGACGAGGCGCCGGAGGTGCCCCCGGGGGCGGGCTTCCCCGATCGCCTCCACGCTCCGGAGCGATTCGGAAACGATGTCATCGAGTGCTTTGAATGATTCGCCATGGGCACTCGAAGCCTCTCCGGCATGACGCAGGGACTCCCCCACCTGTCCTTCGAAGCCATCCAGGTCCCCGATGTGGCGCCGGAACGAGGCGAGAAGGTCGTCGAGTCGCCCGTCTGGATCAGGCATGCGCCCCCCAATCTCCGCCGAAGGTGGTGCCCAGGCGGTCCTTCAACATGCGCCGGGCCCGGGTCAGGCGCTTGGTGATGGTGCCGATGGGGGTACGGGTCTGGGCGGCAATCTCGTTGCAGGACAGGTTGTCAAAGTAGCGGGCATTGACCACGAACCGGAGGGGGTCGGGCAACCGGGAGATGCAGGCAGCCAGCTTCTGGTGGAGTTCCACGCGGTCGGATTGATCCTCGGGAGAGAGGGCCGAACTCGCCAGGGCCGCGGACTCCAAGGCCTCTCCTTCTCGCCCCTCGGCCTCGAGGGGCCTGAATCTGCGCTGATGTCGCTCCCGGTCCCGACGATCGGCCAGGGCGAAGTTCCGGGCGATGGTGTAGAGCCAGGAGCTGAACTGGGTCTCGTCCCGGAGGCGGTGGAGGGAAAAATAGACGGCACAGAACGCGTCGTGGGCGACCTCCCGCGCCTTGCCCATGTCCGAGACCATGGAATAGGCAAACCCCACCAGGCCGCGCTTGTAGCGCCGCACCAGCTCCTCGAAGGCCTGGACGTCCTTCTTTCGACTGGCTTCGATGAGCTCCAGATCGGGGGATTGCTTGTGCCGGGTTTCCGGATCCATGGGCTGCCTGTTCCCGTTTTCAGAGTCCAGGGGATTCACCTGGAGGCTCGAAACATCGTAGCCGCCATGATACCAAAGAGTTAGCGCGCGACAAGAGGGGATCTCTTCGCCAGTCCTCACCCCCGTGTGGAGAGCGCCGGAAGCCGGATTGCGGCCTCAAAACCCGTGCAATTCTCCAGAATTTCACCCTTTCTTCACGTCCCTCACACCATCCCGGACTATGCTTGTTCTTTCCAGGAGGTTGTCCGGAACCTTGACAATTGTTTCCGGATCTGGACATTTGAATATCGGAGATCATTTTCACACTTCCACATCAAGCAAGCTCCGTCCGTAAGCGCACGAAGCTTGCGCGCCATCGAAAGGAGATTTTTTACGATGAAAACCCCCATGTTCCTGGCCATCCTCTTCGCTCTGACGCTGGTTGCCGGCGCCTGGGCCCAGAACCACGGCGAAAACTTCGTCTTGAGCGGCTCGAGCATCCAGATCCTGGACGGCAAGGGCAGCTTCACCACGTTGTTCAATAATCCGGGAACGGCCCACGGCGTGGTCATGGACGTGGACAACAAGCACATCATCTACGGGGAAGGCACCACCAACGGCTGGCTCCGCCTGGATCCCACCAACAACGCAGTGACCACGATCCTGACGGACGCAAACGTTTTCGATTACACCACCGAGATCACCATCGACCACATGGGCGACTTCATCGTCGGCTCCTCGGACATCAACAGGAACTATGGCCTCTACCGCATCAGCGGACTCTCCATCTCCACCCTCGCTACAACCCTGAAGATGGGCATTCCGGGTTCCTTCACCGGCGGCATCGTCCGCGACGTGGACACCGGCAACTTCGTGCTCCAGACCTACGGCGGATCTGCGGGCCCCCACCCCATGGTCTCCATCGCACCGGACGGGGTCTTCACCACCATCGTGGCCAACGTCTCCACCGTGGGCGGGCCCCGGTACCAGTTGGCCCAGGACATGCGCACCGGTGATTTCTACGTGGGCAGCAACGACTCCACCCAGGGGTACCTGATCAAGGTGACCCGGAAAGGCGCCTCCTCCGTCGTCGCCACCAACCCGGACCGGTTCGCCTTCAACGTCCTGGTCGCCGACCGCGCGAGTTCCCACGCGCCGCGCCTGGTCAATCCATACAGGTCGACCCTCTACTACACCGACCTGAAGACCTATGCCGTGACCACGGTGCTGGTGAACGGGGCCTCCGTCTCCCCCCGCGGCATCACCTTCTACCAGGGCCGGAACATCCAGACCGTGCTCACCGCCCCGGGCAAGTACGACCTGAACTTCAGCTTCCCCGCCTACGCCGGCAAGACCTACGCCGCCGCCATCGGCATATCGGGCATCCGGCCCGGGATTCCCCTCCCGGACGGCCGGAACATCCTCCTGAACCTGGGTCCTCTGGCCGTCGCGTCCGTGGCCAACGTCCTGCAGCCCCTGTTCAATCCCGGCCCGGGTCAGCTGGACAAGAACGGAGAGGCCAAGGGCTCCATGGATCTCACCTCCTTGCCGCCGAAGATGGGTATCGTCGCCTACCTGATGGTGGTAGTGCTGGACTCGAGCGCACCCCTCGGCATCGCCGTCATCGCCGATCCCTGGGTGATGCCGCTCTGATCCGAAAAAAATCTCAAAAAAAAGGCCCGATGTTTTGCAAAACATCGGGCTTTACTTTTAGATCGTGTTCCATGTTCCTGAACGGAAGGGATCAGTCCCATGGAATGCCCCCGCTGCAATGCGCCCATGATCATCGTGGAGCACAACCACATCGAGCTGGATCACTGCCTCTCCTGCCACGGGATCTGGTTCGACGGGGAGGAGCTCGAGCTGCTGTTCTCCTCCCTGGATCTGGAAGACGTGGATGACACTCAGGACATCATGAAGAGCCTGGGCGAAATCATGGCCCTGCCGGTGAAGCCGGTGGAGGAGAAACGCCTGAAGTGCCCCCGGTGCCGTAAAAAGATGGAGAAGGTGGAGGTCGGCTCGGACACAAAAGAGCTCCTGGACCGGTGCACCCACGGCGACGGCCTCTGGTTCGACGGCGGCGAGCTCCACAGGGTCCTGGAGCACCTCCACGAGGCCACGGGCGGCGGCGTCGGCCAGGCCGTGGCCTTCGTGGAGGAGGTGTTCCCCCGCCCTGGCGGAGACGAGGAGGCCGGGTAGCATGTGGGAACAGATCGCCTCCAACCGAAGAAAATCCATCACCCTGGTGGTGTTCATGGCCGCCCTCCTCCTCTGCCTCGGGTACGCGGCCGGAGAGATCCTGGCCCCGGGCGGCGGCGGCCTCATCGGCGTGGTCATCGCCTTCATCCTCTGGGGTGTGCTCTCCCTCATCGCCTACTTTCAGGGCGACCAGATCTTTCTCGGCATCAGCCGGGCCAAGAAGATCCGCCGCGAGGATCACCCGCAGCTCTGGAACGTGGTGGAGGAGATGAAGATCGCCTCCGGGCTGCCGCGCATGCCCGACGTCTACATCATCGAGGATCCCTCCCCCAACGCCTTTGCCACCGGCCGCTCCCCCGAGGCCAGCGCCGTGGCGGTCACCAGCGGCCTGTTGAAGATCCTGAACCGCAATCAGCTCCAGGGCGTCATCGCCCACGAGATCTCCCACGTCCAGAACCGGGACGTGCTTCTCATGGTGATGATCGGCGTCATGTTGGGGGCCATCGTGATGATCTCCGACATCGTGGTGCGGTCGCTCTTCTGGGGCGGCATGCGGTCCAGACGGTCCTCGAACTCCTCCGGCGGCGGTCAGGCCCAGATCATCATCCTGGTGGTCGGCCTCGTCCTGCTGATCCTGGCCCCCATCCTGGCCCGCCTCATCTACTTTGCCGTGTCCAGGAAGCGGGAATATCTGGCCGACGCCAGCGCTGCGCAGTACACCCGCTACCCCGAGGGTCTGGCCTCGGCTCTCGTGGCCATTTCCCGGCCGGCGCCCCGGCTCAGGAACGCCAACCGCGCCACCGCCCCCATGTTCATCATCAATCCCATGCACGAGGAGGGCAGGGCCGCGCACAATCTCTCCGCCACCCACCCGCCCATCAAGGAGCGGGTCCGCATTCTGCGCGCCATGAACAGCGCCGGCCTCGACGACTATGACGAGGCCTATCGCCAGGTGACCCGGAAGGCCGGCGTCATACCCAGGAGTGAGATTGCCGGCGCGGTGTCCACGGAGATCCAGGAACCGGGAGCCCCGGACACCTCGAGCTCCCGGGAACGCGCCAGACTGGCCGGAGACGCGGTGCTGACCCTGAACGACTACGTGATCCTCCCGTGCGCGTGCGGGAACCGGCTGAAGATCCCCCCCGAGGCTCAGTTCTCCCGCCTGAAGTGTCCCACCTGCGGGGCGCAGCACAAGGTAGCGGGGTGAGAGACGGAATGGACGGATCCATGGATAAAGACATGGACAGAGACATGGACAGAGACCTCGTCACCTTCGTCACCGAGCGGTCCGTCCGGCTCCGGGACCGCATGATCCAATTTCTGCGCGACCTCATCGCCATTCCCAGCCCGGGGTGCGGCGAAGAAGCCGCGGTGAAGCGAGTGGGAAAGGAGATGAAGGACCTCGGCTTCGACTCCGTAAACCACGACGTGCTGGGAAACGTGGTGGGCACCTTGGGGACCGGCCCCATCGAGGTGCTCTACGACGCCCATCTGGACACCGTGAACGTGGGGAGCATCCAGGCCTGGGCATTCGATCCCTTCCTGGGCCGGGTGGATGACAAGCACGTCTACGGCCTCGGGGCCTCCAACAGCAAGGGCGCCATGGCGGCCATCCTCTACGCGGCCTACATCCTCCGGGAATCCGAGGCCCTGAAGAAGGTGACCCTGCGCGTGGTCGGTTCGGTCATGGAGGAGGAATGCGAGGGCCTGTGCTACCGGTCCTTGCTCAATTCCGGCCTCGTGAATCCCCACATCGTGGTGCTGGGAAAGTGCACGGACCTGGCCGTGTGCCGGGGCCAGCGCGGCCGCCTCGAATGTCGGGCCGAGGTCTTCGGCCAGAGCACCCACGCCACCGCCCCGGAGCTGGGTCGCAACGCCACCTACGAGGCCGCCGCCATCATCTCCCGCATCGAGAAGTTGAACCGCGACCTGCCGCGCGACCCCTTCCTCGGCAAGGGCTCCATCGAGGTCACCCGCATCGAGTCCGCGCCCGGCCCGGTCTTCATCACCCCCAAGAGCTGCTTCTTCTACATCGACCGCCGCCTCACCAAGGGCGAGAGCCGCGACCGCGCCATCAAGGAGATCCGCGACCTGGCCGGATCGGACAGCTTCAAGATCGAGGTGCTGCGCTACGACCGCCCCTCGTACACGGGCCAGATCCTCGAGGTGGACCGCTACTACCCGCAGTGGGAGCTCAAGGAAGATCACCCCTGCACCCAGGCGGCCATCCAGACGGTAAGACAGATCCTGGACCAGGATCCCGATGTCACCCGGTGGTCCCTGAGCACCAACGGCGTCTACACCAAGGGCGTCGCCGGCATCCCGACCTTCGGCTTCGGACCCGGGCGGGAAGAAGACACCTACTCCATCAACGACCGCGTCTCCATCGACCAGTTGATGAAGTGCATGCAGTTCTATGCGCTGTTCCCGGAAGCCGTGGCCGAGCGGCAGGATGAGGTGATGCGGGAGAGGGAGGAGAGGGAAGCACAGGGAGGCGAGTAGGCATGCGGTGGTTCTCTGCTTATTTGCTCTGCTTGTGGACACTCGGCCTGGCCGGCTGTGCGGGTTCGGGACCCGGCCGTCTGCCCGTCAAGGACGCTGCCAACCGGAGCCCGGCGAAGGCAGTGCCCAAAAGCACGGACACGAGCAAGGTGAATGACATCGTCGAACACCGATTCCTGAAGGCCATCCTCAGACTTCCGTTCGGCGACGTCGATCGCATCCTTCGGCACGAGTTCAGTGAACGCGACGAGGAGATGATTTTCCGCCCCATACCGGAGCAGCCGGCCCTGCGAGGATACCTGGTCGCCTCGTCCACGGGCCGGGTGTCCGGACCCCCGGATGCGCGGGTTGTCGTTCAGCACGAGGCCGTACAGGAAGGCCAATGCACTGTGATCCGGATCAAGCACTTCAGCAAGCTCGCGTTTCGCGAGACCGTGTTCAGGATCACGGCCCTCGACGCCGGACGCACCAGAGTCTCGGTGGACATACGGGACTCGGGGCTCGCCTTCAGCATCGACTGGCTCTATGAGCAAGCCCGGCTGAGCGAGATCATCGAGTTGCTGCGACGAGAGACGGCCGCCGCCCGAAAGTGATCGGGATTCTCCACTTCAGCCGTACTTTACTCGTGACTTTTCGTTAGGGATGTGTTAGGGTTTCCGGTGCGCACTCGATCAACGTTTCATTTCTGTTCTGCACGGGGATTCAAGCTTCACCTGGAGATTCTCGATGATCGCACCCGCACCGACATCCACCCTCTCCACTCCTGTCGTTCCACTCACCTCCGCTGATCAGATTCACAAATACCTGGTGGAGGCCTTTCGCATCGGCAACCGAGCGCGGCTGCGCTTTGCGAGACTTCTCGCAGCCCTCTCTTCTTCCAGGCAATACCTGCAACTGGGCCATCCCAGCATCGTGCAGTATGCCGAGCGACACTTCGGCATGCAGCGCTCCGAGACGTACGAGCACCTGCGCGTGGCGGAGATCATCGATGAACTTCCCCTGTGTCGTGAGGCATTTGAAGACGGGAAGCTCTCCTGGTCTGCACTGAAGATGATCACACGCGTGGCGACGAGTGATACCGAGGAGTCGTGGCTGGAGTTCGCCCGAGGGCGGTCCTTCAATGAACTCCGGGCCGAGGTGCAGGACGCCGTCCGGAAGAACCGGCCTCACCCTCGTACCGACCGGTACGGTCTTCCCGACCTGACGGTGAAGTTCACGCTGGAGTTGACCCTGGAGGAAAAGCAGCGGCTGGAGACCGCGCTCGAGAAGGCGGGCGCGGAGATCGCGTCGGCAATGGGGGTGGAACAGCTGGAGTCCAAGGACATTCTCCTGTACATGGCGGAGCGTTTTCTGAAAACGGATTCCGAGGGAACTCCGAAGGGGCGTGAAGAGCAAGGCGATTCCCCGTACACGATCCTGTATCACCAGTGTCCGGAATGCCGGCGAACGCGGCTCATGACCGGAGACGGTCTGGTCGAGGTGTCCTCCGAAAGCGTGGATTGGCTGGGTGGCGATACGGATGTGGATGTCCTGGAAGAAGATAATGATCGGCCGAATCCGGCCAGCCTTGCCCGTCGGGTTAAGCTGCGCGACGGAAACCAGTGCCAGAATCCCGGATGCGGCCACCGTGGGAAGCTCCACGCGCACCATATCCAGTACCGGTCTCACGGCGGTAGGACCCATCCGGTAAACGAGGTCGCGGTATGCACTTGGTGTCACGCACTGTTGCACGCAGGCCTTCTCAGAGTCTCAGGGGACATGGATATGGGATTGAGCTGGAAGCCTCGATCGGAACGCATCGCAGTGGACTCCGGTCCGGACGCGGCCGCTCTCATGGAGATCCCGGTGGTCACGGCGTCTGCAGTAACAGACGCCGCCGACATTGAAACGCTCTCCGGCGCGCTTGAGCGTCTGGGATTCTCGAGGAGGGAAGCCCGCGCACGGGTGGAGCAAGCCTGGAGCCAGGTTGCGAAAAACGGCCAAGCCCTGGAGGAGGAGGTGCTTCTTTCAGAGGCGCTCAGGGCGTCCTGAGGAGGCGCCGCCAATCCAAAAACCACGGTCAGGTCCCTGGAGCACCTGTACACCACTATTGGGGAACGAGAATCAGAAAATGTCGGCAGCTCTGGCACAGGTGCCGACATTTTCTTGGGAGAGTATCGTGGCATCAATCCGCCTGATTGCCAAGCATAAGGAGTGAATCACTACCTTCACTTTTTTCGCCAGTTTACTATACTGGTAAATACAAAGGAGAAATTACATGTCCATGAAAAACCTAGCCAGGCAGGTCATCGAATCACTGCCTGAAGATGCGAGCCTTGACGAGATCATGCACGCCCTGTATATCAACACGAAATTCCGGCGCGGAGAGCAGGAAATTCGCGGGGGAGCGGGCGTTTCACACGAAGAAGCAAAAGACCGGATGAAGAAATGGCTCGTGTGATCTGGTCGCCTTCGGCTCTTCAAGACGTGGACGCCATTGCCGAATACATATCCAGAGATTCCCCGGACCATGCGGCTCTTTTCGTTGAACGTCTCTTCGACCTGACGGACCGTTTGGTCGAATTCCCGTTTTCGGGAAGAGCAATCCCGGAAGTCGAAAATGAGAATTCACGGGAGATCATCCACGGCAGCTATCGCATCATGTATCTGATCGAAGGCGATGAGGTTTGGATCACCGGCATCGTACACGGCGCAAAGGACTGGAGGTCCGAATAGCCGATTATCTTACGCTCTTCAATCCCCTCACGCCCCCATCCACTCCATCACCCGCTCCGCCACCTGCGGCGTGGTCAACCCGAAGAACTCGGCCAGGTCCTTGGACGGACCCGAGGCGCCGAAGCGATCGATGCCCACCATGAGGCCGGTCCGGCCCACGATGCGGCCCCAGCCGTGGGCGCATCCGGCCTCCACTGCGGCCGTGGGGACGTTCGCGGGGAGCAGGGCTTCCTGGTAGGCCTTAGGCTGGGCGAGGAAGAGGTCCATGGAGGGCATGGTCACGACCCGGATCTTCTTTCCGGTCCTGTCGGTAACGAGGGCAGAGGCCTCCAGGGCCACGTGGACCTCGGAGCCCGTGGCCACCAGAATAAGATCCGGGTCCGGCACCTCGCGGATCACGTAGGCGCCGCGTTCCACACCGCCCGTGGGGAAGCCCTCGGGCCTCTCCAGGCGCGGCACGGACTGGCGCGTGAGGACCAGGGCCGTGGGTCCGTCGCGGTGCTGGAGCGCCCAGGCCCAGGCCGCGGCCGTTTCCTCGGCGTCGGCCGGGCGGATCACGGTGAGGCCGGGGATGACTCTCAGCGAGGAAACTTGCTCGATGGGCTGGTGGGTGGGGCCGTCCTCGCCCACGAACACGGAGTCGTGGGAGAAGACGTAGATGACCTGCTGCTTCATGAGGGCGGCCAGGCGGATGGCGGGACGCATGTAGTCGCTGAAGATGAGGAAGGTGCCGCCGTACGGGATGGCCGTGCCGTGCAGGGCCATGCCGTTCATGATGGAGCCCATGGCGTGCTCGCGGACGCCGAAGTGGAGGTTGCGACCCCCCATTCTGTCTCGAGCGATCGAGGGGTAGGACTTCAGGACGGTGTTGTTGGAGGAGCCCAGGTCCGCGGAGCCGCCGATGAGGGCGGGGACGATCTCGGCCGCGGTCTGGAGCACGGCCCCGGAGAGCTTGCGGGTGGCCGCGTCCTTGCGGGGCACGGTCTCCAGGAGTCTCTCCAGGATGTTCTCGGGCACGCGCTTGTTCTGGAAATCGTCCCAGACCTTGGCGCGGTCCGGGTGCTTTTCGGCCCAGGCGTCGAAGCGGCGGGCCCAGTCCGCCTGTTCCTCTGCCCGGGCCTCGGACCACGCCTGGAAGAAGGCCTTCACCTCCTCGGGGACGTGGAAGGTCGGGGCCTCGGGCCAGCCCAGGTTCTTCCGGGTGGCGGCTGCTTCCTCCGCGCCCAGGGGGGCCCCGTGGCACGTCTCGGAGTCCTGTTTTCCCGGACTTCCGTGGCCGAGATGCGTCCGGGCCGCGATGAGGGAAGGCCGGTCGGTTTCCGCCACCGCCGCAGTGAGGGCTGCGTGCACGGCGTCGTGGTCGTGGCCGTCGATCTCCTGGACGTGCCAGCCAAAGGCCCGGAACCGGTCGGGCACGCTCTCGGAAAAGGTCAGGCCCGTGTCGCCCTCGATGGTGATGTGGTTGTCGTCGAAGAGGTAGTTGAGATTGCCGAGACCCAGGTGGCCGGCCAGGGAGGCCGCCTCCGAGGCCACGCCCTCCATCACGTCTCCGTCGCTGACAATGCCGAAGATCCGGTGGGAAACCGGGGAGAAGTCAAGGGTGTTGATCCGCTCCGCCAGGAGCCGGGCGGCCAGGGCCATGCCCACCCCGTTTGCGAAGCCCTGTCCGAGGGGGCCGGTGGTGGTCTCCACCCCGGCAGGCTGCCCGAGCTCGGGATGGCCGGGCGTACGGCTGCCCACCTGGCGAAACGCCTTGAGGTCCTCCAGGGTCAGGTCGAAGCCGGAGAGGTGCATCAGGGCGTAGAGCAGCATGGAGCCGTGGCCGGCCGAGAGGATGAACCGGTCGCGGTCCGGCCAGGTCGGATCCGCAGGATTCACCCGGAGCATGCGGGTCCAGAGCACGAAAGCGTGGTCCGCGGCCCCCAGGGGCATGCCCGGGTGGCCGCTCTGGGCCGCCTCGATGGCGTCCACGGCGAGCATCTTGACGGTGTTGACAGATAGACGTGCGAGTTCCGGGTCAGCCACAGGTGTTGCGGCCATGGAAAGGCTCCTCGATTCCATTGGTTCTTCCGCCCTTATTCAGTCATCCGCGGGGTATGAGAGTATTTGGCCCCACTTTCTCACGTCCCGGGGCAAGACTCAAGAGGCCACTTTTCAGTGCTCCAGAATCCCGTACCACGGAAGGACTAAGCAACCGTAATAACCTCTTGGCACCTGACTTCAGAGGAGGCCACATTTTCATGGTTTCCCTGCCTGGACGCCGGCAGGATCGAGGCCGTATCGGACTCGGAGCTCACGAGGAGGGGAGGGGTCAGGCCTCCGGCCGCTGCATCCAGACCTTTTTCCAGGCTGTTCTACCCACCCGCTCCAGGCAGAGGACCGAGCCGGTGGAGAAGCTCTCGAGGTCCTTGCACCCGGGTCCCAGGAGAGACCTGGCCAGATCCCCCATGAACGGCAGGTGGCCCACGAGGAGGGAGTCTTCCTCCCGGTGGCCGAGCTCGATGATCCAGCCCTCCACCGGGTCGTTGGGATTCAGGTCCCCCCGCTCCTCGAGGCGGACGCCGGGGGCCACGGCCCCGGCCAGGATCTCCGCCGTCTCCCTGGCCCTGGTCTTGGGGCTATGCTCCACCCGGGCCGCCTTCCCGCCGGATTTCATCAGGTTTTCGGCGACCTCCTGGATCTGGCATCGCCCCGATTCACTCAGCGGACAGTCCGGATTCACGGCCGGATGAACGGCATCGCCATGTCGACACAGGTAGACCTTCACTTTGCCTCCGGTTTCAAGCGATTCTCACGCGACACTTCTCTCCTTCTCCACAGGCTGTTAATATCATCTTGACCTCGCCCCTGGAAAGCGTTTTCTTTACCCATTCCCAGGTTCTGATCGACGTCGCGGAGCTCGATCCACGAGATGGACAAGAACGATGACTGTGGCCCACAATCCTGCCCCCCCGGATCCCGACCACATCGCCGGGCAGGTCCAGAGCTACATCGAGACCGCGGAGGTCCAGTCCCTTCTCAAGCTGATTGAACCGCTGCATCCCGCGGATATCGCCGAGGTGATGGAGCGCCTCGACCGGTTCGAGCAGAACTTCCTCTTCGACGCCCTGGATCCCGAGGTCGGATCCCAGGTGCTCATCGAACTCGAGGACGCCACCCGGGAGGACGTCCTCGAGGATATCGACGAGCATCGCATCCCTCCCATGGTGGACGAGCTGGAGTCGGACGACGCCGCCGACCTGGTGGGAGAGCTCGACGAAGACGTACGGGAGCGCGTCCTCAGGCAGGTGCCCGAGTCCAGCCGGGCGGAGGTGGAGAAGCTCCTCACCTATCCCGAGGACACCGCCGGCGGCATCATGGCCCTCGAGGTGCCCTGGGTGGATGGCTCCCATACCGTGGGAAAAGCCGTCGAGATGGTGCGCCGGCACCACCGGGACATGGAAGACATCCACGAGATCTTCGTGGTGGATGATCACCACAACCTGGTGGGAGACATCAGTCCGCTCGCGCTCCTCCTCAACGAACCCGAAACCCCGATCTCCGAGGTCATGGACGGGGATACGATCTCTGTCCTTCCGGAGACGGATCAGGAGGAAGCCGCGGCCCTGGCCACCAAGTACGACCTCATCGCCCTGCCGGTAGTGGACCGGAACAAGAAACTCCTGGGCGTCATCTCCTACGACGACATCTTCGATGTCATCGAGGAGGAGGAACAGGAGGACATCTCTTACTTTGCCGGGACGGGCGAGGACGAACCGGCGGAACGGAGTGTTCTGAAAGCCGTACGCGCCCGCGGTCCGTGGCTCCTCCTCGGCCTCATCGGATGCATCGGCAGTGCCGTCATTCTCTACATGTTTGAAGGTACCATCCAGAAGAAAGTCTCCCTGGCCTTCTTCCTGCCCGCCATCATGGCCATGGCCGGAAGCGTCGCCATCCAGGCCTCGTCCCTGGTGGTGCGCGGTCTGGCCGCCGGTAGTTTCGCCCTCCACGGCGTGCCCATGGTGCTGTGGCGAGAACTGCGTATCTCGGTGCTCCTCGGCGTCACCCTCGGCCTCATCCTCGGCCTCTTCCACTTCATCTTCGAGGGGCAGATCCGGTACAGCGTCTGCATCCTGACGGCCCTGGCCCTGGTGGTCGTCACCGCCGCCATCAGCGGCACCCTCATCCCGCTCATCCTGAGGCGCATGGGCATCGATCCCGCCGTGGCCATGGGGCCCTTCATCACCACCATGAACGACGTCATGGGAATCACCATCTATTTCCTGGTCATTGCCGCCTTGCTGTGATGCGTGGATTGGTTAAAATAAGCTCGAAGGACGGCAACGCGACAATTCACTCTTGTTCAGGATCAAACAAACCGTGGGAGACCTCAGCGAAGAACTCTTCAAGGCAGGCCTGATCTCCAAGAAGCAACTCAAGGCCACCGAGCACGACAAGCGCGTGAAGCAGAAGAACGTCGGCCACAAAGCGCTCGACAAGGAGGAGCAGCGAAAGAAGGCCGAACACGAAAAGCGAAGGGCCGAGCAGCAGGTCCAGGACCGCGAGCGGAACCTGGATGAACAGGCGGCCCTGGAGGGAAAGGTCACCCGGGCCCGCCTGAAGGATATCATCAAGCACGGCGCCGTGAAGTCCGGCCGGGGAAACCGGAGATTCTACTTCGTCGCCCGGGACGGAAAAATCCCCTTCCTCGAGGTCAGCGACGAGATCGCGCGGGCCCTGCAATACGGAGACCTGGCCATCGTCCGGATTCCCGAGATGAAGCTGGAAAGGTTCGTGATCCTTCCCAGGAAGACAGCCACCCAGGTCAAGGACATCGACCCGGATCTGGTGGTGGTGTTCCGGTAATCCTGAGATCCAGGGATTCAGTTCAATCCACAGGACGGATCACGTCCTCCGCACCCGCGTTCAGGGCCTCCTTGAGGGAGAGGCTGAGCTTGCCCTGATCGTTGACGCCGAGAACCCGGATGACCACCTCGTCGCCCTCGTTCACCACGTCCGTGGCCTCGTTTACCCGTCCCTCGGCCAGGTCCGAGATGTGGACGAGGCCCTCGGTATTGCCGAGGATGCGGACGAAAGCTCCGAATTTCCGCACCGACACCACCTTGCCCTGGTAGAGCTTGCCCACCTCGGGATCCCCGGCCACCCAGTGCACCCAGCGCTGCGCCCTGTCGGCGGCGTCGCCCGAGGCGGAATAGATGAGGACCTGACCGGAATCGCTGACGCTGATGCGTGTGTTCGTCGTATTCTGGATCTCCTGGATGACGGCACCCCTGGGCCCGATGAGGTCGCCGATGCGCTCCGGCCGGATCATCACGGTGAGGACGCGGGGCGCCTGGGCGGGAAGTTCGTCGCGCGAGGCGGGGATGATCTCCCTCATTTTTTCCAGGATGTGGAGGCGGCCCCGGCGGGCCTGGTCCAGGGCATTTTTCATCACCTCCCGATCGAGGCCGCCGATCTTGTTGTCCATCTGGAGGGCGGTGACCCCATCCTCGGTGCCCGTCACCTTGAAGTCCATGTCCCCGAGATGGTCTTCGTCTCCGAGGATGTCGCTGAGAATGGCGATGTTGTCCGGCCCGCTCATGAGCCCCATGGCGATGCCGGCCACCGGTGCCTTGATGGGTACTCCCGCATCCATGAGGGCCATGCACCCCCCGCACACGGTGGCCATGGAGGAAGATCCGTTGGATTCGGTGACGGTGGAGACGAGGCGGAGGGTATATGGGAAGTCCACGAAGTCGGGCAGCACAGGAGCCAGGGCGCGCCGGGCCAGGGTTCCGTGGCCGATCTCGCGCCGTCCAGGGCCGCGGAGGGGCCGCGTCTCCCCCACGCTGTAGGGGGGAAAGTTGTAGTGCAGAAGAAAGGCGCTCTTTGCCTCGCCGTGGAGGTTCTCCGTTCGCTGCTCGTCCTCGGAGGACCCGAGGGTGCATGAGACCAGGGCCTGGGTCTCTCCCCGGCAGAAGACGGCGGATCCGTGGTTGGTGGCGAGCCAGCCGGCCTCTCCAGAGATGTCCCGGATATTCTCGCAGTCGCGTCCCCCGATGCGCGTTCCTTTCTCCAGGGTCAGGCGGCGGACCCGGTGGTAGACCAGGTCCTCGAAGGCGGACTTCACCCCGGCCGCACGCTCCTCCTCCTCCCCTGCCAGCGCCTCGACGGCTTCGCTCCTCAGCTCCTCGAGCCGGAGCTTCCGTGCCGGCTTCTCGGTGACGGCCAGCGCCTCGTCCACGGCGGACGCCCATCGCGCACTGACCTCCGCCACCAGTGCTTCGTCCTTTTCAGGCGCCTGGAAATCCTTCTTCTTCTTGCCGCACACCTCCCTCAAGGCCCCGATCCCGTCGAGGAACGGCCGGACGGCCTCCACGGCCAGGTCGAGGGCGTCGAGAATCACGCCCTCTGGAACCACATCGAGGGATCCCTCCACCATGACCAGCCCCTCCGGCCCCAGGGACACGGTCATGGCGAGATCCGCCAGGTCCCGCTGCGCACGGGTCGGCAGGGCCTTCAGCATCCCGTCGGTCCGGACCACCGTCACGCCGCCGGCCGGGCCGTTGAAGGGGATGTCGCTGAGGTGGAGGGCTGCAGCGGCCCCGAGGATGGCCAGGGGAGCGGGGTCCGCGTCCTCCTCGGCGGCCAGGACTGTGGCCATGACCTGGACCTCGTTCAGGAAGTCGTCGGGAAAGAGGGGTCGGATGGACCGGTCGATGAGTCGAGAGACCAGCACTTCATGATCCGAGATGCGTCCCTCGCGTTTCAGGTACCCCCCGGGAATCCTGCCCGCCGCCGCCATCTGCTCGCGGTATTCCACGGTCAGGGGAAAAAAGTCCCTACCTTCCCTGGCCTCGGCCGCGGCCACGGCCGTTACCAGGACGACGGTCTTCTGCAGGCGGATGAGGACCGCCCCGTTGGCCTGGCGAGCAATTCGTCCCGTCTCCAGTTCAATCTTCCGGCCGTCGATCTCTATGGTCTTCACGTGTTTCATGGGCAGGACGCCTCTTTTTCAGGCAACTGTCCGGGGCCCCATCGGTGGGCACACGCGTCCATGGGACACCCGAAATAGGAGGAGGGAGAAGTAAAACAACAACCGGGGTGGTTTTCCAGGCTTTTTAGTTCCTGTTGCGGAACTCAAATCTTACAGAAACGCGTCTGATTTTTGAGGC
>CAZAKZ010000112.1:0-19368 GCA_964485695.1 uncultured Planctomycetota bacterium | reverse complement strand
TCCAGGACCAGGCCACCTCCAACTACTCCTTCTCCCAGCCGGCCACGCCGGGCACTCCTGCCAATGTGGTCATGAACGGCACCCACACGAGCGAGTTCATCACCGCCCAGGCCACGGCCTACGACTGGGTCACCCGCACCCACTTCTTCGTCCTCAATCGGTGGCCTGGCTGGGCAAGCAGGACCCGGCTCTCGAGGCTCACCACCAACGTGAACATCAACAGCTCGTGCAACGCCTACTGGCGCCCGGTGTCCATCAACTTCTACCGTAGGGCGGGCTCATGCAACAACACCGCCTTTGCCGACGTGGTGAGCCACGAGTGGGGCCACGGCTTCCATTACAGCTTTCACGGCAGCACCAACCCGGGCAGCTTCAGCGAGGGCATCGGCGACCACATCGGCCTCTACACAACGGGCCAGCGCATCATGGGCCGCGGCTTCCGCACCAACGGCGGCGTGGTCCGTGACTACCGGGTGGGCGGCAGCGCCAACAACACCCAGTGGCCGCCCAATAGTTCGTCCGTGCACAAGAACGGCGAGATCTGGGCCGGCAACTGCATGGATCTGAGGGACTACCTCATCACCAAGCACGGCGCCACCAAGGGCGTGGACATCGCCGAGACCATCACCATCGCCCAGTACTCCCGGAACCCGGGCGACATGGACAAGGCCGTCTGGGAGACCTTTGTCCAGGACGACAACGACGCCAACCTGACCAACGGCACGCCCAACTTTGCCGAGATCGCCCGGGCCGCCGACCGCCACAACCTGCCGCGGCCGCCGGATCCCAAGCTCGTGCAGTTCACCCACACGCCGCTCACCACCTCCCGCGACGTGGTGAACGACTACGTGATCTCCTCGAAGATCATCTCCACCCAGGGCACCATCACGAGCGCCAGGCTGGTCTACCGGATCAACACCGGCCCCCTGACCACGTTGATCCTGGTGAAGGGGGCGGGGGACGTCTACACGGCCACCATCCCGGCCCAGCCGGCGGTGACCTCGATCTCCTACTACCTCATGGCCACGGACTCCAAGAACAACTCGGCCAAGGAACCGTCCATTGGATTCCACGTCTTTGCGGTGGGCCACGAGACCTTGGCCTTCACTGACGACTTCGAGACCGACAAGGGCTGGAAGCCCGCCCACGACGACAACGCCACCGCCGGCCGCTTCGAGCGCGCCGATCCCATATACGCCTACTATTACCGCAACACGTCCTGGATCAATCAGCCCGAAGACGACCACACGCCGGGCTCCGGCACCATGTGCTACGTCACCCAGAACGGCACCCGGTCCCAGACGCCGTATGGCTACCAGCACGACGTGGACAACGGCCGGACCTCCATGATCAGCCCCACCTTCGATCTGAGCGGAGTGCCCGCGGGTGCGGCCAAGATCAGTTTCGCCTACTGGTTCACCGACTACATCGCCAACGACGACAGGCTGATCCTGGAGGTGTCCCACGACGGCGGCACCTTCTGGAGGCAGGTGTGGTCCAATGGCACCGCCGCTCCGCAGTGGAAGACCATGAAGGACGTGGTCTTGCCTGGCACCTACACCAACAACATGAAGATCAAGTTCTGGACCTACGATCTCGGCACCGGATCCCAGACCGACGCCCTCGTCGACGACGTGGTGATCCAGTCCATGGACGACAACGTGGCCGCCCTCAGGGCCCAGACCCGGACGCCGAACATCGGGACCACGGTGAACTTCACCCTGAATGCACCCCGGGAGCCGAACGCGGCCTACGTGTTCTTCTTCTCTCTCACCAAGGGCCTCACCCCCATCCCCAACGTGGGCGTCTCAGGCCTGGGGCTGCCGTTTCACTACGTCTTCACCCGCGGCCTCAGTGCCTCGGGCAGCGACGCCTTCCCGATCCCCCTGCCCAACGACCCGATCCTGAAAGGCCTCCGGATTCACACCGAGGCCTTCGTGGGTGGCAAGGCGTGGATCTTTTCCAACCTCTGGACCCTCGACATCAAGTGATCGATTAAACCCAACGATCTCCAAGGGGTGCCTCCGGGCACCCCTTTTTTTTTCGTGGATCTCACGGCCGCGAGACTGTCCGTACAAAAAATCCACGGGGCGGGAAGACCCGCCCCGTGGCATGTTCCGGAGGATTCTCCGGGTGTTTTCTAGTAGCTGACCCCTTGGGCCATCATGGCGTCGGCGATCTTCAGGAAGCCGGCGATGTTGGCGCCGTTCACGTAGTTGCCGGGGGTGCCGAACTCCTCCGCCGTCTCGACGCAGGCGGTGTGGATGCTCTTCATGATCTTCTTCAGGTGGCCGTCCACCTCCTCGCGGGCCCACGAGAGCCTCTGGCTGTTCTGGCTCATCTCCAGGCCGGAGACGGCGACGCCGCCGGCGTTGGCGGCCTTGCCCGGGCCGTAGAGGATCTTGTGCTCGAGGAAGACGTTGACGCCGGCCGAGGTGGTGGGCATGTTGGCCCCCTCGGATACGACGTAGCAGCCGTTGCTCACCAGGTTCTGGGCGTCTTTTTCGTTGATCTCGTTCTGGGTGGCGCTGGGGAGGGCCACATCGGCCTTGTGGGCCCACAGCGGATTGTGGTCGGCATTCCTGTCGACATCATAGTAGACCGCACTGGGATACTTGTCGGCGTACTCCTTGATCCGACCGCGCCGGACGTTTTTCAGATCCAGGACGAAGTCGAGCTTCTCGCGGTCGACGCCCGCCTCGTCGTAGATGTAGCCGCTGGAATCGGACAGGGTCACCACCTTGCCGCCCAGCTCCAGCACCTTCTCGGAGCAATACTGGGCCACGTTGCCGGACCCGGAAACCAGACAGGTCTTGCCCTCGAAGGTCTCTCCCCGGGTTTCCAGCATGTTCGCGGCGAAATAGACCTGGCCGTAGCCGGTGGCCTCCGGCCGGATGAGGCTGCCGCCCCACTCCAGGCCCTTGCCCGTGAGCACGCCGGTGAACTCGTTCCGGACGCGCTTGTACTGGCCGAACATGAAGCCGATCTCGCGGCCGCCCACGCCGATGTCGCCGGCGGGCACGTCGGTGTTCGGGCCGATGTGGCGGCACAGCTCGGTCATGAAGCTCTGGCAGAACTTCATGACTTCATTATCGCTCTTGCCCTTGGGATCGAAATCGGATCCGCCCTTGCCGGCGCCCATGGGCAGGGTCGTCAGGCTGTTCTTGAAGACCTGCTCGAAGGCCAGGAACTTCAGGATGCCGAGGTTGACGCTGGGGTGGAATCGCAGGCCGCCCTTGTAGGGGCCGATGGCGCTGTTCATCTCAATCCGGAAGCCGCGGTTGACCTGGGCATCCCCGTTGTCGTCCAGCCAGGGGACGCGGAACATGATCACGCGCTCGGGCTCGACGATCCGCTCCATGATCTTCGCCTTGCGGTACTCCGGACGCTTGTCGAGAACCGGCCACAGAGATTCAACGACCTCCTCCACGGCCTGATGGAACTCTTCCTGCTCCGGATTCTTGGCAATGACCTGCTCCATGAAGGCCTTGAATCCATCTGCCATTGTATTTCTCCCGATCTTGAGAAAGGATGTGGCGACCCGGATGGGCCGTGCCTGGACAGTAAAACCCAAAAATAGAACCCGTTTCGCGTGGAAAAAAGGAAAATCCGGGCGGGAGATCGGACATTTGTCCCGGAGCCGGAAAACGGGGAATTAGCGGAAATTCCGGTCCCCCGGCTTCAACACCACGCCCCGGCCCGTGAGGCCGTCGATGAACACCCCGAGGGCATTCTCAAAACGGACATGCCTGAGGAATTTCGTCTCCTCCACCGAAGGCTGGGCGTCGAGCCAGCCCCAGTCCAGGCGGCCGCCACCGCTGGTCTGATTCACGGTGAGGTATCCGATCTGAAACGAGGTCAGGTTCTGGAAGAAGTGGGTGCCCTGGCTCGGCGTCACCTTGAAATCCTCCAGGTCGCTCTCCACGATGACCGACGCCCCGCTGATGTCCGCCCACTGGACCGGCACGCCGAGCCACCGATCCGCCGACCCCCACCGGCCCGGACCGATGAGCAGGAAGGGCCGGTTCTCCGCCACCAGCTTCCTGTTCAGCTCCCCCACCTCCCGGGCGATCTCCGTGGTCCGACCGCGATCGAACCGATCCAGGGGCGTGTAGACGACGTCCATGATGTCGCTGTAACTGCCATTGCCCAGGGCCACCTCCGTGGCCACGAGGGCGTCCGGCTCCCGGAACAGAGCCGGGTCCAGGTTCCGGACCTCCCGGTCGTTGGCGAGGGGACGGATCTGGAGCAGGCAGAACTCGTCCGGCCTTTCCCCCTCCTGGCAGTTCACGGCGAACTCGATCTCGATGGGACAGCTCATGCACCGCCGGCCGAGATCCATGAGGAAGGTGAGGATTTCCGCCAGGGGAAACACACCCGATTTGAGCACGTGGGCGAAGGTCACCAGCCTCGTCCCCATCCGGTTGATCCCGTCGTAGACGGCATTGTTCTCGGGCGAGTAGACGGACCCGACCGGCTGGAGGGTGCCGTGGCTCTCCGCCTCCTTCAGGTCGAGCCACACAAGTGATCCGTCCTGGTGGGCCACCGGATAGACCTCGGGATCGCTGACGTCCAGGGCCTGGAACCGGCGCTGGCTGTTCTTCAGGGTGTCCTCCAGCGTCGCGAACTGCATCAACCGCGTGGGGGCCCCGGGGGAGAACCGGAGGCATCGCCCTCCCTCGATGACGGTCTTGCCCAGGCCGAGGGCCACCAGAGCGACGCCGTCCTCGGGGTGCATGTCCCCGCTGGCATAGTGGTCCGTGGACTGGACCACGCCCGCAAAGCCGGGATAGACGTAGCGATCATACTTCTGGCCGACCACCTGCTGGACGACGACCGCCATCTTCTCCTCCTCGACGCGGTTGGAGGTGGCCCTCAGGTAGGCCTTGGCGCTCTGGAAGAAGGTGGAGGCGTAAACCAGCTTGATGGCGTCGCACAACTGGTCCAGCCGGACCGCGAGATCCTCGTGGTTGTTGGAAATCATGTAGGTGTCGTAGACGCCGGCAAACGGCTGGGCGTGGGCGTCCTCCAGGATGCTGGAGGAACGGACCGCCAGCGGGTACCGCACCTGGTCCAGGAAGTGCCGGAGGTTGCCGAGAATCTCACCCGGTAGCTTGGCCGTCAGGAACGCCTCGACGATGTTGTCGTCATGGGTCTCGGTGATGGCCAGGTCCCTGAGCTTGCCCTGGTCCAGAAAGGCGTCGAACACGTCGGTGGCCACTACGGCCGAGGGCGGTACCTTGACCACCGTTCCCGGGAACCGGTCCTGGATCTGGTAGCTGCTCAGGATGTGGTTCATGAAGGCCAGGCCGCGTGCCTTGCCCCCTATGGACCCCTTGCCGATGCGAGTGAACTCCGACCTGGTGTCGAAGTTCTTGTTGGAAAAATCGACGACGTGACCGCTGAGGGATTCCTCGTGATACTGGATGACGGTTTCTATGAGGAACCGGCGCAGCGCTTCGACGGAGTCGAACTGGGTCGTCTTGATGGGCTTGATCATCCTGGCCAGGGTGAACATGGTCCGCGCCCGGAGCCAGTTGGAAAAGTGGTCGTGGGCGGCGTGGAACATCAGGGACTCGTCCGGCACCCGTTCCATCTCCCGGATGAGGGTGCGCATGTCGGAGGCGCGTCCCACCTCGAGGCCTTCCGGCAGGCAAAAGATAAAATCCCCGAAGCCGAAATTGGACCGCATGAACCGGCGCAGATCCGTGAGCAGGCTGAGGGAGTCCTTGTGAATGAAGGATGCCCCGATGGCCCCGGCCAGCGGCTCGTTTTCCAGGTCAGAGGACTGGAGTACCGCCGGCATCTGCGGGTCGTCCCTCTTCATGCGGCGGATGAACTCGAGGCCCGCCTTGCCGTGTTTCTCGCCCTTCCACGTGAATCTCGCGTCGCAGATGGCGCCGAGCATGAAGGACCGGTAGCGGTCATAATAGTCCCACGCATCCTCGAAGGTGGTGGCGAACAGGATCTTGGGGCGTGCCTGGAGACGCATGAGCTTCTGGCTCAGGTTGATGCCTTCCGTCAGGAGGTCGGCGGTCTGCAGGACGAGCTCGGTGTAGATGAGCGGCAGGTAGGCGGAGTAGAACCGCACCGAGTCCTCGATGAGGAGGATGGTACGCACGTCGCTGTTCCGGGTGTCCTCCTCCACGTTGCGGAGGTCCTCGATGTACTTGATGATGGCGACCAGGAGCATGACCTCCCCGGTCCAGACGAAGAACCGGTCGATGGGCGAGTCCGGGATCTCGAGGACCTGCTCCAGCTCGCGCACGGTGTAGCCCAGAGCCACCACCGGGATGCCGGGCCGCGCCGCCTTGGCCTGGCGGGCGAACTCGAAGACGTCCAGTTCCCCGATGCGGATCAAGGTGATGATGAGATCGAAGTTCCTGGACCGGATCTGTTCCAGGGCGTCCACACCCGAGGTGGCCCGGGTCACCACCGGAGCCTGGCCGAGGTTCAGGTCCCTGTACTCGGTGAGGATCAGCTCGGTCAACCTGCCACCCTCTTCCAGGGTGAACGAGTCGTAGAGGCTGGCCACCAGCAGGATGTCCCGGACCCGGTACTTCATCAGAGACTCGAAGCCGGCGTAGCGCTCCCGGCCGAAGGTCCGCAGCTGGTCCCAGAGCGCATCGATGTCGCTCAGCGGCTTCAACTCACTCATCCCGGACGCTCCTGCTGTTGACCTGGATCCTCTCGCCCAGAGAGGTCCTCCCCCTCCCCATGGGAAAACGGCTGAATGCCCGTTCACAGACCGTTCAGCTCAAGAAAATACGGTCTGGACGCCGGGAGACAAGGAAAAACAAGAGCCGGGGGGATAAATCGACCCCGCCTCGTGAAACGGGTATAATCGATCCTGGTCATCCACGCCCGGAAAGGGGGTCCCCATGATCCGGACCATCATACTCTGCCTGATCCTGTCTCTGGCCGCCACAGCCGCATCGACCCAGCACCACACCGCGGGCTGGTCCTTCATCGGCGACGCCAACGCCGCGACCCTCTACCCCGTGGCCGTGGGGCGCATCTCGAGCGGCGGGAAGCTCACCACCATCCTGCCCTTCAGCAAGCTGGTGAAATGGGATCACGCCCACGGCGGGGCCCTGGATGTGGATGACTCCACCTACGTGGTGGCGATCCTGTCCAAGGTGAACACCGGAAAACTCCTCCGGGTCGACTCCAGGGGCACCCTCCTCCCGACCCTGCAGGTGCTCTCCGCGCCGCCTCCGGCGGGCGGATACGTCCACGACGTCATCGTGGATCAAAACGGGGACTACATCACGGTGGTGGGGCCGCCCACCGCTGCCCACCAGGCGTGCCTCCTCAAGGTGAACCGCGCCGGAAGCGTATCCACGGTCTTCCGGGGGGCGGGCATGAACTACCCGTCAACGGTGCTCACCGACATCGACACCGGGAACTTCCTCCTGCTGGACAAGCCGAACCGGGCCGTGTTCAACATCACCCCGGACGGTGCCACCGTCACCTCGGTGGGCATCTTCACCCAGGCCCGATACATCGGCGATCAGATGGCCCAGCACATCGCCACTGGCGACCTCTACGCGGGGTCCTATTCCTACTATAATGCCGTGCTTGTCCGCATGGACATCCACGGCGTATCCACCCTCTACCTGGCGTCGGGCCTCTACGGCGCTTACGGCATACACATGGACCGATCGAGCGACCCGAATCCTCGCCTGACCATCGGATCCACGAGCTGGGATTCGGGCGTCTTCCACCTGGACCTGAAGACCCAGGCCATCACCACGCTCATCAGCACGAACACCGGATTCCCTCTGGTCTACCACAAGGTGTTCCCCGACCGGGAAGTGGCCACCCTGAGGAAGGCGCCCGGGAAATGGGACGTCCTGCTACACCTCGCCGGTGAGGGAGGGAGCGCCTACGCCGTGGGCCTGGGCCTCTCCGGGGTGCGGCCGGGCGTGGCGCTTCCGGACGGCCGGCACCTCTGGTTCAATCCGGATGCCCTCACGCCGCTGAGCATCGACGGCCGCCTCGGCCCCCTGTTCACGGGCTACGCGGGTGTCCTGGACCCGAACGGCCGCGCCACGGCAAGGCTGGACGTGTCCATGTTACCGGTGCTGAAAGGGCTCCGGGTCTGGATCCAGGCCGTCACCCTGGCCCCCGCAGCACCCCTGGGGATCCGGACGATTCCCGATCCGGTGATTCTCCTCCTGTGATTGGAAGGGCTACTCCCATGTCCAGAACGTGCGCCTGCCTCGCGGCTCTCCTCCTCCTCGCCCTCGCCGCCCCCGGCCAGCACCACTCTACGGGGTGGATCTTCACGGGCTCTCCTTCCGGCACCGGGCCGGCTCTGGGTCGCATCGACATGCAAGGGCGAATGACCACCCTCGTCTCCCAGAGCGTCCTCGGCACCTCCACCACCATGGAGGGCGGGGTCATGCACACCGGCAACGGGCACTACATCGTGGCCGTCACCTCCAAGGCCGTGCACCAGAGCCTCCTGGTCGTGGACCTGAGCGGCGTCATCCTGCGAACCCTTCAGGTGAGCCCCAATCCGCCCGCCCAGGGCGGGTACGTCAAGGACGTCGTCATGAACGCGGACGGCGATTTCATCGTGGTGGAAGGCCCCGGCGGGGCGCCGGTCACGGCCCTCTACAAGCTGGACCAGACCTTCACCCTCACCACCCTGCATTGGGGCTCCCCCCTGATTTCACCCCGGGCTGTGACCGTGGACCTGAACACGGGCGACTACATCGTTCTGGACGCGGGCCGGCTCCATCGCGTCGCGCACGACGGCTCGAGCATCACCTCCGTGGGCACGTTCCGCGTGCCGGTCCAGGGCCAGGTCACCCAGGACCCCAGGAGCGGCGATTTCTTCGCCGGCTCCAACCTGGCCCAGGAGCCCGGCGCGGTGATCGCGCGCATGACGCCCACGGGTACGGCCAGCACCTTCCTGGCCTTCGGTTTCGGCAGCTGTACGGCTCTGGCCGCGGACCGGGGGAGCGCAACCGCACCCCGCCTGGCCCTCGGCACACCCGGCACGAAGTCCGGTGTCTTTTTCGTGGACCTGGCCACCAAGGCCATCACCACCCTGTTGACGGGTGGCAACTACCGCTACACCCATCTCTGGCCCGACCGCGGCCGGAACGTTTCGACCTCGAAGACCGCGGCCGGCAAGTGGGCGGTGACCCTGGACTTCCCGGGCGAGACCGGCAAGGCCTACGTGGCGGGCCTCTCCCTCGGCGGCACGCGGCCGGGCGTGACCCTGCCCGACGGCCGCCATCTTTGTTTCAACCCGGACGCACTCACGGTGCTGAGCATCCACGGACTTCTGGGCCCCCTCTTCCCCGGGTACACGGGCACCCTGGACGCCTCGGGCAAGGGCGCCGCGGCCGTGGACGTGTCCGCCCTGCCCGGTCTCAAGGGAACCCGCCTCTGGATCCAGGCCCTGACCCTGGACCCCAAGGCTCCCCAGGGCATTGCCACCGTGCCCGATCCGGTCGTCCTGATCCTGTGACTCTGACCCTCGTCCTGGTGTGCGGTTTGGGACGCGGGTTCACACGGCGTCGGTGATCCTGGTCCCGGCGGCGCCCTCCCGTATCCGGTTCAACTCGAACACGAAGTCGTTCTCGATCACGAAATAAAGGCCACCCCTTCAAATAGATGGCTGGCCGATCTTGCGAGCGGCAAGCATCTTCAAGCATGCGGCTCGATCCCCATCGCCTCCAGGGTCTCAGCCGTGACGATCCGGTCCAGCCAGACGGTCAGCTGCTCAAGGTCCGAGGTCCCCTCGACACGATCTGCAATTTCTTGTGGAACCTCATCAAACCGCTTGCAGAGCTGCCGTAACAAGGTGGAACGGGCGCTATTCACGCGCTCTTCAGCACGTCCCTCGTCTCTCAGTGCCTCTGCTATGGTCTTGCCCATGTGGTCCAGCTCCCGTGATGGTCTTCAAGCCATTTCCGAAGAATCCGATTTTCTTCGAAACCGCTTCCCTTCCGATACGACCTGCCCGCCGGATGTATGTGATCTGGATACCCCTCGACAGGAAGAAATCCGCCATGTCCGGCAGAACCGGCAGGATCCGTGGCGCCAGGGCTGACATCCACATCCCGAACGATTCGCGCCTCGTCGGCGTGCGGATCCATACAGCCTTCCTGACCCTGGACGCCAAGGCACCTCAGGGAGTCAAGTCCATCTCCGAGCCGTTCACCTTTGCCGTGAGCAAGTAGTCGGTTTCCTGGCCCCGGATCCCTTCAGGATTTGCGGAGCTCCGCCACCAGCTCGGGGAGCACCTGGCCGGATTTCCCCTGGAGGAAGACGTCCGCGAGTTCCGGGGCAAAACCGAACCAGCCGGTGGGAGTGGTCTTCTTCAGGTTCACGTCGATGATCCAGGCGCCGGCGACCTTGCCCTCCTGGGCCAGGACGTAGGGCGTGGGCACCATGCCGGAGGTGCCCACCACCAGGATGACGTCGGCCTCGCGCACCCAGGCAGAGGCCGTGGCCAGGATGCCGGGATCGTACGCCTCCTCGAAGTAGAGGACGTTGGGCCGGAGCCGGCCCCCCGTTTCCGGGCACGGGGGCGGCAGAGTGGACAGGTCCAGATCGTCGATGGGGTAGGTCTTGCCCGTGGCCTCGTTGCGGGCCGTCCGAAGATCGCCGTGGATTTCCAGTACCTCGGTGCTCCCGCCCATCTGGTGCAGGGCATCGATGTTCTGGGTGATCACCCGGACCACCGGGATGTGGTTCTCCAGGTCGGCGATGGCCGCATGCCCCGGATTGGGCCGGGCACGCTTGAGCTCCTCGCGCAGGAGCAGCACGAATCGCCACACATTCTCCGGGTCCCTTCGCAGGGCCGTGGCCGTGGCCACCTCGTTCATGTCGTACTGGTCCCAGAGCCCGCCCTTGCCGCGAAAGGTGTGGACGCCGCTCTCGGCGCTGACACCGGCTCCGGTGATGACCACCAGGTTCGAGGCCGACCGGAGAGGACCGACCGCCTCCTCATAGGCCTCATGAGACTGTTCTTCATGCATTGTCCTGCAATCCCAGCACGTGATCGATCTGCGCGCGCAGGTCGGGAAGATCGCCTTCATTCAGGATCCGGAGATCCGCCAGAGCGGCGGTGGCCGCGAGCTGCTGGCCGGCCGGGTCAGAGGAATTCTCCCTGTCCTCCAGGCTGGCGAACCGGGCCAGGCTGCCTGCATCCCCGATGCGGCCCCGTACCCTGGAGCGCTCGAACCGGACCTCCACGGGCGCGTCCACCAGGACCAGCTTGAATCCCTCAACGCCGCGGAGCACCTCCACCTCGGCCGGGCTGCGGACGCTGTCCACCACGCTCCGATCGGACAGCCGGTCGAGGAGGCGTTCGGCCAGGATACCGGGGCCGTGTCTCCTTCTGAGCGCGTTGCCCGTGTCAATCATGGCCTCGCGGGTGGGTGAAAGCCCCCGAGCGGCCAGGTCCTCGCGGATGATATCGCTCAGAGAAAAGACCTGGAATCCCCGGGACTCCAGATGGCTGCACACCTCGCCCTTTCCCGAGGCATTGGGACCCGTGAGACCGAATACCGGCATGAATGCATTCCCTCATCGAGATGATACGCTGTCACCGACCCTGGGGCCGACACACCCACAAAACTGACGCTCATCCTGCCCCGAATGAGAATCGAATGCCAGGGTCCGAGAATTTTCCACCCGGATTCTAGCCCCCCCACCTCCAAGGCTCCGCAATGCCAGGGATTCGGAAGGTTGGGCATTCCGAAATAGTTTCTCTACATTTTACAATTTATATATATTGTCCAGGTGGTATACTTCTACTGTCCGGGCCCTATATATCTAAACCGGACAAGGGGATCGGTTCAGCTGTCGTTGAATCGCTCCGCGGATTTTTCCAGGAAAGGGCATCCTCCATGTTCAGGATCAAGCACAATCCTCGAGAGGGTTTCCCGGGGATGGAATCGGATTCGAATCCGCAGTCGGGCACCATCCTGATCATCGTCCTCTTCATCTCCATGGCTATGGCCGGACTCATCTTCGTGGGCGGCCTCAGCCTCGCCAGCTACAAGGCGAAATCGGAGACCGAGTTCCGTTCTCTGGGCCAGGCCCGAAACGTGGCCCGGGCCGGACTCATCGACTCGTTCTCCTGGTTCCGGCGCCAGTCTACTCAGCCGGTCACCGTCTTTGCTCCGGTGCGCGACGAGAACGCCGATCCGCCCATCCTGGATACCGAGGACCCGGAAATCGGCCTGGTGCGCCAGTTCGAGATCAGTGGAGACATCTGGGCCCGGTACGAAGTGAAAAAGCTGGACCTGAAGAACCCGAAACTCCAGGTCCGGGACGTGTCCCTGTTCCGGGGGCTGACCGGTCTGGGCCAGGCCTGGTTCCTGGGCAGCCGGGGCATGGTGTTCCGGCGCGTGGACGAGGAGAAGGCTTTCAACGAAAGCCCCAACCACGTCCTGGGAACGGCCAACGCCTTCACCGAGGTCCGACGCATGACGCTGGCGCCGCCCGGTGAGGGGGCCCTCAACGCATCCCGCGGGGACAGGGTGACCCTCACCACCCGGACCCGGCTCATCGGCGGAGACGGCGCCGCCGTGGTCTATCCCATCAATACCGGAAACGTCTCGGTCCAGGGGGAGATCACCGGGAGTCCCGCCCTGGCCCCGGTGGCCTCGTACGACGCCTCCGAGGTGGCCGTGTTCGGAATGCCGCTGGCACAGCTGAAGAGCCTGGCCGACGACATCATCACCAATCCGGCGGAGTTCCCGTCCCCCATCCCCAGGGACAGCCTCCTCGTCATGATCGGGGACCTCACCCTGGGCGACAGTCTGCCGCTTCGTGGCACCGGCGTCGTCTACGTCCAGGGGAATGTGGTCGTGGACTCGTCGCCCAAGAACTTCTTCAACGGCATGCTCTACATCACCGGAAATCTCACGTTCCGGGCCCCGTCCCTCCTGCGCGGCACCATCGTGTGCCGCGGGACGGTGCTCGTCGAGGGCCGCGGCGATTACGCCGAGATCGAGTACGACAAGAGCGTGCTCTCCGGCCTCATGGTCTCCATGGGGCAGTACCGCATCTCCAAGGCCATACGGTTTATCGAATAGGGAGGAGCCATGAACTCCGGAAATGAAAACGGCCTCTCTTTGCTGGAAGTCATCTTCTCCATCGCCATATTTTCTCTCGTGGCCGTGGCCGCTGCCGAGCACGTTGGGCTCTCCTGGACCTACACGGCCTTGAACCGGGATCGCATCTTCGCCTACCGCAAGGCCCAGAGCATCCTTGCCGAGCTCCAGGCCTTCGTGGACAGCGGCGAGGTGGATGTGGCCGCCGACCTGGACCGATTCGATGACGGCACGGGCTTCGAAGACACCCTCACCATCACCGAGGCCCAGGGTCAGCTCGTGGACCCCGAACATCCGGCCAGCCAGAACTGCACCACCGAGGGCGGTAAATACCTGTGGGCCCGTCAGATCTCGGTGCGTCCCTTCCCCGGCCAGCAGACCCGGGACGTTCGATTCGTGACGGTGCGCGTGTTCCGTCGCGGCCGGGACGGTTCCCTGCCCCGCATGGCCGAGATGTCCTCGGTGATCCGCAGCATCGGCCAGTCCTACCCGACGACCCAGGTTTACGACGTCTACCTTCTCGCCCTGGAGAACATCCCGGGCTGGTGGGTCTACATGGATTCCATCCGGCCCTTCGTGGAGTCCACGCTGACGGATCTGGAGGCCCGGAATCCGGGCCTCGAGTTCCGTACGCACTGGATCACGAAGTCCGGCTACGGCCGGGATCCCTTCTACTCACCCTACATGAACGACGCCGTGGACTCCCGCGAGGAGATCCCGGGCGTCTACTTCTACCCGGGCAAGATGCCGACGGGATCCGCCGCCGCTCGCTACTACGTGCCCGAGGAGATCAAGGGCATGAAGAACCTGGACGGAACCCTCGTGAACCACATCTCGGACAGCCCCTTCCCCTATACCCTGGCGGATCACTTCAACCATTGCATGCGGCTGCCGGACGCCATGCGTCTGTTCCAGAAGCGGGTGGCCGTGGGCCTCGAGGACCCGCAGGAGCCCATCTGGCGGCTGCTGCTGGAAGAGATGATCTCCCACCCCGACAAGTTCCACAACGCCATCCTGGTCAACCTCCACGGCGAGCTGCTGCCCATGCCGGCCATGCGGAACTACTCGGACCCGGCCAAGGATCCCGAGGGGCGGCCCGGCGCCCGGGTGGTGACCCACTCCGAGAATCTCAGGCACGACAACGCCACCGGCAAGGACGTGAAGCTCCGGGTCTACGCCTACAAGGCCCCTTCCATCGCCACCTCCCTGACCGAGGCGGACACCGTGACGGTACGCATCAAGGGCCTGACGTTGCCCGATGCCGGGGTGCTGATCTCGCAGCTCAACGATCCCGAACCGGACCGGCGACCGGTCCTCATCGAGAAGGTCGAGCAGCTGTCCTCGACCGAGAACGGGCCCACCTCCTACGATAAGGATCCGGTGGTGCCGGGGTGGATCCCTGCGGTCGGAAATCCCAGGGGAGAGAGGATGTACGTGAGCTCTGTCGCGGTGGACAGCGGCGAGCTGGTCCTGAAGTTCCACAACACCCCGCTCACCAGCCCGAAGGCCACCGACAAGAGCGGCCTTCGCCCCAAATGGCGCCTCTACGGCATGGATTACGTGCCCACGCCGCTGGGGCCGGGTGGCGACTTCAGCCAGGACCTGACTTCCACCCTGAACCGGCCCAACAACACGGCCCGATGGATCATCACCCTGCGCCGGACGCCCTCGGGCACCCATCCTTCGTACCTCCCCCCGGCTGCACTCGGCAACCGGATCCTCACGGTGGAGACGTGTCTCGGTGACGCGCCGGGCACCCGGTATCCCCGGATCCTCGGCTGGGAGGCCGTGGCGCCGGATCTCCTGGGCAATCCGCGGTGGAGCGATGTGACGCTGGTGAATCCCCTCCTCAAGGAGAACTGGGACCCCGCCACGGTGTGGCAGCCCCAGGCCGAGGTCGAGAAACGCTGGCCAGCGGTGACGCCGTCCTACATCATCACGCCCACCAACGTGTCCCGGACCTACGTCTACTGGACCGAGGAACCGGAGGACGTGCCGTTCACCGAGCGCTACCAGTTCATCGGAGACCCGCGCCACTGTCCGTACACCGACACCGGAAGATACGGGACCCACTTCAAAAACGGCTTCAACTGGTTCTTCGACAACATGCGCAACGGGGACGGAAACTTCAACGGGGAGTGGGGATTCGCTATCAAGCGACTCTTCGACGGATGGAAAGGCCGCCTCGAGATCGACGTGCCGCGATTCTTCCAGACCCTGAGAACGGCACTGACCAGGGCCGAGGTGCTCTACACCACCCTCACCGGCTTCTCCTACTACTACATGGGCATCGGGAACGAGATCGGCTACGACTCCGCCAACGGATTCCCCTCCTCGATCCCCCTGAACGGGAAGCCGTACGGCACGACCTCGGACGTCTTCGTGGACAGCATCTCCGGGAACGGCGACTCGAACTACCGCTACGTGAAGCTCATCCGGGAAGCGGGCACCTCCAGCTACTGGTGGGGCGTGAGCTGGCTGGGCGAGCTCTATCCGGACAGCGCCTACGGCACCTTCTGGCGAACCTGGGGGAATCTCCCGGCCGGCAACTCCACGGGGCAGTTCTTCCGGGATCGACGCCAGGACATCACCCGGAATCTCCCCAAGGGCACGACGCTGGTCGCGACCAAGCGGGTCACAGGCGCCGAGGGGTCCACCTCGAATTTCAACATCGGAACCTCGAGTGCCACTTACCACCACCAGTTCGCCGACGGAAAATACGGCGACCTGACGGACATCGGACAGGAAATCGCCAGCAACTACAACTTCAGCCTGCCCTCGTCCACCAAGATCAGCCGGCCCTTCAACCTCGCCTCGAACGGGGCCGGCGGCGTGGGCCCGGAATTCGGATTCACCTCGGACTACCCCCGGTTCTCGGCCCAGATCGTGAGGACGTATTACGACCACAGCCTCTCCTCCAGCACCGGATCGGCGCTCGTGGCGCTCCGGCCGCCCGAGGAGGACCGGACGGCCTACATCGTGGTGAACGGTATCGACCGAACCACCGAGTCCGGTTCGGCCTTCATCTCCAAATACTCGGTGCTGACCCTCCTCCACTCGCTCCTCGAAGCCGGTGACGGGGGCCTGGCCCGGCCCGTGACGCGCCTCCCGCGCGGCGTCATCACGAGCCCCACGGGCACCACCGAGCTCACGAATCCCGGCCAGATTCCCATCAAGTGGGAGACCCTGTGGACACGGTGGGACGGAAGGCCCTACACTGCCTCCGCCTCGTCCAACAACGGCGAAAACGAGACAAAACTGCGGTATTCGCTGCTCTATTCAACGGACAACGGACAGACCTGGAAGCACATGCTGAACGACAGCATTGCCACGCCAGGCCGACTCCCGCTCCCGGCCCTGCTTCTGTTGGACCAGGGTACGGGGCCGGAGCAATACGTCTGGTCGACACCGGCAGCGAAATTCCCCGAAGGCTCCTATCTGATCCGGATCGAGGTTTTCCGGAGTATGGAAAGTCTGCACTATGCGCACCACACGGAAAAGATCTACATCGACCGATAAATCATTAACCGTCCGTCCCGGTCGCCGCGGCCCGGCTGCCGGTTTCACCCTGGTAGAGTCCATGGTGGTCCTGGGCGTGTTTTCCATTCTCGTGTTGACCTTCTACAAGTCCATCACCATGGTCCAGGCCGGCAACGTCATGATGGAGCACCACAACCGGGTGAACACGAAATGCCAGCACACCCTGAACCGCCTCGTGAGGTTGGTCTCCTCGTCGGTGCGCCTCTACGGTGAAAACAGCGAGGGCCGGGCTCTGCTGGACATCCTCAAGGGCGTGAACAGCGAAATCCTCCCCGACTCCAAGCTGCCCGTCCTCAAGCCCGACGGCATCATGGAAAAGGACCCCGTGACCTCACGGTCCACGGGCAACTGCCTTCTTCTCCTCCAGGCCGACAGGCCGTACGGCTACAAGGCCGAGGGCGGCACCGAGGAGTTCATCCGCATCGACGTCTACAGAATCCTTGCGATCTACCTGAAGCGTAAGGCCACGACGAACGAGGCCCTGTCCAAACGTCCCGACGGCCTGGACCTGGCGGTATTCCGGAGCGCGCCCCTCCTGGACCGCAGCCAGGTGGAGGCACTCCAGAACGAGGAAGAGAAGGAGCGCCTCCTGAAGATGGCGTACAAGGAGCGGGACGTCCGTCTCCTCTTCGACACCCGCGAGCCCGTCCTGGAAGCCCTGGCCGAGATCGACAAGGAAGGCGTGATTCAGCAGGATCCCCCCCAACCCTTTGTCATTCCAGGCAATCCAATCAACGGGCGGAAGGACCGGTTCGCCCACCTTCCCATCTCCGTGGCCACCAACGGCGCCCCTGCTCAGTACGGCGTGGCCCGGTTCAGCCAGCGCGCGATCGAGGGCACGGGATTCCCCCACGGTTTCGAGGCCCGCGTCATCGGCGGGGCCGGTTCCAGGCAGATCCTGTTGCACCTCACCATGGTCATGCCCTCCACGACCGGGGAGCTGACCTACGCGGACCTGACCTCCATGGCGGTGGCAAAGGACTTCTGAGCGAGAACTGAGCGTTCCGCCTCCTCCTGGCAACCTGTGGAAATCAAGACCTCTCCGGGTATAATGATTCCACGTTCCATGCGATGACAAATGGAACGACAACAAGGGGAACACAACAAGGGGAACATTGTCTCTGCGATCCACTCCGAGAGGTCCGAACCATGCGCTCCACTGTCTGCCTGCTTGCTCTTCTTTCGCTTTCCCTTCCGCTCCCGGCCGAGGACCTGGATGGTGGCGCTCCCGCGTCCCACGGCCTGGTGCCCCAGCTCATCGCCGACAACTGGATTCCCGGGCGGCTCCTGACGCTGCATCTCAAAAATCTGCCTCCCAGCGCCGCCACCGGGATCGCCGTCATCGGCACGGCACCCGCGAATTTTCCCCTCCCGGGCAACGCGGGCACGCTGAGGGTGAGCCTGGCCCATCCCTTCTTTCTGCTCCCCGTGGGCACCCGGACCCCCCTCTTCGTCGTTCCCCCGAGCCTGGCAGGGACCACCTTCTACATCCAGGCCCTGGTCCTGGACGCCAAGCACCCCGCCGGAGGCGTCCTCACCGACGCCACCCGGGTGGAAATCTTCACACCCATGATCCTCCAGGGGAACACGCGCCAGTCCTCCAACAACCTCAAGGTCGTCGACATCCATAATTTCAACGTGACCCAGACCCTCGCCAGTTACCGCGGCGGCAGCTACAACTTCACCCCCGACCACCGCGCGGTCTACGTGTGCGAGACCGAAACCAACCGCAACCGCCTGGCCTACTACACCATCCAGAATGGCAAGATTTCCTTCAACGCCTACATCCCCCTGTCCGGCGGCACCCGGTACCACGGCGACATCACCCGGGACGGCAAGCTCTACTACGTGCCGCTACACGACGGCATCGCCGTGGTGGACGTGGATCCGAACAGCTCCAACTTCAACCGCGAGATCAAGAAGCTACCCGTCTCCTTCACCGGCAGCGCCACCGCCATCTTCACCGGCCCCATGGACTGCACCCTGACCCCGGACGGAAAGAAACTCTACGTGGCCTACGGCGAGATGACCGTCTGGCCGGCCAAGACCAACGTCGGCGTCTTCGACCTCACCCTGGCCAACCCGAAAGAGAAGCTGATCAAGGTCACCACGGGTGGGGTGGTGACCCTGGGCGGTGACCTGGCTTCCCGGCTCTGCATCGAGAGCTCCGCGGACGGCCGCTACGTGGCCACGGTGGAGTTCGCCTTCCTGCCGGGCGTGTTCAGCAAGGGCTTCCAGAACGGCGGGCTCCTGAGCATCATCGACACCGCCAAGGACATCGAGATCGCGTCCATTCCCACGGGCGGCTACGCCCAGGACCACCTGGCCCTGGACCGCATGGGCCGGAACATCTACCTGCCCCAGACCGACTTAAACGGCAAGGGCGAGATGCTCCGCGTGGACGCCGACCACCGCCACCTCGCGCCCTACAAGATCGTGAAACGCTACACCTTCTCCCCGACCCCCTACTCTGCCACCACCGGCCCCAGGGCCGCGGACACCACGCCCGACGGGGCCGAGGTCTACGTGACGGTGGTGGAGGACGGGTCCCATCCCACGCCGGCGCTCTATCGCATCGACACCTGGCAGGACAAGATCACGGGGGGCCCCCTCACCCTGGCCAGCCTGCCGGCGAACTTGAGGATCCAGCAGCGCTAAATGGCCGGTCATTTAGGAGGGATTATTATCAGGGAAAACCCCCGGCTCTGCCGGGGGACTCGAAAAGTTTGACAGCTCCGGG
>CAZAKZ010000111.1:0-19488 GCA_964485695.1 uncultured Planctomycetota bacterium | reverse complement strand
CCTACAGCCTTTTGCATAGGCTACATGTCCTGTTATTTATGTGAGGCTGTATATCCCTGATGAAACCGCCGCCCTGGATTTCATCAGCACTTCATGAGCGCAATCGGGCTCATTTCATGGGCATGAAGCGTTCATGGCGGGTTTTTGAGCCGGTTTGGGCTCAACGATCGCGCCTGAAACTGGAGAGATCACGACCATCCGGATCCGCAGCGGATCAGCTTTTCTCCTGTTCCGGCGGATCTCCCGAGGGATAGAATCCGCGCACCAGGCTGAGGAGACTCATGGCGATCATCGCCAGCGTTCCCGCGGAGGCGATGTACTTGACCGCCATGACCCCATTGGGTTCGGAGCAAAGAGAGAAGATCATGGCCAGAAACATGGCGGCTGCCTGGACGAATATCGCTCCGATGTAGAGCTGCCACGCGAACGTCATATTCTGGGCCGGGACCTTCGGCTCCTGGCGAATAGTCAGGTAGAGCAAAGCTACGCCAAAGACCAGACAGAACCAACCATCAAAGAACATGGGTCTACTCCTATCGTTTGTATGACCAGGTTGTAGAATACGGGATCAAACGCCTGTTATCCTGCGCGTAGGGCGCGGCAAGAGGGCGAGGGGAATATTTCGCCAAACCCGATTCTCGTTATAGCGATTTCAGGAAGCGCTGGCAAGCGGCCGGAAATATCTCGGCGCCGACCCGCGGACATTGATCCACAGGCTGGTAAGATACGGAACTGAACGGATGCTGGCCGTTTCCGGCCGCGACCCGGAAGGACTTCGAGGACTCGACGATCATGGACGGACGGCGGCGAGCGGACATTCACCCGGGGCTGGAAGTCTGTATCGTGACGAAGCAGGACCAGCGCACCGGCAAGCTGACCCGCGGCATCGTGAAGGACATCCTCACCCGTTCCTCGTTCCATCCGCGGGGAATCAAGGTCCGGCTGGAAGACGGCCGGATCGGGCGGGTCCGGAGCGACGGGGACTGACGCGTCGCCCCGGTTCCGTTAGAATCCGGAGTCCCTCCAGCAACTCCCGGAATCGCGGTTCCAGAGCGTTCTGTTCCCGCCAGTTCGAGAAGTCGAGGACGGGGTATCTCTCGATCACCGGCCTCAGGCATTGGGCTCCGGTGCCGGATTTCCAGGCTCCGTCGAGGGCCACCGGGCAGAGCACATCCCGCTTCAACTTTCTTGCCAGCTCTCGTGCTTCTCTGGCCTCCCGGCTGATCCAGCCACAATGCACCGAGTTCTCGGACAGGACGAGAACAATGACGGGATTGAAGGCCAGGAGGCGTACGATCTGCCCTTCCGTGCCGGCCTCCTTCACGTCGTGCATATCCCGCCAGAACCGGATCCCCTCCTCGTCAAGGGCTACCTCCAGCGATTCGACGAATCCGGCATCCAGGCCCGAACAGGAAATGAAGAGCGGAACGGACTGGATTCCCTGGCGGGCGCGAAGGTCCAGGGTTCTTTGCTGGATGTCGGTGATCTCATCATGGGTCAGGGATGGATCGTATTGCCGGGTGTCGAGAATCTGCCAGTCGGAAAAGCCACACCCCATCAGGAATTTTTTCGGAATGCAGCCTTTCGATTTCACCAGGGTGGACGCGGAGATCTCGCTGGGTCCCTGGTGGTGTATCCTCTCGAGACCGACCACGACCGAGAGGTTGATATTGGTGAAGTGGGTGGCCTGGCAAACCGCGTTGTGCAGCCTGGCTCCGTTGAGGTTTGCCCCGAGAAAGCCGGCTTCGATGAGACGGACTCCATCGAGAGTTGCATTTCGAAGATCGGCGCTCTTGAGGTCGGCGCTGCAGAGGTCGGCACCGACGAGCCGGGTCGTATTGAGGCGGCTGCCGGTGAGGTTTGCCCTGCGGAGGTCGGCCCCGTCCAGGGTGGCCTTGCGGAGATCGGCGCCTGCAAGGTTGGCCCTGCGGAGGTCGGTTCTACGCAGGTTGGCGCCGCTCAAGTCGACGCCTCTGAGGTCCGCACCACGGAAGTCGGCCTTCTTCAGGTTCGGAATCTCCTTCACTTCTCTCCGCATCCGATTCCACCTTGTCACCCCCCTCCTCCCCTGGCTCAGCAAATGTAATGCTTCACCCCGGTCCATATCAGAACCTCCTGTGGCTGATGATTTCAGTTTCCTGTGACCGCTTCGATCAGAGCTCTGGCCGTCAAGGAACGACCGGTCGTTCCTCTCGTCGTGCAGAGAACCGGAATTCGATTCCTGCCGGACATCAACCGGCCAGGACAGGGGCACAGGACAGCGGGTAGGTGCAATCAACGCAGTTGATCAAGGAGGGGGCTTATCAGCCGAAGGGGATCTTCCAGAGGATCTGGTTTTGAAAGGTGATCATGTATACAGGGTATGGCTGGCAGGGAGTCAGGTCAACCCGGCAGTTCATCGTTTCTGGAAAAATCGAAATCCGCCCGGACTAAAACCGGCCTGATCCCAGGGGGGATCAGGCCGATGGATATCGTTCACACCGCATCGTGATCAGACTACGGGGTGATGCTCGTCCTGGCGGTGTTGTAGCAGTAGGCGAGGCCGCCCTTGTTGTAGGTCACCGCTGCGCTGAAGACATTCAGCCCGACAATACCCGGAATCTTCGGTACGACGAGTTGCCCCATGCCCACTCCCGTCGGATGCACCGGGCCGGCATAACCCACGCATACCGGCGGGCCGAGCCAGAGGGACACCACGAACAGTCCGTCCATCGCCAGGAAGATGGATCCGGTCCCCAGGGGGATCTGCGTGTTGCCGAAGGCAGAGGCGATCTGGTAGAGATCTCCCGGATTGGCTCCGTTGAACTGGATGGGGGCTGTACCCCCGAGCTTCACCTTGGACGGGGCGGTCAGGACCTTGGTGCAGCACTTCTCCACCGTGAGGCGGTGGATCGGGCCCATCATCTCGCCGGGGATGGGGACATACCATTGTTTCTCGTTGAAGGGATCCTTCGAGTAGCGGGAATGCGTGTATGCCCGGGGGATGTTGGGAGAGGTTCGCGTGGAGACTCCCGCGGAGGTCGTGCTGTTGTACCGGATCTCGACGCAGATGTTCGACTTGCCGTCGTAGTTGAAGGGCGTCGTGAGGCCGATGTCGCACCAGGTGTTCGCCTTGCAGTTCCAGGAGATTGGCCCCCGCCTGTAGACTTCGGTCGGGCTGGAGCCGAGAACTTTGTCGAATTCTGGAGTGGGGGCGGTACTGAACTGGTTGTACTGGGTGTGCCCCATGCGCATCTGGAAATCATGGGCCGAGAACGTGCGCGCGAAGGTGGGCGCAAAGGCGATGTCCTTGATCGCGAAGGGAATGCTCCCCAGCACCTTGTTGTGGATGATGAACTGGAACCGCCAGCCGGTATAGAGATTGAAGGGCCAGGAGTTGGATCCGCCGGTGCCGGGGGTGTTTGCCGGATTATAAGTGTGCGCAACCGGGGCCAGCGGCATCTCCGGGACATGCATCATGTGCTTCTCGAAGTACTCCGTCTCGTTTTTCGTGTAGCTTATGCCGTGGCCTGCCAGGACGAGATACCCGAAGAGAGCGCCCGCATACCATTTCCCCGGATTGTCATTGCTGAACACGACCGGGACCGCGGTGGAGTTCCCGTGGATGTATACCACCTTGGGGGGAAATTTCTGCAGGTTCGAATCGGTGATGAGCATGGGATTCAGGTTCACGAGCTTCGCCGTCTTGCCTCCCAGGTTGGGCAGGTCCACCTCCACGAAGACATCGAAGAAGCTCTCGGCCGGAAAGTCCGGCTGGGTCGGAGTCTGCTTGGACTCGACCTCGCCCGGGCTCATGGGCTGGTTGGGCGCCATGGTTCCCGCCCGTACGGTCCCGCCCGCTCCCGTCATGTTCAGCGACACGATCTCGGTGTGGACCTCCCGCGTCCCCACCGGCCCCTGGAAACCGGACGGGACCAGGGAGAAGCTGCCATCACTGATGATCGTGTTGTTCACTCCGACCGGGGTGCCGCTCAGGTCCGGCAGCGATCCGTGAGGGTGGGGACTGCTTCGGCCGATCCGGGTTGCCGGATCAAAGAGCGTGGAGCTCTGCAGGCGGTACGTATTGGGGTTGTAGCCGGGATATCCGCTCATCAGACCCCTGTAGGCCGGAGCCACGTAGATCCGGAAGGATCCCAGGGACGTTGTCTTATCGTCCCCATTGGGTGGGAATTTCTGGGCGTCTGCGAGCCCCGCGATGAGACAGATCGTGACCGCTATCGCCGCCATCAACGCCGTGCGTATCTTCATCATGTTGCCCCTCCAATCCAGAAGCACTTCTTCAATGAATGTCCATATCTCAGGACAGACCGTAACGGAGATAGAATCCGGGTACGGTTTGATCGTTGGGTGTGAACATCGATGAATGGGTCGAGTGGATCCTACTTCATTTCATCCTCCAGCATAGGGAACCCCGGAGGGAAATGCAACCTTTTCATCTTTTCGTGATTTGTGAAGATGGGCCTCGAGGTCCCCTCGCGATCGGAACGAGAAGGAATTACTCTAAAGTATTATTAAAGAATAGGTTGTATTGTATCCTCCTGGACAGATTCCAGAAATTTGGCGGGCCAGGCCGCCTCCCACCCGGATCGTTCCCCCCTATCTTCGCCGGCGCCCCCCGAAAATGAATCGGGGCCGAAACGCCACGACCGCCGCGGGCAGCAGGGTGACGCTGACCAGGAAGCTGGTGGCCATGCCCACCCCGATGAGGAGGCCGAACCGGACCAGGGTGCGAAACTCGGAGACGCACAGGAGCCCGAAACCGATGGCGACCACGGATGCGGTGAACAGCAGCGTCCGACCCGTGAAGGCCAGGGTGCGCTGGATGACCGCCTCCACCGCCGCGCCGGGATCGCGGAACTCGATTCGCAGGCGGTCGAGGAGGTGGATCGGAAAGTTGACGCCCGCACCGATGGCGATGCTCGCGAACATGGACGTACCCACGCCCAGAGGAATGCCTCCCAGCCCCATGACGGCGTAGTTCACCAGCACGGCGATGCCGACCGTCATCGTACAGAGCAACCCGGCGAGGAGGGACTGGAACATCAGGCCCGTCAGCAGGAGCACACAGGCGAACGAGAAACAGACGCTCTTGACATGGGTTTCGCGGATCAGGAGCAGCCAGTGATAGTCGAGGTTGACCCGACCGGCCAGACGGGCCTTGAGCATGCCGTCGGCGAAGTGCCGGTCCAGATAGGCCTGCAGGAGCGTGACGACTTCGCGCTGGTGGATGAACTCGCTGCTCTTCATGCGGACGATCAGGTTGATCCGAGTGAACGTCTCGTCGATTACTTCGCTGAGCGCCCGGCGGAAGGGGGAGGTCTCCTTGCCGAGGACCTTCAGGTAGAACCGGGTTTCCGACGGGTCCTCCGGTATGGCGTAGCGGGTAGGATCTTCCTCGTACATCTTCTGGTTCGCGCGCTTGACCCAGCCGCTGATCGAATGTGTTCCTCCGACGTAGGGAAGCGTTTCAGTGAATGTTTCTAGTTCTTCTATCCGTCGCAGCACGTCCGGCTGCAGAAACGCCCCCTGTTTCTTTGCGGTCACGACGATGTTTAGCTGACTGGTGCCGTCGAACCGCTCGTTGAGGGCCCGGGTGGCTCGAACGATGGGATGAGGATCCTTGAAGGCGAGGATACGGGCATCGTTCACGGTGAGGGGAAGCGCCCCGTACACGGCGCACGCGATCAGCACCCCTCCCAACACAAGTATCCACATGCGCCGCCGGAAGGCAAACGAACCCACTCCGCTCATGAGGGCTCCGAAGGCATCGAAATGCAGGCGGTTTCCGGTGGTCTCCCGGCGCCTGGAGAACGCCCGGCTCGTCTTCAAGGGCAGGATCATCAATCCGGCGGGAATGACCGTATAGGAAAAAACCAGCGCCCCGAGCACGCCGATACAGGTGAAGAGGCCGAAAAACCGGATGGGCGGCATGACGCCTGCCAGGTAGAGGGCGAAGAATCCGGCCACATCCGTCAGGGTGGTGATCAGCACCGGATACCACAGGGCCATGCACGCGTCGACGACCAGCGCCTTCTTGCTCCGGCCGGCCCGAGTCAGCTGTTCCTCGTAGTACTGTCCGACGAGGTGCAGGGCGTCGGCGACACCCAGGGACATGATGATGACGAAGATGCCGTTGGTCACGATGTAGACCGGTATCCCGCAGGCGGACATGGTTCCCAGCGCCAGGGCCGACGATCCGCCGATGACACAGAGGGGCAGAACAGTCCCGCGCACCGTCCGGTAGGCCAGCACGATGAGAAGGGCCATGAGGATCGGACAGATGAAGTTCATGCGCAGGGCGTCGTCGGAGACGGCCTTTCCCATGTGGGCCCGGACCGCCGCCTCCCCGGCCACGACGAGCCGCTCGTCACGCCTCGGAAAACCGTCGAGGAGCTCGACGAGCCGGCGATAAAGGACTTCGGCTCCCTCTTCATCCCCGAGGCGGATGAGAATGGTCGCCGCCGATCCGTCCTCCGCAACGAGGGTTCCACGGTAGAGCTCGTAGTCCAGAACCTCTTTCTTGAGAGCGTCCAGGCCCGTCCCGTCCGCAGGGATACGCTCGAGGAGTCGGGTAAAACCCGGTTCGCCTCCCCTGAAGTAGACTCCGGACTCGGTGGCCAGGCTCACGACATCACCGGGGTCGATGCCCGGTACCCGGCGGATCGCGCGAGTGAGGTCCTGGATCAACCGGAGCGTGTGGGGGGTGAAGATCCCGCCCGGGGCGTCGCGAAAGACGCCCACCACCACGGGATGGGTCAGGCCGAACGCCTCATCGACCTCCTTCTTCAGCGCCAGCGCCGGATGGTCCCCGGGAATGAACGCATCCGGGCTGGTATCCCGGGTGAGTCGGAACATCTGCATTCCCAGCACCAGCGCAACCAAGGCCATGAGAACCAGTACGGATCTCGGGTGCGAGGTGACGAGATGAAAGTAGCGCCGCATCACTCCTCTGAAGTAATAAATGACATACCGCCAGAATTATGCCAGGCGTGACGGCCGGTGGCAATGGAAGGGTCGTTGACTTGACCTCCACTTACCGGACGAGTATCCTATCTACATGCAGGGTTGACTACGGCGAGCTGGAAACCAGGGTTGGCCCTGCTCGAAGACGGGCAACCCATGCGAGGGAAAACCATGAAGACACGCCATGCTCTTTCCCTTCTTGCCCTGGTACTGATCCTGGGAGCCCTAGTCTGGCTTTGTACAACCCTCACACCCGTCGATCCGGCCCGGACGGCAGGGGAATCCAGTAAAAAAGCCCCCCCCCCGACACCCGGCAAGCCCTTCGTGGACATCACGGATCGAGCCGGCATCCGGCACCGGCACCACAAGCCCGTCCTCGACAGGAAACTGGACCGGATCATGCCCTGGATGGCGTCGGTGGGGGCCTCGGCGGCGGCCGTCGACTATGACGCCGACAATGACGTCGATCTCTACGTGACCAGCTCCAGACTGGGGCGGCCGAACCGGCTTTTCCGCAACAACGGAGATGGTACGTTTACCGACGTCGCCGGGGCAGCAGGGGTGGCCGATGCGAATCGCGAGCACGGCACGTCCATGGATGCCGTCTGGGGAGACTACGACAACGACGGTCATCTCGATCTCTACATCGTCAAGTGGGGGTGGAATATCCTCTACCGGGCGAACGGCGACGGTACGTTCACGGACGTGACGGACAGGGCCGGCGTGGGAGACCGGGGCAACGGCAACGCGGCGATCTGGTTCGATTACGACGATGATGGGTATCTCGACCTCTACATCGGAAACTATTTCCGGTACGTCGATCTCTGGAGGCTGAAGGATCCGCGGCAGATGCACGAGGACTTCGAGACGGCCCGGGACGCCGGCGCCAACGTCCTCTACCACAACAACGGCAACGGCACCTTCACCAATGTGGCAAAAGCCCTGGGCGTGGACGACACAGGGTGGACCCTCGATGTGGGTGCGGCGGACTACGACAACGACGGAGACCAGGATCTGGTGCTGGCCAACGATTTCGGGCAGGACCGTGTCTACCGGACCAATGCGGACGGGACCTTCACGGACGTCACCGACGACGCCATCGGCTGGGACACGCACAAGGGCATGAATGTCGATTTCGGCGACTACAACAACGACGGCTGGCTCGATCTCTACGTCACCAACATCTGGACCAAGGAGTACGTGAAGGAAGGGAACCAGCTCTACCGCAACATGGGCAACGGCACCTTCACCGACGTCTCCTTCGAGACGAACGTCTACGACGGAGGATGGTGCTGGGCCGGACGGTTCTGGGACTATGACAACGATGGCGACCTCGACATCATGATCGCCAACGGCTACATCTCGGGCAATCCGGACCACGAGTACTTCACGGACCTGGCCACGGCGGTTACCCGGCCCGGATTCGATCCGACGGATGCCCAGAGCTGGCCGAAGATGGGCGACTCGACGTTTGCGGGGTACGAGCCCTCGCGCGTCTGGCGTAACGAGGGGAACGAGGTGTTCGTTGAGGTGGCCGCCCGGATCGGCCTGAACGACCACCGTGACGGGCGCGGACTGGCCATCGCCGACTTCGACAACGACGGCGATCTCGACGTCTACATCTCCAACCAGGGTCAGGACGGCGTTTTCTACCGCAACGACATCGGAAACAAGAACAGCTGGTTGCAGATCGAACTGACCGGGACGCATTGTAACCGCGATGCCATCGGGACGCGGGTCAAGGTCGTATCCGAAGGTCTCGTCCAGATCCGGGAAATGGAGGGGGGGGACGGCAACCACAGCCAGTGCCCCTATCGACTCCATTTCGGGCTGGGTCGGCGCAAGAAGATCGATTTCATCGAGATCCGGTGGCCCACCGGATACATGGAGCGCCTCAAGAACATAGAGCCGAATCGCCGCCTCGATCTCGTCGAGAAAACACCCCGGTCGTTTCTCGAGGAGAGGAAACGGTGGAAAGACGTCCAGATCGAGGCCTGGAAGCGCGAGTCCGAACGGCAAAAAAAGCTGGCCGCCGCCCCTGCCCCGACGGGAAGCGAGCCACTCGACTGGCGAAAGACGGCAAGCTTCAAGAAAGCCTATCTCAAGTTCAGGAACGCGGTCCGGAAGGAACCTCGAAATCCTCAGATCCGCTATGAATTCGCCATGCTGCTGGATGAACATGGCCGCAAGAGTGCCGCCCTCGGCGAGCTGGAGCGGGCGATCGAACTTGCCCCGGAATCGCTCGACTACTCCAATACCTATCGAATGCTGGTCCGGCGGTACGGGCATCTCTTCTTCGACCGGTCCATTCGCTTCTTCGAGGATCTCGTGGAGAAACGTCCGAAGCTGGTCATGCCGAGGCTGAACAAGGCCCTGGCCTATGTGGACAAGATGCCCTATCCGAAACTCGGAATCGTCCGCCAGGGAATCCTCTCCAACAAGTCCCTCGAGGAGCTCGACACCATCCTGGAGATTGACCCGGAGTGCTGGACCGCGAAGTTCATCCGCGGCATGAATCACCTGCACTGGCCGCGCATGCTGGGGCACGCGCCTCTGGCGATCAAGGACTTCTCGGAGCTCATCAATCTGCAGGATTCCCTCCCGGTAGAAAAACAACGCCCCTACTTCGCCCTGGCCTATGTCGGCCTCGGGGACTCCTACGTGAAAAACCGCGGCAAAGGCCTCGAGGAGAACCTCGCGTTGGCGCGCAGCGCCTGGGAACTAGGACTCGGGGAATATCCGGATTCGCCCGAGCTGAAGTCGCGTCTTCAGCTAGCAAAAAAATCCACGGAGGAACTCGTCAAGTTCATACGACAGCTCCGGGGGCTTGAAGATCCAGTGGATACCGATCTGTCCCATGTATGGGTTCAGAAATAACGGGCGAAGGGCGGATAAACGTGCTCGAGAAAGGACATTCATGACCGGTCTGCAGGGGAGCACTTGGTATGTGTGTTTCATGGTCGCTGCCTGGGTAGGGACATGGACGTTCACCCTGAGCGGTCAGGAGGAGAAGCGAGCGGCCGATCTGGACAGACAGCGTTTGATCGGCAAGGCGTATTACGAGAACGACGATTTCAAGACGGCGGCCGTGGCGTTTCGCCGCTGTATCGAACTGGCTCCGGATTCGGCCGGGGACCATTTCAACCTCGCCCTTAGCCTGTTGCGAGGCAGGAAATACCGCGAGGCACTGCGTCTGTTGGAGAAGGCCCAGAATCTCGATCCGGAGCTCCTGAACGTCCACTACATCCGCGGTATCGTCCACAAGCGCACGAACGCCTTCCGAGAGGCGGTCGAAAGCCTGAATCACGTGGTCAAACGAGATTCCCGGTGCTTCGGCGCGTATTACAACCTCGGTGCTTGCTACAAGTATCTGGAGGATTTCAAGAAAGCCAAGGAGGCCTTCAAGACGGCCATCCGCCTCGCCCCCCGCCACCCGAGTTCCCACTACCAGATGATCACCCTGGCCCGCCGGACAGGGGACGTGGAGGAGGCCAAACGACACACCGAGATATACAACCGGCTCAAGGGCACGGTCGAGGAGGCAGAGAAGACCATCGAAGCCCTGGAACGAAGCCGGTACTCCGACCTCATCTCTGTCCCGCGTCTCTGCAAGGGCCTCGAGCCCGCACCGGGAGCTGACGTTCGATTTGTGGACGTGACAGTGGAATCCGGACTTGCTGAGAAGGCCCGGACGCCCGAAGCGCTCGTGCTGCCGGCACGGTTGAAAAGAATCGACTACAACGAAGAGGCGGTCCGCGTCCGCTATGCTCTGGCGGTGGGAAGTGCGGTCACGCTGGAGGATGTGGACAACGACGGAGACCTGGATGTCTACGTCGTCCGGTGCGGATCGACCCCGGAAGACTCGGAGAACCGTCTCTACTGCAATGATGGAGCCGGCCGCTTCACGGATGTCACGGCCGGATTCGGCGTGGGAGACTCCCACAGAGGCATGGATGCCGTCTTCGGAGACTACGACAACGACGGGCACATCGACCTCTACGTGGTCAACGACGGGCCCAATGCGCTGTTCCGGAAGCTGGGCGACGGAGTGTTCGAGGTCACAGGTGTAGAGCGCAAGGGAGAGAACGGCGTGGCCGTCCTGGACTTTCCCGGCTTGCTGCCGGACCGATTCGTGGTCGAAGCGGATTTCAAGTCGGAGGATATATCCGGACAGGAAAAGAACGCCTTCGTGGTCTTCGACTTCAAGGATCCCGGTCATTTCAAGTTCGCCGGTGCCAACGTGGCGGACGGCTACTGGACAATCGGACACTTCGACGGGTCCTGGGTGAACGACGCTCGACTGGACAGCGCGCTCACGACCAAGAAATCCTACCGTTTTCACCTACGATTCGACGGCGGTACCGTCGCGCTGAAGCTGATCGGTGCAAGCGGAGAGAAGGTCCTTTCCCACGATTTCGGCGTACCGGTCAACCGCGGCAGGATCGGTCTGGCCGTGGAACATGCCACGAGTCGTTTCGACAACGTCCAAGTCGGGGTGTCAGGAAAAGGCGAGGGCAAGGCATCGCCCGGATCCCCCGGCCGCACCCTCTATTCCGAGCGGTTTCTCGACGGTACGGCAAAGGGATTCACCGCGGTGAGCGGCACATGGCGCGTCGTGGACTGGACTTTCGAGAATGTGTCCGAACGCGCGCGGGTCGACGAACCTCAGCTCGGCCGGAAGGCCGTATTCTTCGATTTCGACCACGACAATGACCTGGACCTCTTCGTGGTGAACGACGTCGAGCTGGCCGATCCGCCGGACCGGGACGAGTTCGTCCTCCCAGGGGATTTCCCGGGCCAGGTCAACACGATGCTCAGAAACAACGGGAACGGCACCTTTTCGGACATCACAGACGAGGCGGGCCTGCTGGTGGATCAGTCCCGGAGCCGGGATGTCCTGTTCGCGGATTTCGAGGGCGATGCCGACACCGACCTCTTCGTCGCCAACGCCAATGCAGCGAGTTTTCTGTTCACCAATGCCAGACTCGGCCGCTTTACCACCGGAGGGAGCTTCACACCGCCGATCCACAAGGACGCCCGCGCCGCCATGGCGGCCGACGTCGACCGGGACGGCCACCTCGACCTGGTCGTGGCCTCGGCAAACGCGCTTCATGCGTACGTCAACAACGGGAGGGCCGTATTCCAGGGCACCCCGGTTCCTCTTCCCGCTGCGCTTTCCACATCAGGCGTGGCGACCATGGCGTTGATCGATTTCAACAACGACGGGTGGTCGGATCTTCTGGCTTCTTCTGTGAACGGAAACTCCCTGTGTCTGCTGGCTGCCACGGGTCCGGCGCGGTTCCGCGATGTATCGGCCCGGGTCGGCCTGGGCAAGGCTCTCGGCCAGATCGCCGACCTGGCTGTCGGGGACGTGGACGGCGACGGGGACGAGGACATCGTGATCCAGACGCGGAACCGCGGCCCCCGGCTGCTGGAGAACCGGGGCGGAAACGGGCGCAGCTGGCTGGAGGTCCACCTCGTCGGGAGGAAGTCGAACCGCAGTGGACACGCCGCGGTCGTGGAGGTGGCCAGGGCAGGGCACTACCAGAAGCTCAGCGCCGACAGGGGGTGGATTCATTTCGGGCTGGGCGGTCTCGATCGACTGGACGTGGTCCGCGTCACGTGGCCGAACGGGGTGGCCCAGAACGTCATCGCCCCCCCGGTCAACATCGACCTGACCATCAAGGAGCGCGTGAAGGTCTCCGCATCCTGCGGATTTCTATGGGCCCACGACGGCAACGGATTTGCCCTCATCAACGAGATCCTCGGAATCGGACCCCTGGGCGTGCCCATGGCACCCGGCCTCTTTCACCAGCCCGACTGTACGGAACTGACCAAGATCGAGGCCCGGCAGCTCGTCTCGAAAAACGGCGTGTTCGAGTTGCGGCTCACGGAAGAGCTGCGCGAGATCATGTATGCCGATCAGTTCACCCTGCGCGTCGTGGACCATCCTCTCGGTCTGGAGATCGTCCCCAACGAGATGTTCACCGCTCCCCCCTTCCCCGACGACAGGTTCTTCGCAGCGGCCGGCGCCCGTCCTCCCCGGACCGCAGTGGACGACCAAGGCCGCGATGTTCTGGATCTCATCCGCCGACGCGACGGTCGCTTCCCCACGTTTCCCACCACTGCCCACTACGACGGCCTGGCAGAGAACCATGCTCTCACCATCGATGCGGGTTCTTTCGCCGGGGGCGGCCGGATCATGCTCTATCTCGACGGCTGGATCTTCTGGCCCGATTCCAGCACGGTCATGGCCATTGCACAGGATCCCCGGTACGAGCTCCAGCCCCTGTCTCTTCAGGTTCGTGACGAGCAGGGGCAATGGCGAACAGCGATCAAGTCCGTGGGCCTGCCGACAAGCAAGGGGCTCGTGGTCCCCGTCGATTTGACGGATTGTTTTCTGACCCGTGACCGTCACCTACGCCTCGTCACGAACATGTGCATCTACTTCGACCGCATCTTCTTTTCGTCCCGGGACGAGGCTTCCCGCTGCCGGGTCACCGAGCTTCCCGTCGCACGAGCCCGTCTCCATTACCGCGGCTTCTCCCGTCTGGAGCGTGACCGGTTCGGATTCGAGCGCTTCCACTACCGCGATGTCTCTCCAACCGGTTCGTGGAATCCGCCGGAGGGCATGTTCACCCGGTACGGAGACGTGACCGCGCTGCTGATCCGGCCGGACGACGACTACGTCATCCTTGGGCCCGGCGATGAGCTGGTCCTGCAATTCGACGGCCGCGGCCTTCCCGACCTGCCCGACGGCTGGATCCGCGACTTCATCTTTTATGCCAACGGCTGGGTAAAGGACGGCGATCTGAACACGAAGTTCTCGGAGACGGTTGAGCCCCTTCCTTACCACGGGATGCCGGGATATCCCTATCCTGAGCGTTCCGGCACCGCTGACTCCAGGCATCCATGCAACACCCGCCCGATGATTCCGACGGTGGGCCCGCTGCCCCGGACCGGAGGGATACTGCGGTGAGGCCGGACCCGTACAATTGGGATCAGCCGTTCACGATGCCAGGTGATTTCTGGAGGAAGAAATGATGTCCGCCCGCTGTATACGGATCGTACCACGGCCTGGTTGGCTTCTCGCAGCATTCATCGTGTTCGCCGGATGCGCCGGGGACTCCTCCCCCCCGTATCCGACAGCGGGTACGACCGATGGCTCCGGCCCGCTGGTCAGGGCGCTGGCCATGTTCAACCACGGGGCAGCGCTGATGGAGCAGTACCGCTACCCGGAGGCGGTCAAGGCCTTCGAGAGGGTGCTGGAGCTTCAACCGGACTGGATTGCCGCGCGGTTCAACCTGGGTCTGGCCTGTTTCAACCTGCACGGCAAGGCGGGCGCGAAGAAGAGTCTCGGCGATGCACGCAGGACCTTTGAGACGGTTCTCAGGGCGGTCCCCGACCACCTTCCCGCCCGGTTTTGTATGGGGCTCTACCACCAGCACTTCGGAGAGAGCGAGAAGGCCTTGAGCCACTTCGAGGCTGTGCAAGGCCGTGACCCCGAAGATCCCTGCGTCGCGTACAAATGCGCGGAGGCCCTCATCGGCCTGGGCCGACACGAGGAGGCGACCCGGCTCCTCGAGAAGGTCGTGGCGCTGGACCCCGGCTTCGTCTCCGCCACCTACCGCCTCGCGCTGCAGTATAGACGCATGCATCAGCGGGAAAGGGCCGGGGCGCTCTTCCGGCGCTTCAAGGCACTCCAGGGCGCGGAACTCACCGGGGGAAGCTTCACCGTGAGCAAGGTGTACGGGGCGGCGGGCAAATACTACATGGTGCTCGGCGCCGACAGTCTTCCGCTGCCCGGAATCGTCCCGACCGGCAGCCCACGGGTGATCTTCTCCCCCGAGATCCAGTTCCTCCCCGAGTCCGCGCTGGCCTGGAAATGGGCCGGCGGGGCCGTGAACCTCCCGGGCATCGCCGCGGGGGACGTGGACGGCGACGGTGACCTCGATGTGTGTCTCACCGCAATGGGGGACAAGGGGAGTACTTCGGTCTGGCTGAACGACGGTTCTGGTGGATTCTCGGCCGGACCGACCGTTGCGGAAGCAGGTGTATCACCCTGCTTCGGGGATGTGGACAACGACGGCGACCTGGATCTCTGGCTCGGGCGTGCGGGGGCCGACGTCCTGCTCGAGAACGACGGCAAGGGCAATTTCACTGCGGGCAAAGCACCCGCCCCGGGTCCTGCCGCACTCTTCACGTCCTGCGCCCGGCTCCTCGACATCGACAGCGACGGCGATCTCGACTGCCTGGCGTTTCGATTCAAGCGCGGTTCCATGCCGGCACGCGGTCCCCTCGCGGCCGCCCCCGGGAGCGTCTACAACAACAACCGGGACGGGACCTTCACGGATCTCGCATCGAAGCTCGGCCTGGCCCTGACGGAGACGCCGGTCGTGGCGGCGGTGTACGACGACCTCGACAACGACCGGGACCTGGACCTGGCGATCTTTCCGGCCGGGGGAGGCCGGCCCGTCGTGTGGGTGAACGACCGTGTCTGGAAGTATCGCATCCTCGATGCGGAGTCCACCGGACTTACGGCGCAGGGTGTCCTGAGCGCCACCTCCGGCGATCCCGACAAGGACGGCGACCGGGATCTCCTCGTCTTCACCGAGGGAGGCGTTCAGCTCCACCTCAATCAGGGTCGGATGAGATTCCGGCTCCACCGCGGCCTCGACGGCCGGTCGGGCCCCCGGGGGGGCACGGGGGGACAGTTCGCCGACATGGACAACGACGGCGACCTGGATATCGTCGTGGCGGACGCGTACCGCCGCGACGGCAGCCGCGGGCCGGTTCTGCTGATCAACGATCTGCCCCGCGACCGCTTTCTGGAAGCGGCCGAGCTGGATCCCGGCAACCTCCTGGCCGCCGTGAAGACCCGGGGAGACGCCAGCTGCGTGGTCGCGGACTTCACTGGCAACGGGCGATGCGACGTGCTTCTGGCCTCCCACGGGGAGAGGCCGCGGCTGGTGGAAAACGTGACGCCGGGGGGCCACTGGATCCAGCTCGATCTCCGCGGAACCCGGAAGAAGGACAACAAGGCGCGTTCCAATGCCTCGGCCGTGGGCGCCCGGGTGGAGGTGAAGACCGGCAGGATATTTCAGCAATTCGTGGTGGGCGCACCCGCCGGTCCGGTCGCCATGGGACCGCTACGGATCCACGCCGGCCTGGGCGGGAATCCCAAGGTCGACTGGCTGCGGATCCTGTGGCCCGACGCCGTCCTGCAGGCCGAGCTGGAGATCGCCGCAGATCGGGTGGTGACCGTGACCGAGCTGCCGCGCAAGACCTCGTCCTGTCCGTACCTCTTCGCCTGGGACGGCTCGCGTTTCGCCTTCGTGGCCGATTTCGGCGGCGTGGGAGGCCTGGGGTACTTCCTCGCTCCCGGAACCTACGCCCCGCCGGATCCGACGGAATACCTGTCCGTTCCTCACCTGAAGCCCCGCGGCGGTCACTACGTGCTTCAGGCCCTGACCCCGCTGGAAGAGATCACTTACTTTGACGAGGCCAGGTTGATCGCGGTGGACCATCCTGCCGACACGGAGGTCCATCCGAACGAGATGATGGCAGTGGGCGCCCCGCCGCCCGATTTCGAGGTCTTCTGCTACCGTCGGTCGATCGATCCGGTGCGTGCCGTGGACCACCGCGGGGCGGACGTCACCGAACAGGTCCTCCGTATCGACCGCCGCCATGCCGGCCCGACCGACCTGGACCCCCGATTCACTGGCCTTGCCGGAGATCACTTCGTGGAGCTCGACTTCGGTGATCGCCTGGCCGGGGTGGCGATGGATTCCCGGCTCGTGCTCTTCCTCTACGGCTGGGTCGAGTACGGCTACTCCTCGACCAACTTCGCTTCCCATCAAGCCGGCCTGCGCGCCAAGGCCCCCAGCATCCAGGTGTGGCGCGGCGGGGAGTGGGTCGAGGTCTTCCACGAGGTCGGATACCCGGCCGGGATGAACCACATGATGACCCTCGAGGTCACGGGGAAGATCCTGCCGGGCGACAGGCGCATCCGGATCTCCTCGAACATGGAGCTCTACTGGGACCGCATCTTCCTCGCGGTGCATGTCGGAGAGGGGGCGGTCTCGCTCCGGGAAGTCCCGGTGGAGAGCGCGGACCTGCACTTCCGCGGGTATCCCCGCGAATATACGCACGACGGGCGTCACCCCAATCTCTTTGACTACGACAATGTGGATACCGCGACGGCGTGGAAGCTCATGGCCGGGGACTATACGCGCTATGGAGAGGTGGCCGAGTTGCTCGAGTCCGCCGACGACTGCTACGTCATCATGGGCCGCGGCGAGGAGCTGACGCTCCGCTTCCCGGCCGAGGCGTTCGGCCCGGTACCGGCCGGGCGGCGCCGTTCGTTCCTCCTCAAGACCGACAGCTTCTGCAAGGACATGGATCTCTACACGGCGCACCCCGATACCGTGGAGCCGCTTCCCTTCCACGCCATGAGCGGCTACCCGTACGGCCCGGACGAGCACTACCCGAACACCGAGAAGACGAGAGACTACCGGCGCCGGTACAATACCCGCCGGGTGTGCGTGTCTACCGAGCCAGGGGCACCACGCGGCCGTCCCTGATCGTCGCGAGCGAGACGGGCCTTACGTTACCGCCGAGGGCGTCCCACTGCACGGTTCCCGTGACTCCGGTCCAGGGCGAGAGTTTCCGCACGGCATCCCGTATCCGGGTCCGATCCAGCCCGGCTTCACGAATGGCCTCGACAAGGAGCCGGACCGCGTCGTAGGTGTGGGCGGCGGCGTAGTCGGGTGCGCAGCCGAAACGGTGCTCGAAAGTTCCAACGAATTTACTCGACGTGCGCCGGGGAGAGTAAAGAAGCGGGAAGACCACGCCCTCGGCCGCAGCACCGGCAATGCGCAGAAAGTGCCGGCGCCCCAGGGAGGGTCCGCCGAAGAGGATGCCGGCGTACCCCTTGCCCCGTATCGAGGTGACGAGACGCACACTGTCGGACGCCCCGGCCACCATGACCACGGCGGCGGGCTTTGAGTGCACGATCTGGGTGACGAGGTCGTTGACGTCACGAGCGGCCTTCCTGCAGACGAAGTGGTGACGCGGAACCATTCGACGTCCTGTGAAGCACTTCATCAGCTCGGTCGCGAACAGGTGGGCGTCGTGGTCATCCGTCGAAACGAGGATGAATGGTTCCTTGCCGACGCGGGCCGAGATCTCCGCGGCTAGCGCCCCGGCCAGGATGGGATCCCCAGGCAGGCATGAGAACATCCAGGGTACGTGGGCCAGGTTGACCGACCTGTCCGTGCTGCCTGGGCTGATCAACACCAGGCGCGCCTTGGCCACAACCTGCTCGGCGAGGTGGGTGGACGGGCCGTCGATTCCGCCGAGGATCGCCCAGACCCTGTCGGTGTAGGCCATGCGGACCACCCGGGCGATGCCCGTGCCCCAGGGATCCTTCGACCAGTGGGAGACGAGGCGGAAGGGTTTCCCCCGGAATCCTCCCCGGGCGTTCGCCTCCTCCACGGCCATGCGTGCGGCGCGCCACATGTCGCCGCCTACCGCATGGGCAGGGTCACTCGGGCCGAAGTAGCCGATGCGCACCTCGCGGACGTCCGGGGGCGCCCTCTCCTCCTCGCCCCCGGCCGCTACAAGGCAGAGGACCGCCAGGGGGAGTAGAGCTCGACGAAACCTTCTCACCGTGACTCTCCTCTCGGAATATCGAGGTCTTCCCGGGAATAGAACCGCCACGCGCCTTTCTCGCGTTTGACGAGGAACACTTCCCCGAGGTCATCGAGACACGCGCTGAACGCGATATCCCCGGTGACGCCCTTCCAGGGCGAGGTCCGGTGCGCCAGGACATCGCGAATCCGGGCCCGGTTGAGCCCTGCGACCTGCACGGCCCAGATCAGCATTTTCATGCCGTCATAGCCGTGCGCCGCGAACGTCTCCGGCTCCTCCCCGAATCGCTTCCGGAACGCCTCCCGGAAGGCGACATACTTCTCGTCCTTTCGAGTTGGATTCCACGGAGACGTGCAGATGACTCCCTCGGCGCTCTCGCCTGCGATGCCAACGAACGTCTCGGACAGGCAGCGGTCGCAGGCGAAGAACGGCTGCTTCATGCCCCGGGCGCGCATCTGGCCGAGGAGGCGGGCTCCGTCGGCGGCGTTGCCCCAGTGAACGATCGCCTCGACGTCCACTTGATCCAGCCGGTCCAGCTGCAGGCTGAAGTCCTCCGCCCCCACCTCATAGGCCATTTCCACGGGAACCGGGTGTCCCAGGCGCCGGCTTCCGTCGAGGATTTCCCGCACGCCGAACCGGCCGTAGCGGTTGCTGGCCCGGATGACGCCCACCCGCTCCAGGCCGAGCTTGCGATACAGATAGTCCACCAGAAGATACCCCTGCTGCCGGTCGTCGCCGATGCAGCGCATCACCCAGGGAATGTTGGTCTCGACGAGGGTGGGATCCGTGTCGCCGGTGTTCATCATGACGATCTCCGCCTTCAGGGCGACGCGAATGGCGATATGGGTGTTCGCCCCGTCGATGGTGCCCAGG
>CAZAKZ010000110.1:0-20354 GCA_964485695.1 uncultured Planctomycetota bacterium | reverse complement strand
TATGCCCGGTGGTGTGGGAGGGGGGAACCGTGAGGTTTCCCCCTATCCCGATTCTGCCAGGATTCCCTGAACCCGCTCTGACGACGGCCTCGCCCGAGGGAATTTTCCCCGTTGAATAACGGACCGTGGATCTCTACTACTTCCGGAAACAGGTGGATTTTTTCCATACGTCAGAGCAGCTGACGCGTGAGGAAAGCCCTGTTCTGGGTGGGGAATCTACGCTACATTTTTCCTTCAGATCCGGCAGGATTGACACATCGATCTCTGGAGGAAGTCAATGGCCTGGGAGTACAGCGAGAAGACCACGCAGCTCTTCCTGGACGCGGTCCAGGGCAAGCCTGGTACCCACATGGGCGAGATCGAAAACCCCGACGGGATCGGTGAACACGGCTCCATTGCCTGCGGAGACGCGCTGCGGCTGTCATTCCGGGTCGAGCGCCACTCCACGGACCCGACCCAGGACAAGATTGTCGAGGCCCGGTATCTCACCTTCGGTTGTACCTCGGCCATTGCCGCTTCGGAGGCGCTGTGCCACATCATCGAGGCGAGAAGGTGCACGCCCATCGAAGCCCTCGAGATCCAGAACCAGGACATTGTGGATTTTCTCGAGGGACTCCCGGAACAGAAGATTCACTGCTCGGTCATGGGCTCCGAGGCCCTGGAGGCGGCCGTGTTCAACTGGGCTCAGAATCGCGGGGTGGATCTGAAGGAACTGGGCGTGGACATGCACCCCGGAGAGGAGACCGAGGGGCGGCTCGTCTGCAAGTGCTTTTCTCTCACTGAACCCTATCTCAAACGCAAGATAACGGAACTCGGCCTGAAGACCATTCCCGACATCTCCAACGCCGTGAAGGCCGGCGGCGCCTGTATGACGTGCCACCACGTCCCTGGCGGCCTCCAGGATCTCCTCAACGAGGCGTGGGGGGGGGAGGCGCGCGGGGCTGCCAGTTCCGGGCCGGAGACCGCCGGAGCCCCGCCGGGGGCAGCGGATGACGCGGGAGCGGCTGTTGAGCTCTCCCCGTACCAGTTCGCCAAGAAGGTCGAGAAGATCATGGACGAATACGTCCGGCCCATGCTCCAGCAGGATGGAGGCGACCTGGAAATCGTGGACATCAAGGAGACCCGGGTCTACTGCCGCCTCGGAGGTGCCTGCCAGACCTGCATCGGTGCGAACCAGACTCTGAAGATGCTGGTGGAGAAGACGCTGCAGGACCAGGTGGACGCCCGCATCCGGGTGATCCAGGTCTGAGACGACGACAGGGTCACTGGAAGCCATGGATATCATTTATCTCGACAACAATGCCACCACCCGGGTTGCGCCCGAGGTCCTGGAAGCGATGCTTCCCTTTCTGTCCGAGGACTATTTCAATCCCAGCTCCATGTACGAGGCAGCGAGGAACTCGGCCGAGGCCATTGGTCGGGCCCGAAAGACCGTTGCCGGTCACCTGGGCGGGGTTCATCCGAGGGAGGTCCTGTTCACTTCCTGCGCCACGGAGAGCAACAACGCGGCCATCCATGGAGTCGTCAGGGCCAACCCGAAACGGCGGCACATCATTACCACTGCCGTGGAGCACCCCGCCGTGCTGGAGGTGTGCAACGATCTTGAGCGCATCGGTCTCGAGGTGACCTACCTCCCCGTGGATGGGGACGGAAACCTGGACGTGAGCACCTTTGTCCGCGCGCTGCGGCCCGACACCCTCCTGGTCACCATCATGCACGCCAACAACGAGACGGGGGTGGTATTCCCGGTGGATCAGCTGGCTCGCCTGACCAAGGAGACGGATCCCTCCATTGTCTTCCACACCGACGCGACCCAGTCCATGACCAAGATCCCCATCGACCTGAGACGGACCCACAAACACGTGGACCTCCTGTCCTTCTCCGGCCACAAGCTCCACGCCCCCAAGGGCGTCGGGGCCCTGTTCACGCGGCGGGGCACACCGATCCGGCCCTTCCTCATCGGCGGGCACCAGGAAGAGAGTCGCCGGGCGGGCACGGAGAACGTGGCGTTCATCGTCGGACTGGCCCGTGCCCTGGATCTGGCCGCGGAGAACCACGACGAGGACGAGGCGCGAATCCGCAGGCTCAGGGACCGTCTGGAAGAGGCCGTCGAGGCGAGGATCTCCCACGTCCAGGTGAACGGAAAGAAAGCGAACCGCCTGCCCAACACCTTGAATGTCTCCATCCACTACGTGGAAGGGGAGGGCATGCTCTACCAGCTGAGCGCCCACGGCATCTGCGCTTCGAGTGGTTCCGCCTGCACCTCGGGATCTCTGGAGCCTTCCCACGTATTGAGGGCCCTGAAAGTGCCCTTTTCGGCGGTTCACGGCTCGATCCGATTCAGCTTCAGCCGCTACAACACCGAGGCGGAGGTGGACCGGGTCATGGAGGTCTTCTGCGAGGTCGTGGCCAGTCTCAGGCGGCTCTCCCCGTACTGGGACTCGAAAACCAACGCACCCCGGCCTGAAGCCGGAGATCTGAATCATCCGGGGAACGGGGACTGAGGGATCATCCTCTGGGGGGTCAGCTCATCAGGAAGAGGATCAGGAGGACCAGGAGGGCCACCACGCACACCGCACCGAAGACGATGCCCAGGGTGGCCCAGGCCACCATTCCCGCTTCCGCCAGGGCCACACCGGTGAGGATCACCACCAGGAGGAAGAAGGCGAACAATCCGAACCGAAGCCACCTGACGATCCAGTTGTCAACGCGGTCGACTTGATCCGTGGTCTTTTCTCGGGGGTCGGTGCTCATCGTCACTTGCTCCTCTCTTCGAGACAGGATGCCCGTCCATTCGTCCGAAGAGGCGAATCTTCCTCGATTTTCCACGCCGGGCCGGACCGTGTCAATGCGGGAAATCATACCGGGTTCCGACCCATCAATACACGAGCATATCCGGATCCACGTCCGCGGCCCAGGCATGGAGGCCTCCCCGGAGGTGGCGCACATTCTGGAATCCCGCCCTCTGGAGGCGTCGGAGGGCCAGCAGGCTCCGGAGACCGATCTTGCAGTAGAGGATGGTCTCGGCCGTCGGATCGAGGTCGCTGATCCTACGCTCCAGGTCAGGGAGAGGGAGGAGCGTCGCTCCCTCGAGGCGGTCGATGGACCATTCCCAGGGATTCCGGACGTCGAGGAGCACCGGCGACGGATTCGATTGCATGCGCTTTGCCAGGTCCCCGGCCGTGATCACGTCCTCCGGCAATTCTCCGTCCTCCTCCCCGGCCAGGCCGCACTCCCGGTCCACAGGGGAAAGGGAGGTGAGGGTCGGCGTCTCCCCGCACAGGGGGCACCGGGGATCTCTCGGCACCTTGAACTCGTGGAACCGCCCTTCCAGAGCCTCGTAGTAGAGCAATCGGCCGATGAGCGGGCGTCCTCTGTTCAGGATGAGCTTGATGGCTTCGGTGGCCTGGAGGGTGCCGATGGTGCCGGGCAGGACACCGAGGACGCCGCCCTCGGCGCAGCTCGGCACCTGACCGGGCGGCGGGGGCTCCGGGAACAGGCAACGGTAGCAGGGGCCCCGACCGACGTGGAACACCGACACCTGTCCCTCGAACCGGTAAATGCTCCCGTAGACGTTCGGTTTGCCGAGCAGCCCGCAGGCATCGTTGACCAGATAGCGGGTGGGGAAGTTATCGGTACCGTCGATGACGATGTCGTAGGGATCGAGGAGGTCCAGAGCGTTGGCCGCTTCGAGGGCACCGTCGTGGCGCGTCAGTGTGATATGGGGATTCACCGACTTCAGGCGCTCGCATGCGACTTCCAGCTTGGGACGCCCCAGATCCTCGGTGCCGTAGAGCACCTGGCGCTGGAGGTTGGTGGCGTCCACGGTGTCGAAATCCACCAACCCGATGTGACCCACGCCCGCCGCGGCAAGGTAGAGCCCGACCGGCGATCCCAGGCCTCCGGCGCCGACCAGGAGGACCCGGGCCGCCTTGAGCTTTGCCTGGCCCTCCACTCCCACTTCGGGCAGCGCCAGATGACGGCTGTACCGGACGAGCTCTTCTCGACTCAGGTCACCCGCCTGTGGAGGGGATTGATCTGGACCCATGGATTCCTCTTTCATGGCGATTCAAACTCCTTCTTTCTAGCATTATCCTGGCGAATGTCTGAATGAGCAAGTTCCGGGCCGGCTTCTTCGGCTTTACAGCCTGTTTATCCACAGACTTTTACCGGGTGTTGAAATGAGTAGACCGGAGTTCGGTGGTAGACTATAGGGACCCAGCATCGTGGGGCACGGTGATCCTGACCGTCCGGATTTCCCGGGTTCCGGACGGAAGTTCTGAGTTGTTCCTGTTGCAACAGGAACTGAGTATGACCTGGATCATCCTATTCGTCGGTAAGGGGAGAAGTGCGCTTCAAGGAACAACCCGAATGCCTGGATGCTCGCCAGGAGTACCTCTCGCTCCGCCAGGCCATCGACGATTTTGCGGCCATGGTTTCCCAGAACCACGGGGAGCACATTCAATGCCGTCGTGGCTGCTACCAGTGCTGTGTTCCGCCTGATACGCTGTTTCGCATCGAGGGGGAGCAGATCCTCAAGGCCGTTGCCGGGCTGGCTGCGCCCCTCCGGGAGCGCATCCGACAGAGGATCGAGAAAGGCGAGGATCCCCGGTGTCCGCTCCTCGAAAAGGGGGGGTGCATGATCTACGAGAACCGCCCCATCCTCTGCCGTACCCAGGGCATGCCCCTTGCCGTCCACAGGGAGGGCAAGGTCTATGATCTGGAGTACTGCCGCCTCAATTTCACCCAGGTTCCGAGCGACTTCGAACTTCCCCGTCGCTACATCCTGGACATCGGGGGCACCAACGAGCTCCTCGCCACTCTCAACCTGAAGCTGGTGGAGGGGGTGGGTCTGGATCCGGAGCAGGACGGTCGGGTTTCCTTTTCCCTGGCGGCACTCGGCAAGCTCCAGGGGGTGTCTACCCCGGTGGAGTGGGGATGAACTCCGTCACCGGTCCCTCGCCCAGGAGTTCATTGCGGGTTCTGTGACCCTCGATCCTGAACTTTCCTCCCGGCGGTTCCGGACAGTCGCCCAGGAGCCGGTCAAGGCCCCGGACAGCATCGGCCCGTGACTGGACCACCGTGAAGTGCCTGGGGCTCAACGCGATGGCGTCGCAGGGGCATGCCTCCTCGCACAGACCGCAGTAGATGCACACCAGCAAGTCGATCTCGAATTTCACCGGGATCTTGTCGCGGTCCGGATACGGCGAGGGACCGGCTTCGATGTGGATGCAATTGGCCGGACAGGCCGTGGAGCACATGAAACAGGCCACGCACTTGGGCCGCCCCTGGGAGTCCTTCTTCAGGTAGTGTTCGCCGTGGAATCCCCGCACCTCGGGCCGCTTCTGCTCAGGATACTGAGTGGTGAAATTGTTCCGGGTCACCAGGTGGCGGAATGTGTTGGCCAGCCCCTTGAAGATCTCCGGCAGGTAGAGTTTTTCGGCCAGGTTGAGAGGCTCGAATTTGACGACTTTCATAGGGCTATTCCGTGCGTTGCGCCGTGGCCGCACTGCGGTTGGCCTCCGATCTCACGACACCCACGATCCATTTAAGCCGTAGATGGAGGTTTTTCAAGGGGTTGAGAGCCGTCCCGGGTCTCCAGGATATCGGCCACTGACCGGGTGCCCAGGGTTGAGGCCGCCCCGGCCTCCAGGTCCTGGAAGAACCGTCCCACCGAGGATTTCGTGGCGCCGGCCGGCAAGCCGCCGACAGGAGCGCCCAGTGCTTGGTAGACCTCCGTGAGTCGGAGGGATTCCGGGGCCCTGGCCAGGACGTAGCCGGAGCGGGGGCGCTGGGTCCGGACCAGAATGTCCGCCTTTTCCAGGGCCGCAGCCATCTCCTTGAGCAGCCCTTCCGGGCAGTTGAGCTTGCGGCACAGGCGCCGGAAGGGTTCGGGCGATGCACCGGATCGGTAGGTCTTTCCAATGTCGACCACCAGGGCGAGGGCCAGGCGCGCCCGGGCCTCGGTGCCCGGCCAGTCCGCGCCACCGGGAGGGTACTGGAGGTGGTAGGCGAGGGTGCAACCGAAGAGGGCGAGGTACCACGAGAGGTAGAGCCACAGCAGGAGGATGATGCCCGTGGCCAGGCCTCCATAGAGGTAGTCGTAGCTGACGAATCCGGTGAGAAAATAGCTGATACCCCACTTGGCGACCTCCCACACCGCCGCGGAAAAAAGCGCTCCCACCAGGGCCGGCAGAACCCGGACATGGGTGTTCGGGGCCAGCCAGGTGAGAAAAAAGAACATGACGAGGGTGAGGGTGAAGGGAAGCACCTTGGTCAGGATCTGTTCGTACGAGGCCGCCTGGGCCAGGAAGCCCAGGCCGGGCCACTCCTCGGGGGTGAACTTGGAAAAGAGATGCGTCGCATAGAAGCTGGCGCCGATGAGCAGGGGCCCCAGGGTGAGAAACGCCCAGAAGGCCAGGATCTGCGCCCCGGTGGACCGCGAGACCCGGACCCGGTAGATGCGGTTCATCACGATCTCCACGGTCCGGAACAGGAAGAAGGCGGTGCCGCACAGCAGAAGCAGACCCACGAAGGTGACCGGCGTGGAACTGCTGCGCAGCAGGCGCACCTGCTTCTCGATCCACAGCGTGGCTTTCTGGGCCTGTTCTGGAACGAAGAACTTGTCCAGAGTCTGCCGGAGTCGACCCAGGCTGTCCGATGCGAGGTTCTCTTCTCCCGTGGTACCGGCCTCTCCGGTGCCGTCGGCCGGGGAACCACGGGCCTCCGCGGCGGTCCCGTCCGGTTCGGGCTCCTTGAATTCCACGACGGCGTAGATGGTGGCCACCACAACGCCGAGGGGAATCAGGCTGAGCAGGGTCTTGAAGGCCAGACCCGCGGCGTGTACCGAGATGCCTTCGAGGAAGAACGAGCGGTGGATCGCCTTGAGGAGTGCAACGGGGTGGAGCAGTGCCTTCACGCTTGGTATCCGTCCTCATCCACGGGCAGTCATGCTTTCAGGTACTTGAAGTAGAAGTCCCTGGCACTGATGCCCTCGCTGCACTTCCTGCAGAGGAACCGGTCCAGGTTCTCCGGGTCACCGAAGATGCCGTCCTCCTCGTTCATGTCAAACACCTGATCGCAGGCGATGCACACGAGGGTCTGTTCCTGATCCAGCTGATCGAGGACGTCCCGGATCATGTCCTCCAGGGGAATGAACTCGGGATACGTCACTGTTCCCTTATCGGCGTCGAATACCACCTCGTTGTAGCCGATTTTCTTGAAGATGAAGCCCCAGTATCGGGTATCGAACGTGGTGTTCAGGGCGACATTGAGTTCCCCGATATTCCGGGTGGCGTTGTCGATGTTTTTCATGGTGATTTCGGCCTGGGGTCCATGGTTCCCATTGTAGGGTGCCGGGACGCATTCAGGAAGGCCCCTGGGATGAGGGCGATGACGGCCAGGGCGGCCGGAGCGAGGTGCAGGAGCAAACGGGGCCAGGCGGTTTCGGCGTGCCAGTGGATGTCGTGGGGGCTGAAGCACAGTGCGGTCACATAGGCGGCTCCCAGCACCCCCATGTAGACCAGGAGGGCTCGTACCGCGAGGGGGACGGCCCGGAACCGGACCCCGAGGAGCACGACCATGATTCCGGCCAGGACCCAGAAACCGTCCCACGCCAGGATTTCGACGTAGGTCTTCAGGCCGGCTTCGGCCTGGGCGAGGTGCTCGAGGGCGTCGGTCCGGATTCCGGCGGCTTCAAGGGCCCGGGCGAGGAGGAATCCCAGGCGACCGATACCCGGTGGAGGGCCCGTGTCCGGAGCGTATCCGAGGAAGAACTTTCCGTGAAAGAGGTCCGTGTAGAGGCCGTGGCGCCACCGGAACAGCAACCACGGGAGGTTCACTGCGACGGCTGTGGCCCCGAGGCCGAGGGCGAGGCCGAGGCGACCGCGGATCCGGGTGCGGACCCTGAAGATCAGCACCACCACGATGCAGGCCGCCACCACGGCCCAGCCCTCGTTCTTGACGCCAGCACAGAGTGCTGCGAGGACGGCTGAGAGCCTGAGTTCCCCCCGGTCTCCTTCCTCGAGGTACCGTATCAGGGCCGTCACGGCCCGAAAGGCCAGGACGGCGAGAACCAGATCGGCCGTGACGACCAGGGCGTGCTGGTAGACCCAGTCGATGAAGGCGAAGGCCACGGCCAGGGAGAGGGAGAGGACGGGGCCTGTCCTGGGGCGCAGAAACCGGTGGAGAAAGACGATGAGACAGATCCAGAAAAGGGGGAAGGGAGCCTTGAGGATCCGTTCGTCCACCTCGCCGGAGTTGAGAAGCAGCCAGGCACCGTGCATGGGCTGGATCAGAGGATAGTCGGGATGCATCGGGGCGTCCCGGTCGAGGGTGAAGAAGGCCGCATCGAGACCTCGGTCGTGGTAGAGGGCTTTTGACTTGAGGGCCCAGATGCCGACGGCGTCGTGCCGCTTCAGGGGTGTGATGAAGCAGTCCGGGAGGGCTCTGAGAAAGTAGAAGACGGCGAGGGCCGCGACCATGCCGAGGAGGACTTTTTTCCCCGCGGAAAGGGCGCAGAATCCGGGCGTGTCCGGTGCCCGGGTCCCGGCCGTGGTTTCCCGACTCCGCCCGGGAAACCACAGCAGGAGGAGAAGCGGTGCCAGGGCCGCGGGCCAGGCCAGGTAGAGGGTCAGGGGTAGACCGGCTGCGGCCAGGGCCACGAGAATCCCACCGATCCATCCATACCCGAGGACGTAGGCCGTGGCCAGGGTCTCGCACCGCGGGCGTCGAAATCCGGTTTCCCCCAGGGCCGAGACCAGGGCGAGGCCCGAGGCCAGAGGCGCCACAATGGCCGCGAGGCAGGTCAGGATCAACCCGGTCATGGACGGATTCCTTCCCGCCTGAACACCCTGCCCTCGGTTCCGAGGTCGAGGAGAAGGGTGTGGTTCCGGATACCGTCCGTGGGTATCGGGGTCCGGAAGAGGACCACGTAATCCGCCCAGGCCAGGAGGTCGGGGAGGTCCTCTGGGCTCCGGACGGGACGCACCGGCCGCGGAACCATGCGGAACAGGAAGCATTTGTAGTGGTTTTCCCGCGGGCCCGCCCAGCCGGGGATGGAGGGGCCGATGAGGATCGTCCGGGCCCGGTCGGGAATGGCCGGGGCCACGGAGTCCAGAAACCGGTGAAAGGACCCCAGCATCGGGTCCTGGTGTCGCTGCGCCTCGAGGGTGGGGTGAGAGCGCCAGAATACCTGCATCCCCTCGGGCACCTGCATGGCGGCGTGGACCAGAAGGGCGGCGGCCCAGAGGAGAGGGAGCGCGAGGGGGAGCCTTCGGAAGATCCAGTTCATGCGCCGAATCGTGAAATATTCGGCCGCAGGCGTCAAGGCTGGACCGGCGAGGGCCGTTCCCGGTTCTCGCCGGAGACTATTTAATGCCCTTCAGCTTCCGGGTGATCTCCCGGATGGACGCCGGCAGGTTGAAGGTGGTCTCCATTTGCTTGATGCCGCCGCCGAGGCCGGTGGATTCCTCCTCCGAGTCCTTGCCGCCGGACGGATACACCTGGCGAAGTCCGTCTTCGGGCATCTCTGCTCGCACGCGGGCCTCCACCTCCATCTCCTTCTTTTCGAGGAGGGATTTCAGTTCCTCTTCCCACTCGACCCGGGCTTCCCTCAGGCGTTCCTCGAACCGCTGCGCAGACTCTCTGAGGCGGTCCCGGACCGTCGCGATGATCTTCTTCACTCGCGTCCGCCTTCGCTCGAGACGGTCGCGGCCTCTGGCCAGGTCCGTGTCGAGTTGATTGGTGTCGGGTATCGCATCCCGGATCCCGGATAAGTCGGGCAGGTCACCGGAGCGGGCGACGAGCCACCGCACGAGGCCGTAGTCCTCGATCTTCATCAGCTTCTCAAGGGCACGGCGAAGCCGGGCGACGGCGTGTGGATCCGGAAGGAGACCGAGGCAGGCCCGGGCCACTCCACGGACATACTCGGTCGCCTCCGGATAGTCCGTGATCAGCGACTGGTAGATGTCCGCTGCCTCGGCCGCTTCGCCCTGGACCAGGCAGATTTCAGCAAGTTGTTCGAGGTGTTCGCGGGCGGCCTGTCGGTTGCCGAGGGTTTCGTACAACCGGGCGATCTCGTTGCGGGCCACACGGTCGAAAGGCAGGTGTTCGAGCACTTTCTTGTAAAGCGCCTCGGCCCGATCCCGGGTCTCCTCCGCGCCGGCCAGCATGGCGGCCGCCTCACTGAGACTCCGAGCCCCTTTGATGTGGTGGCCGCTTTCCAGCTGACACTCGGCGTACTCCACCTTGAGTTCCGGATCATCGGCCGAGATCTTCATGAGGCGCTTGAGGACATAGGCCAGCCGGGCGCGATTCTTGTTCTTTCTGTAGATCGTCCGCAACCGCCCCAGGTAGTCGGCGGCCACATCGACATCCCCTTTCTTCTCCGCCTTCCAGGACAGGAACCGCAGGGCATTCGCGTGGTCCGGAACCAGGTCCAGGATACGGTTGTGGATCTCCTGGAGGCGTTCCTGACGATCTTCCCCCGGAAGATCCTTTTTCCGGATCAGGTCGGCAATCGCCTCGAGGACGGCGGCGGCCTCCACCTTGCGGTCCAGGGCCAGGTATGTCTGCACCCGGGCATCCTGCATGTCAAGATCGTCTGGCCGCAGCTCGGCCGCCGCGTCCAGGACGGGAAGGGCCTCCTCGTAGAGTTCCTCCTTGAGAAGATCCTGGGAGAAGCGATGCAGGTCCTGGAAAGCACCGCGGGGGCCGAGGTCCAGGTTGAGGGAATCGATGTAGTCCTGGATTTCCTCATGGCTGGCGTCGCCGGCGATGATGAGTGCACGCAGGGCACCGCGCTTGTGCTCATCGTCCTGAGAGGAAACCGCCAGGTCGAGGTAGGTTCGGGTTTCCTTCAGGTATTCGTTCCGATCCTCCACGGGATCGAGTATCCGGATGAAGTTTTCCCAGATCTCCAGGGCGGAGGGCCTCAGAGCCAGAGCGCGCCGGTAGGCCTCGGCTCCGTTGCTGCGTTCCCCGGCGTTCAAGCACTTGTCTGCATAGACGAGATACCGGTCGAAGGCTTCCTGCTCCTTGCCGGTGGTTTCGTAAATGCTGCCGATGGTGAGGTCGAGATCAAAGGCATTGTTCCCGAGGGCCTCGGCGCGAAGGTAGAGGTTCAGGCACTTGTCGAAGCGACCCCTGGACTTGAAGCTCACCGCCACCTGGATGAGTTCCGCCGGATTGAGCTCCCGGATCTCTCCAAGGACCTTGAAGCGGTGGAGCAGCATCAAGGTCGTGAAGGCGTCGAGAGAGGAGTCCACGATGATCTCGTCCACGTCCCGCTCGCCGTCGATGAGGACGAGCACGGCCTGCTCCTCCTCGTGTTTGACCGGACCGGCATCGAAGTAGCGACAGCTGGCGGCGCGTGTGACCAGAACCTCGTGCCGGGCGGGAAAGACCTGATCCAGGATGTCCCAGTTGCTCTCACGACCGGCTATGTCCACCACGAGGAATTCGATGTTCAGCCGCAGCTTCAGGGCCAGGAGGTCGGAGTCGAAGAGATCCTCCTCGGGCAGCGCCTCCTCGAATTCCCACCAGGTCTCCTCGTGACCGGCCAGGCGCCAGAGTTCCTCTTGCACGATCGCTCCCATCATCTCACGAAGGCGGGCGGGAAGGGGTCCCCCCTCCTGAGAAAGCGCCGTGGGGAGGTCCAGGTTCCTGTTATGGGCCCGCTTCAGGGACTTCTTCATCACCTTGTCAGGGACCATGCCGGATCGGAGGATGTGAGTCTTCAGGAAGTCCGTGTCCTCCACCTCCCACGTGGCGGCCGTGATGGAGCCGTCCTGGATCTGGAAAACGGAAGTTTTTTCATCGGCTTGCAGAGACAGGAGTCCGGAACGGTTCTCCCGGACCAGAGAGAGAAGGGTCTCGAGCAGGCTCTTGCGATCGAGAATGTCGTTGCTTTCGGATTCCATGGAAGTTGATGCCATCCAAGGGTCAGAGATGAATGAACAGCCACCTGGGACCAGTTGGAAATCTCCCCCTCGAAAACGGGGCCTCCAGGTTAGGCATCGAAATGACGGGGATTATTCTTGATCCTAATGTCATTCAGGGGGGGTGTTGCGCAGGAGAGCGATGTGGCGGCGCTTCCTGGCGGCGTAGCACTGGGATAGGAGCCACCGGGCCACGGGCGGTGCAATCCCGGTGCCCAGCCGGGCCACCCGGCGCCACAGGGGCAGGGTGAGAGGATTGAAGGCCAACCTGAGAAGGGGATACTTGACTCTCTTTTCCCATTCCTTCTTGGCCGGGGTGTATCCGAACCGCGCCAGTTCCCGGAGCGCGGTGGGGTGCTTTTTTGCCCAGTAGGAGAGGCTCGCAGCCTCGCGTTCGGCCATGCGGAGGAAGTCTTCGTCGGAGAGGGCGTGGTCGTGGAAGCCCACGGCTTCGGGACGGTAGTAGAGACGGAATCCGTGGTCCCGGAGGCGAAGTCCCATTTCCGTGTCATCGTGAATGTAGCGGATGCGGGGATCGAACCGGAGGCCGTGCCTCTCGAGGAAGGCCGCCTTCACCGACACGTTGGTGGTCCAGAAGTGATACCACTCAAGCTCCACCTTTCCGGCGATCCTCGCCCACATGTGATCGAGGTGCAGGGACCGGGCCGGAGTCATGGGAATGTCCGGCGCCAGGGTTGCCCGGCCCAGGATGCCCGCCTCTTCTCCGGCATGGTCCTGGTGACCGCGGAGGTGCCCGGCGATGAGGCCGGGGGAGGCGATGGTGTCGTCGTTGAGGAAGAGCCAGATACGGCCTCGGGCTCGCTCCATGGCCCGGTTTCGGGCTCGGGCCTGGCCCGCGTTCTCCTGGAACAGGGAGACCAGGGTGAACGAGGCCTTCTCCTTCGTTCGTTCCAATACCTCACGAGTGGCGTCGCCGGTGGAACCGTCGTCCACGACGATGACTTCGAGGTCGCAGGGATCAATGCCCTCGGAAGCACCGAGCGCCTCGAGGTTCCGCGCCAGCACCTCGGGCCGGTTCAGGGTGGGTACGATGGCCGTGATCTTCGGACGGGGCATCAACCTGGACATCATCTTGAGCATCCTCGCTGTTGCCGTTGCCTCTTCCGGTGGAGGGTATCCAGGAGAATCCGTTCCAGCAGGATGCCGCTTCGGTGCGCGGAGGCGTGGGCCTCCACCCGGGCGCGACCCGTCTCGACCAGAGCCCGGAGGCGGTTTCGGTCCTCGTGGATCGACACCACGGCTCTGACAAACGCCTCTTCACTACCGGCAATGAGGAGATGCTTTGGGTGTTCCAGGTCGAGGCCCTCGGCGCCCACGGCCGTGGAGACCACGGGCCGGCCCAGGGCCAGGGCTTCCAGGATCTTGGTACGGGTGCCGCCACCCACCCGGATAGGCACCACCACCACCGTCGATTCCCGGTAGACCGGCAGGATGTCGTCGACGTACCCCGCCACCTCAACGCCCGGCACCTCGGCCTCGAGGCGCTTCAGAGATTCGGGGGGATCGGCCCCGACGGCCAGAAACCGGGCGTCGGGATACCGGCGTCTCACCCGCGGAAAGGCACCCCGGGCAAACGTCTCGATGGCTTCCCGGTTGGGCGGATAGTTGGCGCTGCCCATGAAGAGGCACACCGGAGAGGCCTCGGGTGGAGGGGGCGGCAATGGCTTCAGGACGTCGGTGTCCACGCAGTTTCCGATGACCGTGCAGGCCAGACCGGGATCGAGGGATTCCATATGCCTGCGGTCGGCCTCGGAGACCACGATCACGGTGTCGAAATCCCGCACCAGTCGGGCCTCGTCCCGTCCCATGCCCCGGGCTTCGAGGCGGGCAATCCACCTCGCCGGGAATCCCGGAGTCCGGGCGGCGGTGCGCCGGGCAATGAGGGTCTCCACGTTGTGGGCGTTCAAGACGGAGCAGCGCGCCTCGAGGCGCAGGGCGAGGGGCGCGGTCCAAAGTAATTCGGAGAGGACAATGTCCCATGGACCTTCCTCGAGGCGCCGTGCGGCTTTAAGTGCGGCCGGGGAGGTGAACCGGGACAGCACGTCGGAGTGGCCGGTGAGAAGATGTACGGCCTTCCGGAGACGATCCGTCCAGGTCAGGCGTCCGAATCGCCGGGTGTGGAGCACCGGCGTGGTCCGGATGCCGTCCGCCTCCAGGGCCGCGGCCCGGTCCCTCTCCTCCTCCCTTTCCATGAGAGCGATGAGGTGGACTCCGTGCCCCAGCCGGGCAAGCTCTCTGAGCAGCAGATAGGTGCGGATCCGGCCGCCGTGGTCCGGGGGAAAGGGCATGAAGGGACTCAGGGCCAGGATCTTCATGGGGGGATTCATGGCCGCACCTCACCGAGGACTTCCCTGTAGAGCGCGAGGGTTTCCTGGATCATGCGATCCTCGGAGAAGTCGCTCCTCACCCGGTCCCGGCCCGACCGGCCCATGGCGGCGGCCCGGTCCGGATCATCGAGGAGGGTGTTCAACGCCCCGGCCAGGGCACCGGGATCGGAGGGGGCCACCAGAATCCCATCCTGGTCCGTCCGCATCACCTCGCGGACCTCGGGCAGGTCCGAGGCCACTACGGGGAGGCCGGCTCCCATGGCTTCCAGCAGCGCCAGGGGCAGGCCCTCGTAGAGGCTCGGAAGGGCGAAGATGTCGAAGGCCCTGAGGAGTCGGCCTGCGTCCGGGCGTTCTCCGAGGAAGTGGAACCGGTCCTGGAGAGCGAGTCGGTCCCGCAGGTCTCGAAGGTTCTCTCCATCAGGACCGTCGCCGATGAGGGCAAAGTGAGCCCGGGGGACGCGGGCCGCTGCTTCCACCAGGGTCCGGTGGTTCTTCTGGCCCGTCAATCGCCCCACGGTGCCGATGATGGGGACGGAAGCTGAAAGGCCCAACTCACTTCGTGCCGCCCCCCGGTTCTCCGGGGTGGCCGCTTCGGGCAGGGGGATGCCGTTGACCACGACCCGGTGTTTGTGAGGCGGCCCTCCATCGTGTCGGGTCCGGTTCTCCAGGTGGCAGCGCCCCACGAGGATGGTGTGCTGCAGGAGGTGCGGAGCCAGGCGGGCCCGCAGCGGGGCAGGCACCTCGTACACGGTGTTGGGCAGGTGGGAGGTGGAGATCAGCTTCCGGTGTCCGCTGAACCGGGCGGCCAGGATACCGGGGGAACAGGACCAGGGATCGATCTGGTTGAAGTGGATCAGGTGGAACCGGTTCGTCAGTAAGAAGGCGAATTGTCTCAGGAACGGGATGGGATTCTGCAGGGACCGGATGACCGGGAGGCGATGCACCCGGAGGGTTTGATCGGCCAGAGCCAGGGTCCAGGCATCCTGGGCCCTGGCCCGGGTCATGGCCACCTCAACGGCATACCCCGCCTGGTTCGCCGCCCTGGCCAGGGTGGTGAGATAGGCCTCGGCCCCGCCGAAACTCCGGGCATCGGAGTAATAGAGGATCTTCAATTCACCAGCCATGATTCAGCCGTCGATTCCCTGCCCGGCCGAGAAATCCGGCCGCAAACGGGATCTCCGGAATCACCAGAAGGCTTTGGCGGATTCTCGTCCGCCGGAAAACAGCCTGGATCCTGGATTTTGCCCGATACCAGGGATACCCTTCACGTGGCAATACCTGGCTCCGTCAAGAGTCGTATGCACATTTAACTTTTGAATATCAAATGAATTATGATAAAAAAAAACGGGTCAGGCGAGAAGACCGATGAGAAACAAATCGAGATATCCCCTTCCCTGGTACTGGACCATCCTATCCATGCAGGCTCTGCTCCTCATGGCCCTGTCCATGTCGGCACAGCGTCCCATCCCCATGGAAGGCGCGGAGCAGGACCCGAAGAAATGGGTCGTTGAAAAATGGGCCACCCTGGACCTGAAGGACGTGTCCGGCCGCCACATGCTCATGGACATAGCCCGGGACTACGGCATGGTCGAGACCATGCGAAAGCTGGCAAACGAGATCCTGGCCATTGACCCGGACCACCGGGAAGCCCATCGCCACCTGAACCATACCCTGTTCCAGGGCAAGTGGCTGAGTCGCGAAGAGGCCGAGACCTGTGCATCCCTGATCCGGTTCGACTACGAATTTCCTCCAGGGTACAAGTTTCCCAGGAAGGACCGGCTCCTGTTCCCTCTCTATCTCGTCCAGAAGGAGCACAAGAAGCACGTCAAGCACCAGGAGTGGACAAACCACTGGATCTACAAGCGCAAGCCCCTCACCCTGCACAGTAACTGCACCTACGGGAAGGTGGAGCGGTTCGCCAGGACCTTCAAGGAGTTCGCGAAGTACGTGAGCAAGTTTCTAGGGCTACGGCTGAGCAGCAACTACGAGATCAATATCTACCGGTCCCAGGAGGAGTATTACACCGTCGGTCGGGCGCCGCGGGGTACCGGAGGGTACTACAGGCCCGGTGCGAGAAAGCTCTACTTCTACGATGATCCCAGGGATCAGATCAGCACCTATCGCGTCCTCTTCCACGAGGGGACGCACATGATCGTGCACCTCACTTGCAAGAACAAGGCCTTTCACTACCCCATCTGCATCAACGAGGGCCTGGCCGAGTACATGGCCGCTGCCCGCTGGGACTATTACAACAAGAAGTACACCTTCGGACATCCACTCAACGACCGCATCAAGCAGTTCAAACGACTCCTGGCCGCGGGTCGAGCGAGGCCCCTGATAGAACTCGTGCCCCAGGGCCGCAGGGGATTCGGGGGGAGTGAATATGCCCAGGCGTGGGCTCTCATCACCTATCTTTGCGACGAACAGGCGGGCCACAGCCCCAAGAAGGTCGGCCTGTATCTCAAGCGCCTTCACAAGGACAACAAGTACTACATGCTCCGGGACGGCGATCCCAAAAAACAGAAAGAGATGCAGCGCATCTTCGAGAAGACCTTCTTCAATTCGAAGGACGGGGAGACCTGGGAGGCCTACCAGGAAAAGTTCTGGGACTACGCCCGGAAGATGAAGGAGGAGGTGGGGGCCCCCGACTTCAGCCGCCGATACCGCCGGCGCAGCGGATTTTCAAACCGCACGCCCTGAGCGGTCGGCTTTACGCACAGGAACGAACAAAAAAAAGCCCTGCCTTCCGGCAGGGCTTTTTCGGTTCGGGCCCGGCGCTATCGCCTCGAGAGATTCAGGGAAAAACCGAAGCCGCCGTGATTTCCACCGATACGAATACACCTCCTCGGGGCGCACACCGCGCCGGGAACCCAGACCTTTTCTCTTCTATACTCATAGTGACCGGGGCACCAGATCCGTTCCTGGACCCGGTAGATCTCCCCGGGAATCCTGACCTGTATCCTCCGGACCTCCCAGTGTCCGGGTAGATTCACCGGCACCTGGCGGGAGCCGTACCGGGGGGGGATCCAGACCCGCTGGTAGGGCGGGCAACTCCGGGGGTGGAACCGGGTTTCCCAGTGACCGGCACAGATCAGGTAAGATTCCGTGCGGTACGTGGTTCCTCCGGGCACCCAGATTCGCTTGTCGCGCCACTCGTACCGATCCGGCTGTTGTCTCTCGATCCACTTCATCTCGTGGTGGCCGGGAATCCAGACCTTCACCTCGCGCCACGCATGGCGGCCCGAGGATCGCACCACGCGCGTGTGACGTGGGTGACGCGGGTGACGCGAATGTCGGGGTTGATTGTGCGAACCCAGGTTCACACTGAGCCCGATTCTCAGCTTCTTGCGCTTGCCGCCGGCCTCGCAGTCGGCGACCGCAAATGCAATCGTCATCGCAGCGAGGATCGCCAGTAGGGTTCCATTTCTCATGGTTCCACCTCTCTTTTCATCGAGCTGCTTTCCATGTTCGAGTGACAGGATCGGATCAAGCAACCAGGAGACCAAACGTGTTAGTTTTTTCCTGTCGTGGGTGTAAGCGTTTTCAAACGCATCAGATCGGACGGGAAATTTGTTTTTCTGGAAGGGGGTAGGGGCTAAGCGGTCCTGTCCGGATGGAGACGCCGGCGTCCTCGGGATAGGACACGACGTGTCTCATATCCGTCCCGGGCGAATCGAAGTTCACTGTCTGTTAAGGGGTCAGTCAATGAAGGAAACGGCGTCTTCCAGGATTTCCACCATGCGGGGTGTGCCGGTGACGAGGGGGATCTCCAGGTCCGCGTAGTCGCCGGGCGGATGGGCCAGCGGAAACACCGGCTGACGTTTCGCGGTGTGGACAATTCCGCCGGCTTCCTGGATGAACAGGGCACCCGCCGCGAAATCCCAGAGCATGATGCGCCGGGCGACGGAGGCCTGGAACAGACCGGAGGCGGTGTACCCCAGTTCCAGGCATGCGCTCCCCAGGCACCGGAACTTGTCCGTGCCGACCCGGTCCTGGAAGTCGGGGTGGTGTCGCATCATGCTGTGGCGCATGGCCACCAGGGAGAGACGGCCGCGGTCGATCGGGTCCATCCTGAGCCGGTCCTCCCCGAGAAATGCACCCCTTCCCAGGGTGGCGCGAAAGGTCTCTCCCGAGACGGGATTGTGGGTCACGGCCGTCACCACCCGGCCCTTCTCCATGCGGGCCAGGGACACGCAGAACAGGGGAAGGCCCGCGAGAAAGTTGGAGGTGCCGTCCAGGGGATCGATGATCCACCAGGCGCCTTCCGGCGATATGTCCAGGCCGAACTCCTCGCCAAGGACGGCTTCTCCGGGAAAGGCTTCGGCGAGGGCCTCGCGCAGGTGAGTCTCGGTGCTCTCGTCCGCCTCGGACACGAAGGAGGTGTCGGTCTTGGCACGCGTGGTGATGTTTTTCTTGAAGAAGGACATCAGGTGCAGGCCAGCTTCGCGGGCGATGCGGAGGGCCGTGGATTCGATTTCATTCGCCGTCGCCATGAAACAGTGCTTTCGTGCTTGGTAGTTACGGTATCAGGTCTCGTTGAACGCCTCCAGGATCGCCGACCAGGTCCTCTTCGGGTCGTCCGGCTTCAGGTAGGACATGTGGCCGCACGCTTCAAATCCCCAGACGGCCAGGTCCTCCACCCCGGCCTGCCGGGCTGCTGTCACGGCGGTCCGGATTTCCGGCTCTCTTCCCGCCGGGACCCGGAATCCCTGGATCCATACCTGGGAGGACATGCCCGCATCCCGGGCGATGCGCCGGACCGTCTCGGCGGTCCGGCCCACGAAGGCTCCGGCCTCGAGGCCGGCGTGGATCCAGTACGGGTCGCTGCCCAGCGTATCGATTTCCTTCACGGTCGCCGCCGCTTCCAATGGCAAGGCGGTGTCCCCGCCGATCTCGGGCGGGAGCACGCAGAGGCTCACCTTCAGGCCGGCCTCGTGGCCGAGGACGGCCAGTTTCCGGATGAGATCCAGAACCGTCCGGTGCCGGAAGGTCTCGACCCGCTCCGTGCGCTGGACGGGCATGGGCTCCGAGGCCCAGGCCTCGTAGCGCGCCATGCACCGGGGACACCGGCAGCTCCAGAGGGCTCCGGTCTCCTCCCGGGGGATGTGGAGGTGGGGCTCGTCGATGAACACCCCGTCGGCCCCGGCCCCGGCCACGACCTCGATCCACTGTTCCATGAGCTCCTCCACCTCGGGGCGGCCGGGGCAGAGGCAGGGTAGCGGCCTTCCCCGGCAGTCCACCTGGCGGAGCTCCGGTTTTCTGGCCAGAAGATCCGAAAAGGCCTCGCCGCCGAAGAGCCTTCCCACCCCCCAGGGATCCGCGTGGACCTCCAGGCCTGCCTCGCGGGTGAGAGCGAAGATCTCCTCGAGGGTTCCGCGGTGGTAGGCGAGGTCGTTTTCGCTCACCGTGTGCACCACGTAGGTGAATCCGTTCCCGGCCAGCATGGCCAGATCCGCCTTCACGTGGCGAGGATTCCGGCACCCGAAGTAGCTCACCCCGCGTTTCCGGATTTCCTTCATGAGCCTCCTCGAGGTTGTGGTGCTTTTCTGGTGAACCGGGGAATCATACCCGACCTCGGGGGGGAGGCAAATTCTCTTTCAACTGGACCTCGATTTCAGGGTCCTGTATGCTTTATCCACTGGGGCATTTACCCGACCTGCCTGGCCCGTCTTCGAAACAGAAGGGTCCTGTCTCGGGACGGCCGTGGATGAGGACTGAAAGTGAAGGTGTAGACACATGGTTCGACTCACCTCGATGCGCTGCCCGTTGATCCCCGTATTGCTGGTTCTGTTCCTTCTGATCACGACGGTGACCTTCGCCTCGGCCCAGCATGAGGGCAGCCGGGCGCTGCCGCCTGGATTTTCTCCCTGGCCCGAGTCCTCTGCCGGACCCTGGGAATGGAGGGATCTCGAAGAAGGCGTTCGCCGGGACTGGCGGGTCCTGACGCATCCGGTCTACGGCACGCCTACCTGGATCATGACCCGGGGCATCGATCTCGGCGTCTCCCCCCTGGAGGCAATGCCGTTAAGCCCCCTGCCGTCCTCTCGGCCCCCACCGTGGTCGCGGC
>CAZAKZ010000109.1:0-20604 GCA_964485695.1 uncultured Planctomycetota bacterium | reverse complement strand
AAGGCCAAGGAAGGTTTTTCTGCCCAGCCTGGCGATTAGCCGGTTAACGGCCCGGGTCGGCGTATCATGCCAACAGAACTCCGGGAACCGTCCATCGGGTCACGCAATGGTGGAACAGCTCGAGCAGCGCCTCACAGCACAGGGAACATGGCCCCTCACGGTCCACGGTTCGGACTGGACGCGGGTTTTCGTGTTCCCGCCCTGCCTGGTCGTGGGCTTCACCTGGCTGTGCTTGAACCACTTCTTCAATCTCGCGGTCGTCTGTACTGCCCGGTTCGGAGATCCCTACCTGGTGGGCGACTCGGGATTCCAGATCCTGCCCGCAACGAACTTGCTCGTGGCCGTGTACGTACTCATCCATTTGCTCGCCTTCCTCCGGGGCCGGGAAAGACGGCTCTGGATCCCCCGGCTCGGCTGCCTGGCCGTGCTTTTCTATCTCGCCGGCTTGCACCTTCTTCAGGTGTTGCTGGGAAACCTGTTCTTCAAGGTCAACGTTCCTGAGGAGTGTAACTTCTATGTGGTCATTGGCGAGCAGGGATTTTCTCTCCACATGCCGAAGGACGAATTCGAACGATCTCGCAACCGGATCGAGGCGGGCGTGTCTAAGGGGAGCGGAAGAGTGATGAGGGAGAGATTCTATTCCGTTCTAGAAGTATCCGGAGACCGGTTCGTCTATTGGCACAAGGGATCAAAGCTCCTGTTCGGGAAACAGACGCTCCGGTCGGGCGACCGCGACTACGGCCCGATTCCCGACAATGCACATGTACGTATCCGGACGAGCGCCGTTATCGTCAACGGGGAAATCCGCGGCATCCTCCCTTCGAGGTGACGGAGGTAACCAGTTTTTGCGTGAAACGGGAGACAACCATGGTATTCAAGAACGCGATTTCACTTGCAGCCTGCCTGTGCGTGCTCCTTCTCCTCGCATCCCCTGTCCAGGCGGACGTCCTCCTGCTGAAGGATGGCCGCATCGTGAAAGGCAAGCCCATGGTCCTGTGTCGGGGAGGGGTCAAAATCCGGTATCCGTCCGGAGAGGTCTTCGTCCCCAAGCGGATGATCCAGCACGTGGCAAGATCCGGCCCCGACGGTGTTCTTGAGGCGGAGGACAAGCGCCTCGTGCGGGAGTCCGAGTACCGACGGACCTGGCGCTACCGCAACAAGGCGGAGTCCGATCACTTCGCCTTCGAGTATACGGTCCCGGATCGCATCGCCCGGGACACAATGGATCTCTTCGAGGCCTTTCGCGCGCACTTCGACCGGGAGTGGGGCCTCGAGGTCGTTGAGAATCCGAAGAAGCTCAAGGTCTGCTTCTATCACGATGCGGCGTATTTCCGGCAGGTGAGCGGCGGCGAGGAGGGTGCCACCTGCTACTTCCGGTTCGTGGAGCCCATCGAACTGAACTTCTACTCCAACCGGAATGATCGGCAGGAGACCGTCGAGGCTGCTCTATGGGCGGAAACCCACTACATGCTTCACCTCCTCCAGCCCGGTTTCCGCTGGCCCGAGTGGCTCGGCCAGGGCCTGGCCGATTTCTACAGCTGCATGCGGTGGAATTCGGAGACCCGGACCTTTGAAACCGGGCGCCTTCACCCGATTCGCATGGCCAAACTCCAGGACGAACTCGCTGAAGACAAGCGGATCGGCCTCGATGTCATGATCAGAAAGAGGCTCAAGCCGAAAACCAGAAGTCCGCATCCCAGCCCCTGGCCCTGGTCCTTCTGCCACTTCATGCTTCAGTCGCCGAAATACGCCACGAAGTTCAAGAGCTTCATCCTGGCGCTCGCCCGGGATCCCATGATCCAGCGGGAGCCGGACAAGTTCGCGGGCCTCCAGGTCGAGCCAGAGGTGGTAGTGAAGATACTCCGGGAGCATCTGGGCCTGGAGGATCTGGAAGCACTGGAGAAGGAATGGCACGAACACGCCAGGACTCTCGAGGGCCGATCACCCCGATTCCACGTGCATGCAGCCTGGTTGGCGATGCGCAAGGGTGCACCGCTGACGACTCTGAAGCACTTGGAGAATGCCGTCCGGGCAGGTGGCAAGAGCCAGCGCCTTTTCTACCTCTACGGCAAAACGCTCTACACCAAGGACAAGAACGAGAAGGCCGTGGAGATGTTGAAGAAGGCCATCGAGATCGATCCCCTCGACGCCTGGTCCTACATGTATGCCGGACGGGCCTACCATGATATGGGCGGACACCGGGAGACCAGCGAGAGGTATCAGCGCCTCGCCCTGGAGATCGACCCGGAGGACGAGGATCTGCGTGACCTGGCTACCCTGAAGAAGCGATGATTGAATCAAGGGGTGCTAACTCACTTGCAATCCTTGCACTTAGGTTGGGCTCCCGAACCCGCCTCGGCCATCTCAAGCCCTAGTTCCCTGAGGCCGATATGCAATAATATTGCATTATATTAGCGATTGACTTCACCCTGAGAGAGGGAAGCGATGGACGAACGTCGTCAATACCGGACGACTCCGCAATTCAAGGGCCATATCTCGGTAACCGTGACCAAGCCGGAGGGGCGTGAAATCCCCGGACGTGTGGTCGACCTCTCGATCACCGGCATGGGCGTATTCATCCACAACAACGCCAGTCCAAAGTTCGCCGTGAGCGATATGGTTTACCTGAGGCTGGAATCGCCGTACCTCGACACTCCCATTTTCACGACGGGTCGTATCCGGCGGCAAGTTCCTGTCGAAGAGGGCACGAACTTCGGGATCGAGCTCATCGACTGGCTGGGACTCCTGCCTCAGCTTCCCGAGAAGCTCAAAGCCCTGTTCAACCAGCGAGGAGAACAGCGCCTGGAAATCGAGGCCGATCACAAGGTATCTCTGGAAGGCCTGTCCGAATCCTTCCGGGCCGAAGGGACCCTGCATGACCTGTCTCCATTCGGCCTCTGCTTCAAGGTCTCCCTGGATACGGAAGGCTTCTACAATCCGGGCCAGAAGCTCCGTGTCATGTTCACTCTCCCGGACGACCCTGAGGACGATCCTGAATCATCGTTAACGTTCAAGGCCAAGATCCTCCACAGCAACTGGAACGAAGATAGCCTCTACTGCGGCGTGGTCTTCACCGATGAAAAATCCGAGGTCTTCCAGGAGAGCCAGGAAAAGATCTCGCGATACATCGCCGAGGTTACACGGAAAGACCGGATCATCAAGATCTTGAAGAAACTGTAGCCCCCGCCGGAACCACCGCCTGGATCTGCTAACAAACCCCCGCCCCCGGAGGCGGATCGCCGTCCGGGAAGAGAAGCAGGGGCACCCCGTCGGCCGTCTCGGCGGCCAGGATCATGCCCTTGCTCTCCATGCCCATCATCTTCCTCGGCTCCAGGTTGGCCAGCACCACCACCTTCCGGCCCACCAGGGCCCCGGGATCGTAGTGCCCCTTGATGCCGGCCAGGATCTGACGCTTCTCCACGCCCAGATCCACCTGGAACTTCAGGAGCTTCTTGGATTTCTCCACGGCCTCGGCATCCAGGATCTTGCCGACCCGGATGTCCAGCTTCAGGAAATCTTCAAAGGCCACGGGCGCCTTCAGGGGCTCCGCTCCTCCGTCATCGGTCGGCTCCATGGATGTCTCCCTGTCGTGTGCCTCGGCCCGCGCCTTCAGCGCCTCCACCTCGGCGGCGATGGCCTTGTCGTCGATCTTCTTGAAGAGAGCGGCGGGCTCGCCGATGGCGTGTCCCGGTGGAATCGCTCCCTCCTTAAACGAATCCCAGCACTGATCTCCCAGGGAATCGTCCATGCCGAGCATGGCCCAGAGCTGCTCCGTGGTGCCCGGCATCACCGGATGGAAGAGCAGGGCCAGGGTACGCAACACCTGGGTGCACACGAAAATGGAGGTGGCGCAGGCTCCGGGGTCCTCCTTCCGCGAGATCCAGGGCTTCTTGTCGTTGAAGTAGCGGTTGGCGGCGTGGGCCAGGCCCATGGACGTTTCCAGGGCGCGCCGCACCTTGTATTCATCGTAGAGGGCGCCCACCTCGTCCACGACCTCGCGCGCCCGGGCGAGGAGTTCCTCGTCGGCCGCGTCCATGGGTTCCGGCTGCGGCACCCTCCCGTCCATGTAGGAAACGACGAACTTCAGCGTCCTCGTGACCAGGTTGCCGAAGGTGTCGGCCAGCTCCGTGTTCACCCGCTTCTGAAAATCTTCGTAGGTGAACTCGGTATCCCGGGTCTCGGGTCCACCGGCGGCCAGGGCGTAGCGCAACGTGTCCACGGGGTGCTTCTCGAGAAATTCCTCGAAGTCGATGAACCAGCCGCGGGTGGTGTTGAACTTCTCGCCCTGGAGATTGTAGAACTCGTTGGCCGGCACATTCTCCGGCAGGATGTAGGGCTCGCTCTGGCCCATGAGCATGGCGGGGAAGACGACACAATGAAACGAGATGTTGTCCTTCCCGATGAAGTGCACCAAGCGGCATTGGGGATTCTGCCAGTAGTCTTTCCACCGATCGGGCGCTCCCTGAGCCTCGGCCCATTCCATGGTGGAGGAGATATAGCCGATAGGGGCGTCGAACCAGACGTAGAGCACCTTGCCCCGGGCCTCGTCCAGCGGCACCTGCACGCCCCAGTCCAGGTCGCGGGTGATGCACCGCTCCCGAAGCCCGTCCTTGAACATGGCCTGGACGAACCGGGTGACGTTCTCCTTCCAGTGCGTCTTGGAACCGATCCACTCCTTCAATCTCGCCTCGAAATCCTGGAGCTTCAGATACCAGTTCCGCGCGTCCCGGGCCTCGGGCCGGGTTCCACACAGGGCGCACCGCGGCTCCTCAAGCGTCAAGGGATCCAGCCACTTCCCGCACTGCGGGCACTCGTCCCCGCGGGCGTTCTCATTGCCGCAGGCGGGACAGGTCCCCTCAATGTAGCGGTCGGCGAGGAAGAGCCGGTCCTCAGGGCAGTAGAGCTGTGGTTTGGTCTTCTGGGAGATATGCCCGCCCTCGAGGAGATCCAGAAAGAACTTCTTGCTCATCTCGTGGTTGAGGGGCCGGGAGGTGCGGGAGAAGTTGTCGAACCGGATGTCCATCCGGTCGAAGATCCCCTTGATGACACCATGATACTTGTCCACCATGGATTGGGGAGAGATCCCGGCCCGCTGGGCGGCAATGGTGATGGCCACTCCATGCTCGTCCGTTCCACAGATGTAGATGACGTCCGAGCCCTTCAAACGGTGAAATCGGACAAAAATGTCTGCCGGAAGATACGCCCCCACGACGTGGCCGAAATGGATCGGCCCGTTCGCATAGGGGAGGGCACTGGTGACCAGGATCTTCCGGGGCTCGGCCATGGCGTAGGTTCCTCTTTTCGGGGGTTCGATCGCTCCAAGTAATCTGCTAGTTCCTCCGGACTTTCAAGAGAATAGTCACGCCCGGACCGACCCTCAGAGGATTGATCGATAGGCTTGGACGGCCCTGAAAGGTGGCCTATATTTCCGGTGCACTGGTCTTTCTGATAGACCTCTCCTCAATTCATACGCTTCATTCATTACTGATACGGAGGCCATATTCCATGAGCGAAGACCGCACCTATCCGCCCCCGGCGGAGTTTTCGGAGAAAGCCTGGATCTCCAACATGGATCAGTACAGGGAACTGTACGAACGTTCCATCAAGGATCCGGAGGGATACTGGGCGGAGGTTGCCGGGGAATTCTATTGGAAGGAAAAATGGACCCGGGTTCGGAGCTGGGACTACAAGGACAAGATCGACATCCGCTTCTTCGAGGGCGGAAAGACCAACGTCTCTTACAACTGCCTCGACCGCAACCTGGATAGCCGCGGCGACAAGACCGCCATCCTCTGGGAAGGAAACGAGCCGGGTGAGGACAAGTCCTTCACCTACAAGCAGCTTCACGCCGAGGTGTGCAAGTTCGCCAACGTCCTGAAGGGCAGAGGCGTCCAGAAGGGCGACCGCGTCTCCATCTACATGCCCATGGTGCCGGAGCTGGCCATCGCCATGCTGGCCTGCACGCGCATCGGTGCCGTTCACAGCATCGTCTTCGGCGGCTTCAGCGCCGAGTCTCTTTCCGACCGGATCGTCGATTCCACGTGCAAGATGGTCATCACCACCGATGGCACCTTCCGCGGCGCCAAACCGGTACCCCTGAAGAACAGCGCCGATGAGGCCATGAGGCTGAGCGCCGACCAGGGCGCCCCCATCGAGACCTGCATCGTGTGCAAGCGCGTGGGCGACGCCATCAAAGCGGACATGCAGGACGGCCGTGACTTCTGGTGGCACGACCTCATGGCCGACGCCTCGCCGGAGTGCGAGCCCGAGTGGATGGATGCCGAAGATCCCCTCTTCATCCTCTACACGTCCGGTTCCACCGGCAAGCCCAAGGGCGTGCTCCACACCACGGGCGGCTACATGGTCTACACCGCCCACACCTTCAAGTACATCTTCGACTACCACGAGGATGACATCTACTGGTGCACCGCCGACATCGGCTGGGTCACGGGCCACAGCTACATCGTCTACGGCCCCCTGGCCACCGGCGCCACCAGCCTCATGTTCGAGGGCGTTCCCACGTATCCGGACGCCGGTCGCTTCTGGGACGTGGTGGACAAGTACAACGTAAACATCTTCTACACCGCCCCCACGGCCATCCGGGCCCTCGCCGCCCAGGGCGACGATTTCGTGAAGTCCCGCAGCCGCAAGTCTCTCCGGCTCCTGGGGAGCGTGGGCGAACCCATCAATCCCGAAGCATGGCGCTGGTATTACGAGGTGGTCGGCGACGGCCGCTGCCCCATCGTGGACACCTGGTGGCAGACCGAGACCGGCGGCATCCTGATCACGCCGCTTCCGGGCGCCACAACCCTCAAGCCGGGCTCGGCCACCTATCCGTTCTTCGGCATCAAGCCGGTGCTGGTCGACGACAAGGGCACCATCCTCGAGGGCGAGACCACCGGCAACCTGTGCATTTCCGAGCCCTGGCCCGGTCAGATGCGCACGGTCTACGGCCACCACGAGCGGTTCAAGGACACCTACTTCGCCATGTATCCGGGACTCTACTTCAGCGGCGACGGCTGTCGTCGTGATGCAGACGGCTACTACTGGATCACCGGCCGCGTGGACGACGTCATCAACGTCTCCGGCCACCGCATGGGCACCGCCGAGGTGGAGAGCGCCCTGGTGCTCCACCCCAAGGTGGCCGAGGCGGCCGTGGTGGGGTACCCCCACGAAATCAAGGGCACAGGCATCTACGCCTACGTGACCCTGAATGTCGGCGTGGAGGCGACCGAGGAGCTCCGGAAGGAACTCCGCAACCACGTTCGCAAGGAGATCGGCCCCATCGCCACGCCCGACGTGGTTCACTGGGCCAACACCGGCCTGCCGAAGACCCGGTCAGGAAAGATCATGCGCCGCATCCTGCGCAAGATCGCTTCCAACGAGTCCGACCAGATCGGCGACACCACCACACTGGCTGACCCCTCGGTGGTGGATAAGCTCGTGGATGGGTACGGTAAGTAGTCTGAACGCGATATAGCCCTGACATAAAAAATGACCCGGCTAAAAACCGGGTCATTTTTTATGTCAGGGCCTACTAGCGTGCGCTGTCCTGATTCCCCACGCCGTAGATGTCCATGATCTGCATCCGGGTCTCCTGGAGGCGACGTAGGAAGAGGGCTGAAAAGCGCTTCATGAACTCGTATCCCATGGCGGGATCTTCCTCGCACTTTTCGCGCAGACACCGGGCGTCCAGGACCACCATCCGGGTCGGCTCCATTGCCCGGGCGCCGAAGTGCCACACGTAGGGCGGGAAGAGCCAGGACCATCCCAGAATGTCGCCCTCCCCGAGGGTCTGGATGGTGAGCACCCCTCCCCCCGGGGCTTCGGTGTCCACGGCCACCTTCCCATCCTGAATGATGTAGAAGTGGTCAGCCGGCTCCTTCTGGCGGTAGATGGTCTCGCGGGCCTCGAACCGAGCGTTGGATGCGCAACCTGCCAGGGAGGCGATGTAGTCCTCCTTCATGCCCTTGAAGAATGGGTGAGCCTTCAGGAGGTCTTCAACGGTGCGTATCTCCATGTCATTCTCCAGGAGCGGGGATGTCCGGGGATTACCGCTTCCACACATACCCGAGGGCCGGGGCCAAATCAACAAGTTTCTCCAGTTGACCGGTGGTGGAAAATCCGCCCCCCCGCGAAAAATGTTTGGCAGATCCCGCGGGTATAGTAGCTTTTCTTCGACGAGGCATGTTCCGGCCGAGGTATCTACATAGGAGATCACGCCGGTGACTGCACGGGTGATTGATGACACCGCCCTCGTGGCGTGGGTGGATGCCCTGATCCGGGAGCAGACCGTGTACGGGGTCCAGGCCCGGGGCGCCCGATTCGCCTTCGGCCCCCTGGCCCGGGCAGCGGATCTGCGCCTCGACCACGACGTGACGATCCTGCCCCCCAAGAAGTACTTCCTGCCCCAGAAGGAGATCCTGAACGAATTCGACCGGTGCAAGATGCAGTTCAAGTCCGTGCTGGACGGCGACCGGTTCGTGGTCTTCGGCGTGCACACTTACGACATGGCGGCCATCTCCCAGCTGGATGCAGTCTTCTCGAGGGGTAACTTCGACACCCACTACATGACGCGGAGGGCAAACGCCTCCATCGTGGTCTGCGACGTCCTGAATCCCTCGGAGCACGTGTTCGCGGGCTGCATGGGAACGGCCACGGCCGAGGACGTCCGGGGCCACGACGTGGCGCTGACCCGCCTGGACGACGGCTCGTACGTCGTGGAAGCCAGGACCGAAAAGGGCGAGGCCCTCATGGGATCCATGGAAGCGTCCTCCGCGGCGGAGATCGAACATCTCGAAGGCCGGAGCAAGGTCTGGGAACGAAACCGGATACGTCTCAGGAAGCACGACCTGAAGATGAAACCCGATGACCTCCCCGACCTCCTCGAGGGGAACTACGACCATCCGGTGTGGGAGGAGAAGTCGGAGCTTTGCCACTCCTGCGGCTCGTGCAATCTCGTCTGCCCCACGTGCTACTGCTTCGACGTGGAGGACGAACTGGACTGGAACATGGAGACGGGTCGCCGCGTCCGCACCTGGTCCGCCTGCATGCTGGCGGGATTCGCCAGGGTGGCCGGCGGCCACAACTTCCGCGGCTCCCGGGCGGCCCGGTACCGCCACCGCTATCTCCGGAAGGGCAAGTATTCCCGGGATGCCGGCGGGGATATCGCCTGCATCGGGTGCGGCCGGTGTATCGCCGCCTGCACCACCGGCATCGCCAATCCCGTGGACGTATTCAACCGACTCCTGGAGGACGGGCGATGAGCCGGGGACAGAAGGACATCTTCCTGCCCGAGCCGGCCACGGTCCTCGACGTGCAAGCCGTGACGAAGCTGGAGAAGTTCTTCAGGTTCAAGCTGGACGGCCTGGGGCTCGACTCCATGCCGGGCCAGTTCATGGAGATCTCCGTGCCGGGCATCGGTGAATGCCCCATCTCCATCAGCTCCTCGCCCACGCGCACCGAGGACGGCGTCTTCGAGATGGTGGTGCGCAACACGGGCAACGTCACCGGTGCCCTGCATCGCCTCTCGCCGGGGGACCGGATAGGAGCCCGCGGCCCGTACGGCAAACCCTTTCCCGTGGACGATGCCATGAAGGGCAAGGATGTCTTCTTCATCTGCGGCGGCATCGGCCTGGTGCCGGTGCGGTCGGCGATCCACTACGTCCTGGACCACCGCGAGGACTACGGCGAGGTGATCATCCTGCTGGGATCACGGACACCCGAGGACCGGATGTTCATCGACGAGCTCTACGAATGGAAGGTTCGCAAGGACGTGCGGTTCAGGGAGACCGTGGACGTGGCGGATCCGACCTGGGGCGGCGACGTGGGCGTCATTACCACCTTGATGCCCCACGTCGACATCGATCCCGGGAACCTCGTCACCGTCGTATGCGGCCCGCCCCTCATGTACAAGTTCGTGCTCCTCGAGCTGGAAAACCTGGAGATGCCGGACGACAATATATTCCTCTCCCTGGAGCGGCACATGAAGTGCGGCGTGGGGAAGTGCGGACGCTGCCAGATCGGCGGGCTCTACGCGTGCCAGGATGGGCCGGTGTTCCGGTATTCCGACATCGTAAACGTACCGGAGGCGATCTAGATGCCGAAACCCAGGCTGGCCATCTTTGACTTCGCCTGCTGTGAGGGATGCCAGCTCCAGATCGTGAACCTGGAAGAGGAGCTTCTCGACCTCCTCAGCGTGGTGACGCCCGTGGAGTGGCGCGAGGCCATGTCCGACACAGCGGGCGACCGAGAAGACTTCGACATCGCCCTGGTGGAGGGTTCCATCACCCGGGAGGAGGATGCGAAGCGCCTGCGCGAAATCCGCGAGCGATCCCGGATCCTCGTGGCCCTGGGTGCCTGCGCCACCATCGGCGGCGTGAACAGGCTGAAGAACGGATTCTCCACGGGCGAAGTGAAGCGCATCGTCTACGGCCGGGCCGCCGACATGCCGCACCTGGACACGGCGCCGGTCATGGCCCTGGACGAGGTCGTCCCCGTGGACCTCGAGGTCCACGGCTGCCCCATCGACGCCGCCGAGTTGACCCGGATCCTCCGGTCCCTCATCGCCGGGAAGATCCCGACCGTCCCCGACTACCCGGTCTGCGTGGAGTGCAAGGTCGGGGAATACTCATGCCGGTTCGACTACGGCGAGATCTGCCTGGGGCCCGTCACCCGGGCCGGATGCGGTGCCCGGTGTCCCGGGAACGGCTTCTGGTGCTTCGGGTGCCGGGGCCTCGTGGACGACCCCAACGTCGGTGCAGCTCGAGAGGTCATGGAGAAATACGGCAAGACCGTCGAGGATCTGGGAGAGAAGATGGCGCTGTTCAACACCTTGAAGGAGCCCCCCCATGGGGAAGACCGTTGACATCGACGTCCGCCACGTGACCCGCATCGAGGGCCACGGCAACATCCGGGTCCGGGCCAGAGACGGGACCCTGGAAACCGTCGAGTGGCTCGTGCCCGAGGCGCCCCGATTCTTCGAGGCCATGGTGCGCGGGCGCAGCTGGGAGGACATCCAGACCATCGTCAGCCGGATCTGCGGCATATGCTCGGTGACCCACTCCCTCGCCTCCATCAAGGCTGTAGAGGCGGCCCTCGGCGTCGAGGTGTCCGAGCAGACCCGCAAGCTCCGGACCTTGACCCACTACGGGGAGCAGCTGGAAAGCCACGTCCTCCATATCGGATACCTCGTGGCGCCCGATCTCCTGGGGCAAAAGTCCGTGGTTCCGCTCGCGTCCACGCATCCGGACGTGGTCCGGTCCGTCATGGCCGCCCATTGCACGGGCAACCGGATCATGGAGGTGCTGGCCGGCCGGAAGACCCACCCCGTGCGCCTGGTGCCCGGAGGATTCACCCTGCTGCCCACCGAGGCCGAGCTCCGGGACCTGAAGACCCGCATCGAGAACGCAATCGAGCACCTGAAGGTCATCGCCGACGTGGTCCTCGACCACCTGGACGACCTACCCGTCTTCGAACGGGAGACGGAGTACGTGGCCACGGTGGACGAGCCGACCTACCCCTTCTACCACGGCCTCATCGGCAGCACCGACACCGACGAACTCGTGCCCGTCGAGGACTACGCCCGGGTGGGCAACGAGTACGTCACGCCCCGGTCCACGGCCAAGTGGACCCGCTGGCACCGCGATTCCTACGCCGTGGGCGCCCTGGCGCGGTTCAACCTGAACGCCGACCACCTCGGACCTCTGGCCTTCGAGGCGGCCGGGCGCATGGGCCTCGAGAAGGGGTGCTGCAATCCCTACATGAACAACGTGGCCCAGGTCGTGGAGTGCTTCCAGGTGGCGGAACACAGCCTGGAGATCCTCGACGAGGTGCTCGCCCGCGGCCTCGAGGCCGGGAAGCCCGAGGTGAAGCCGGGCGCCGGAGAGGGCGTGGGCTCCGTGGAGGCGCCCCGGGGCATCCTGTTCCACAGATACGAGTTCGACGACGCCGGCCGTTGCACGTCAGCCGACATCTGCATCCCCACGAACCAGAATCACGCCAGCATCCAGGAGGATTTCGAGGCCCTGGTGCCGCAGATCCTGGAGGAGGGCCAGGACGCCGTCCGTCAGAAGATGGAGATGCTGGTCCGGGCCTACGATCCGTGCATCTCGTGTTCCACCCACTTCCTGAAGGTGGAATTCGTATGAAGGCCCCGATCGCCGTGGTGGGTCTGGGGAATCCCCTGCTCACCGACGAGGGCGTCGGCATCCGGGTCGTGGAGGCGCTCGGGAATCGGCCGATACCGGCCGGCGTGGTCATCCTGGACCTGGGCGCCGGCGGCTTATGTGTCCTCCACGAAATTGCCGGCCGCCAGAAGGTGATCTTCGTCGACTGCGCCTTCATGGGAGAAGCCCCGGGAACCCTGCGCCGGTTCACCCCCGAGGAGGCGAAGTCCAGAAAGGTGCAGCCGCGCCTCTCCCTCCACGAGGGCGACCTCTTCCAGACCCTGGATCTGGCGAGAGACCTCGGCGAGTGCCCCGAGGAGATCGTCCTCTTCGGCATCGAGCCCGCAAGCGTCGCCCCGGGGGATCGACTGTCCGACGCGCTCCTCGCCCGCCTCGATCACTACGTGGACTGCATCCTCCGGGAATGCAGCGGCTCCTTCACAGCCGGAACGGATACGGTTCCGTGACGAAAGCGACGCCACCGGGGGCGGTCCGGTCCAGCACCATGGCCACCATGTGCATGGGGACACCGAGAGCCGGGACCGCGGTGAGGTCAATGAAGCCCCGTGCGTTTCCCTTTGCGTCCAGCTTGAGGGGTCCCGGATTCCAGAGGGATGGGATCAGGTTGTTCGCCGTGAGGAAGAGGAGGGGATCCGGATTCAGCCAGATCCTCCGGTCGTCGGCCATCTTGATGCCGGGGCGGATGCCGGACAGGCCGGCGGCCGCAACGTAGTTCTTGCCCGGCAACGCGGGGAAGTTGAAACGGATGTCCCACTTCCTTGAGCCGGTCTTCACCGTCTGGATGTAGCGATCCCCGAGGTGGGCGATATGGCGGTATTGATACGGGACCGGGACAAAGGAATTGGCCTGGATGAAGCGCTCCGTGCGGGTGATGGTGTAGTTCTTCTCCGGATCGATCCACCGGAGGGAAGCGGAGGAGATCGTGTTGAGCTGCTGGACCGCATACGTGACGAGCAGCGGATTGGCCGAGGACTGGTTCTCGTAGATCATGCCGTAGGCGAACTCGCGCTGGCCCAGATAGAGCCCGGCCATCTTGGTCTTCGACTGCTGGCCCCGGGAGAGCCTGAAGATCTCATTCGAGAGCTGCCAGAGTATATCGCCCGTCTTGACCTCCTGGGTGAGACCCATGGACGGCTTCGCCCCGTGGGCGCTCCAGTTGAAGGTCTGGAAGGTGCCGTCCGGCGCCAGGGTATAGACCGGATGCTCCACCACCGAGGTGATGATCGTACCTTCGGTGCACACCAGCAGATCGCCGGAGTCCACGTCGCGAATCAGCGGGTAGTGGAGGGACAGTTTGTAGCCGAGCTGGACGGTGGTGAGGGCCGTCGAATAGGAGCCGCCGCCGGGGCTCGTGCGAAAGACGTTCCAGCGCACCGTGGGCAGGCCCCAGGCGTCGAAGTACCAGCCGCCGTCCTGATCGGCCACGACACCGAAGATGAACTGGAAGTCGTTCACGTTGTAGGCGAGGGTGGCGTACTTCAGGGTGCTCGGATCGTAGGAGAAGACACCGTTCTTGACGTTGTATTCGTGGTAGTACTTATCCTTGGTGTAGCCCCCCGTACCCACGACCACCTTCCGGTTGTCCACGTCCATGGTGGTGAAATACCACTTGAAGGGACGTCCCGGACCCTTGACCGTATCCGCAAACGTGGAAAGCACGCCCGTGGTCTTGTCCACCAGATAGTGGCCCTGGAGAAAATTGTGATCGGTGGGACGCGGATGCCCGGCCCCCATGAGGACGCCCCCCGGGTGGGGCTGCGCCGGAATCAGGGTGGACAGGAAACAGACCGCCAGAATCAGCAGGATCGATTTTTTCATGATATTCACTCTCCCGGTCGGGATGTCCGGTGTTTCTCCTCGAGGCCGGTCCTGGATACAGGAACCGGATACCGTGCACCATGATAATCTGTCGGGAGGAATATTCAACGGCCGGAGTGCCGTTCCGCCTCACTTCGAGCGCACGCGAATCGCCGGTTGATGAAGGCAACTTCAATCGACTTGAAGGGGGACCGGATTTCCAGCATCACGGCTCGATGTCTCCACTCCACTCGATGACGCCCCATGATTACGATGACAAATCAGTCATTTTTATTCACTCGCCCCTGTCTGACGCCCACTTGCCGTGTAGAAATCCGGGCGTCAAGCACCTATACTCGGGTACGACTGAACTCTACTGCACAATATCCGTTTGCCTTGCTACTTTGGTGGGAGGATGACTCTCGAATCACTGTGGTCTGAACAACAATTCTCGATGTGAATAGTGGGGTAGTGCGCAGATGAATCCACCAGGCGGTTTGCCTCTTCCCATAGCCGGGCTCATCAGACGAGCCATCAACGCCAAGTCAGCCAAGGAGAGGCATGACACCGCATACTGGGCCTGGGAAGCCTCCGTCAAGCTAACGGTCGCTGCGAAGCCGCCGCAGGATCCCGGCCCGCTGGCTCGTGGTTCCGTCGGCCACTGGGTGCATGCCCTCGAACTCCCCGAGGTCAAGCTCTCCGATAGACCGTTGGTTGACTGTTGCCACCTGTTCGCGGACAAACCGCCCGGCAGCGCCTCAAGCCTGCGTTCCATTTCCCCACGCGACCTGCTCGTGCTGTTACCGGCCTATCGAAACCGTGTCATCGGCCACGGTTCGACACGGGATAGCAAGTTCTACGAAATTGCCGCTGACAAGTTGCAGACCGGTCTCGAGGCGGCATGGAGAAACGAAATCTTCTGGCCGGATAATGCCCGGCTCGTTTATGTGGAGTCGGTGGAGCTCGATCCGGATGGTGCACGCCGTGCAAGGATAATCGACCTCATGGGCGAGCTGGGCCATGTCGTCGACCCGCGAGGCACCCCGGGCGTTCCAGGAGAAATCAGGCCTGGTAACCTCTATCTACGCAAGGACCGTACATTCCATTCCCTTCATCCATGGCTGCTCTTCCACGAGTCAGAGTCGCTCGAGCGCGTCTATTTCTTCAACAGCCTTGGCCGGACGCCGCAATACCTCGACTACCTGAGCGGTGAGATCCTCCGGGGGCAGGCGCTCCGCCAGCGCTTTCTCAGCGTCGAGGAGGACGTCACAGCCCTGTTCGCCGTCTCGACCGAAGAGCGTGAGGAAACTGATGAGGCGCAAACGGAAGACCCGAAACGGGTCGGAGACTTTCACGTGTTGGAGAAGCTGGGGGAAGGAGGGATGGGAGTGGTCCATCTGGCCAGCCAGAAGAGCCTGGAGCGCCTGGTTGCGATCAAGATGTTGCCGGAATTTCTCGCGGACAATCCTGTCGCCGTGGCCCGCTTCAAGCAGGAGATCGCAGCGCTCAGCCGCTGTGAGCATCCCAACGTGGTCAAGATCCTGAGCTCCGGCAAGGCACGTTCCACCTACTTTTATGCGATGGAATTCGTGGACGGCGTGGATCTCGCACGTATCCATGACGCCCTCTCCACCTCACCGGATTTTGACAGAGCCCTCTCCACCGCCTCGGGATCTCGACCCGGGGAGCAGGAGAAGGGCGAGGCCGCCGTGCCCCACCCTCCCAGGGACCTGGACGACGTGCGACCCTCTCCAGCGGTCATCCGCCGGTTGACCACCCTCTTCGTCGATGCCGCCCGCGGCATGGACCACCTCCACGAGAACGGTGTGATCCACCGCGACCTGAAACCCAGCAACTTGATGGTCACCCTGAGCGGCCAGCGCATCGTGATCATGGATCTCGGGCTGGCCAAGGTGCGCGAGGCGTCGAAGTCCATCACCCTGGATCGTTCCCAGATCCTCGGAACCCTCCGCTACATACCCCCGGAGCAGCTCCAGAGGTCCCTCATCACTCTGGACCACCGGGCTGATATTTATTCCCTCGGCGCCACCTTCTACGAGTTGATCACCGGGCAGTCGATCTTCACGGGCGAAACCGAGGCCCAGCTGATCGAACAGGTCCTCCTGGAAGTGCCGCCCAATCCATCGCGAGTCAATCCCGCCGTGCCGCGGGATCTGGCCACCATTATTCGAAAAACGACCGAAAAGGATCCGAGGCTCCGCTACCAGGACGCCGGATCACTGGTCGCCGATCTCGATGCCGTGCTTCAGAATCGTCCCATCTCGGCTCGTCCTCCCACCTTTCTCTACCTTCTGAAGCTCGCCTTGCAGCGAAACAAGGCCGTGGCAGCAACCGTAGCAGGGGCGCTCATCGTCGTGCTGGCACTTCTCGTCTTCTATGGCGCGAGCCAGCGGCAGTGGGCCCGTTCTGAAGAGAAGGCGCGAAAGCGGGAGGAATCCGTGAGCCGCGAGCTCGCGTATCGTCTCGACATTTCACTCTCAAAAAACCTGCTGAACGAACGGAACTCACCACCGCCCCTGGTTCCGGACTCTCTCCCGGCATTCAGGAAGTGGATCGAGCCGGTCGAGGCCCTCGTTTCAAAGCTCGAACACTACCGCCGGGAGCTGGAGGCTACGGGCTCTTCGGAACGGTCTCCACAGGACCGATCCGAACTCGAAGGCCTCATCGAAAATATTCAAAAACTTGCCGATCCCCACCTGCCGCGAGCCCGGAATGAGTTGAACATCGCTGCTCATTTGAAGGAGTACTCCCTGGACCGCGCCCAGGCAGCCTGGCGCGAGGCGATCGCGGACATGGCGGGGCTGGACATCTACCGGGACGTGGGAGAGGTCAAGCCGCAACTCGGACTGGTGCCCATACACCGAGATCCCGATTCAGGACTCTGGGAATTCTGGCACGTCGCGAGCGGTACTCGACCCCGGATCGATCCGGAATCCGGCAAGGTGATCTTGACTCGAGAAACGGGAATCATCCTGGTCCTGTTGCCGGGTGGAACCTTCCGTTCAGGATCGCCGAAGACGGAAAAATATCATCAGGGGAGAGAAGAGCGGCTTCATCGAGTCACGCTGGCACCGTTCTTCATCGGAAAATTCGAGGTGACCAAGGGCCAGTGGAAACGGATCATGTATGCAGACCCTTCCCTTTATCCTCCCGGAAAGGAGATGGGTGGGAAGGTGACCACCTGGCTCAATCCCGTGGAATGCATGACCTGGCTGAAGGGTCGGAACTTCATGACCAGACTGTCTCTGCAACTGCCCACAGAGGCCCAATGGGAATACGCCTGTCGTGCTGGCACTCGAAACCCGTACATGTGGGGGAATACCCCTGCACACTTCGAAGGCAAGGAAAACCTGAGAGACCACACTTCTGCTCCGAACAGTCCAAAACCACCCCTCGGGGTCGGTCCGTGGGACGACGGCTTTCTGATCCATGCACCAGTCGGGACCTTCAAGCCGAACCGTTTCGGGCTCCACGACATGCTGGGCAATGTCTCGGAATGGACGGCTGATGCCTTCAGCTATGACTTTCCAGAGGACCTAGGCAAACCCGGAGACGGCCGCAACACCCTCGCCACCGGTCGAAAGAAAGTATTTCGAGGCGGATCGTTTTTTACGGAACCCAGATACGCAAGAGTCGCACAACGATACCGCCTGGGGGAAATCACCGGCAACGCCAACATCGGCCTCAGGGTTGCACGGGCGCTGATCCGATAGCCGAGGAGTTCCTCGAACGCGACAGGTTCACGATCGGCGGGGACCGATGAAATCGGCTCCCGCGATTTTTTCGCCCACCGAGAATTTCTCTGTCTTCAGGCCTTTGCGCGTGATTTCCAGGATCACGATCCCGGAATCATAGGGAAGCAGAATCTCGGTCGTTTCTGCCCGGCCTGGAATATTCCATTCGTGCTCCTCGGGGAACGGCCCACACATGGAATGCGGGAGAAGATTCGTCTTGGAATACCTCCCTATTTCCGTTCCGTGCTCGTCTCTGTACACGATCGACACGGCTCCCCCCGTTCTGGACTGGAATGGAAAACCGCCCGGACGGTTCTCCGCCCGCCGTTCAGAAAGCACGAGCTCTCCATTCACGAGGTCGAGATGCAAGGCGAAGTGCCGGCATTTCTCGCACGGTTCGCACGTGGGGTCGTAGGGATGGATCTTCTTCTCCAGCTCTGCACGGATTTTCACCAGATCGGGCCGCAGTCCCGGTCTCGGGCAACCAGGAAAGCTCACCAAAGCGACCAGAAAGATACAGCAAACAGCCTCACGCATGGTCCTGTCCTCTGAACGGGGAGATATAGCACCTTGAGGATAAACTACAGATTGCTGAATTTATACAAGATACGGTGAACACACGGTTCATCGTACGGGACCGCGATCAGACCTTGCAGGTTCATCTGGCAGGAACCAAAGCATATCTTGTACCATTTGGTACTGGTCGAGTCCGTTTCGATGAACGCGACGTCCGATGCCGACCTGTTCCTACCAGAGGCTTCCAGTCTTGCCCGGATTTTGCTGCACCAGTTGTTGGGATACAACGCTTTTTCTTCATGCGCCCCACCTACATACTCATCTGCAAGGCCGAACAGCACGTGGCCGATCTCGTGCCTCAGTGTGCCCCGGTTCTGCATCTCCGTTGTACAGATGGTATCTCCAGCCCAGTCATTCAGATCGTTCTCGTGCATGATGACGTGGGCTTCCGCAAACGAAATTCGGTTCCAGTTTAGGGGTTTGAATGGATTCTGTCCGCTCTGCAGCTGGGCCGGAGTGGGGTGAGACGTGGCTCTTACCGGATTGATGTAGAAGTTGAAAGCCTTGTTGAACCACTTCAGCGTCGGCTCGAGGAGGAACGCTTCCAGGATCATACCCTGGCAGTGCGAATCGAATTCGGCCAGATCCGTGACATCCGTATCCGGGATGAAGATCACGTCGAAAGCGTCAACACTTTCTGCCTGGACATAGATCGGTATGGGATCGACGTTTTGAACGGGCAGAAGGGGTCTGGTGGCAAACGTGACCTCGTGGGACCGCTTTCTGGCCATGAATCCACCGATATCCGACCACGCTTCGACCTCGAATCGGTACCGGACCAGCAAGTTTTTCCCGTATCCTTCGCCTTTCACGTGAGCGACCTGGACTGAAGAATTGCCTTGAATGCCATGGAACTCCCACTTCTTGAGTAACTCCTCCGTACCTGCCGTGATCCTTCCTGTAGGTTCGATGGTGCTCACCTTCACGAAGAGCTTCACCTCACGAATACCCCTGAACGGCTTTCGCGCCGTGGCCAGGAGCGCAAAAGCGACCCTTTTCCCCGGCGGAGGGCAGATGGGATCGTGCATCGCCAAGGTGTGGATGGTAGGCTCCGGTACCTCACCTGGATTCAATACCGGAATGCCGCGAACGGGGAGCGGCGGCCATGAGCCGTGGCAACCGGTCCATGCGATCAGCATGGCAACCATCCCTGTTGCCAGCAATCTATGACCTGTCAAGGTGCACCTCCTCGACTTCGAGACGTGGGCTGTGACCAGGCCGATCCGCCCTGGACGCGATCGAGTCGATTCCTTCCTGGACACCTGCTACTCGACCTAGCTGTAATTTTTTGTATCCTTCTCATGTGGTTCCGGTGGTTTGGGCGGAAGCCGGCCGGACATCTTTGCCAACACGGTAACCGCAGCCACGAGCAATAACAGGTTAACGAGTGATACGGCCACCAGAACCCAGACAACGCCTGTAATCTTGGGCTCCGGCATGGTCACGAATACACCAGCAGCTTCCCCGAGTTTGAGATCATTATTTGGAGGCCAGGGTTCCCACCAATTCGCAATCCAACCCAGGTGAGGACAACCCGGTTTGCCGGAGTTGACGCAACACTTCACAGGGCCTGCTTGATTGTACCCTTTAAAGAGGGTGCCAAGATTGAGGCCGGCATTTACAAGAAGTACGCGCACGGTTTCCGCATCGTACCCACAATAATAAATTTCGGGCAGGGTTTGCCGCTTGACCTTGATCGTGAGTGTGGTTCCTACCGGAACCGTTTGAGGATTCCCCGCAAGAATCGGTTGGTCCGGTCCTCCTCCGGGAGGATGGGCTGTCACACTCTCGATCTCGTCGGGATCTTCGGGATCGGTGTCGTTGTCCTGGAGATTCACGGCGTTAACGTTTTTGTTGGGATCGGTGGGATCGGTGATGAAGTCGGGTGGAAGCTGCGGACTGTACGATCCCCAGGTATCCCCGGTATTCCATGCAGGAACATTCATCTGCGCGGGTGCAGCACATACACAGAACCCCAGAACGAGCAGGGGCAACGCCAGCAGACATCGTGTTTCCAGTTTGCATGCTATCATCGGCAACAGTTCCTTTCGCATGAGTGTGGTTCCAGGCGAATCGGTTCTCGTCTTTCCAGAAATGGAACAGCTATTTTCCAGGCAGTGTCATCCGTTCGTGAAGGATTGCACGACTGGTTATTCAACAGAGGGCATAAGGGGAATCGAAGGCGGAAAATGATCTTGCCTCGGGTGATATGTCATGACCAGTGGATATTCTCTCACTGGGGTATCCATTTAACCGGACCGGTGGTAAGCTGAGTCGATGGATCACCC
>CAZAKZ010000108.1:0-20666 GCA_964485695.1 uncultured Planctomycetota bacterium | reverse complement strand
ACTATAAAGCGAGAAGTGATCAGGAGTTGATTCAAAACCAATACAAGAACTTCCGACTAGAGGTGGAGTGGGCTCCCGGCTGGATGCCCGAGATGGTGATTTCCCATTCAGGCGTCTGTGAGCAGGATTGTATCTTCATTACACCACCAGAAATGCCGTCAGAACCAGAGAATTCGATCTGGATTGTCACGAAATACGACCCCGGCAACTGGGCCCTCGAAATGTACAAGGTGGCTCCGAAAAATACGATATCAAAACTGGAGATCTCACTCGTAGGCGATTTCGACAACTCTACAACAGCGCACATCTCCTACGAAATCACCGCCATCGGAGCGGCCGGAGACAAGCTCATGGAGGGATTCACGGAAGACTGGTACGAGGGTTTCATGGTGGAGTGGGAAAAGGCGATGAATCATTACTTGGAGACAGGTGAGAAGATTGCCTGACAAGCCGGATGCCCGCGAATCCATGAAACAGGGCAACAGACGCTACCGCACCGCCGCCCAGCGAACGCCCAGGTGCACGAAGGACTCGAGGCCCGGAGTGTATTCCGGGTGCGGGCTGAAACAGATCACACGGCCCTTGCCGAAGCGGCCGGTCACCACGGCCGGGGTGTCCTTCATCACGTTCTTGTCGGCCCAGTTCTGTACGACCTCGGTGCAGAACACGGCCAGGACCTCGAAATCGGGAATCTCCGGATTCCGGGCCGGCACGAGGATCGGCCCGTTGGCGTACCGGATGTTGATACGCCCGCCTCTTCCACCCAGGATCTTCTGGCCTGGACCGGTGAGGCGGATCTTTACCGTTCCCCTGCCACGCAGCCGGTGCTGCGCGTCCTTGAGCTTCGCGTCGAGGATGTGGAGAAAGCGCCGGGAGCCGCAGGTGGCCAGGTAGGAGCCAGCGCAGAATCCGAGGTATCCGCCGCCCTCCTGAACAAAGTTCCGGATCGCCACGCGTCCCACCCTCCCCAGGGCATCGGCCTGCTCCCTCGACTTGCCCCCCGGCTGGATGAGGACGTCGAACTGGGGAAGGACGCCGTTCCGGATCTCGTGCGGTCCAATGCGGTGGGTCGTCACGTCGTCCGCATCCGCGAGAACCCGGTCCAGGGCGGCCGGCCCCCGACGGGTGCCGAAGTCGTCATACAGGGCCACCCGGATCTTGTTGTCCCCGGTCCGGCGGGGTTCGAAGAAGACGTCCGACCCGCCTGAAACCATGTCCAGGTGCTCGAGGAGAGCATGAACCCCGATACGGTGCTGCCGGACCCGGCGCGACAGGGCCGTCCTCCGCGTGGTCACCAGGACAAGGGCCCGGATCCCCAGGCGATCGGTGGCAGCCCGGGCCAGGGCGCCCTCCACGGGATACCGCTTCAGAATGAACTTCCTGTCCTCGGACCGGATGTCGGCGTTCAAGGTCTCGACCATCTTGCAGGCGGCCTTCCGGATTTCGGGCACCGGACAGAAGACCAGAGAGTTGCCGGCTTTCACGGGATTCATGCGGGCCAGGTCCACCCCCTCGTGGAGGTCGACGAGCCATGCGGGGCGCATCGTTTTTAACCGGTCCCACAGGGCCCCGGCCAGGATCCCCCGCGGAGCGTCCCGGCTGCGGGCCGGGAAGTTCCGGTTCAGGTCCCGGTTCGCTCTCGATACCCCGGGCACGTGGCGAATGTTCTTTGCCAGGCCGAGGCGATTGATCCCGGGTATGACCACCAGCTTCCCACGCTTCAATCTCCAGCCGCGGATCTGGTCGGCGGCCCGGGCGCCAGCCGGCTCGTTGCCGTGGATGCCGCCCACCACGAACACCGTCGGCCCCTCAGCCTCTGCGGTGGTGACGTGGAAGTTTGTCTCGAACCGGGTGCCTTTGGCCAGAATGCCGGAGACAACACGCTGGCCGACCGTTTCAGCGTGCAGGACGAACACGAGCACCGGAATCAAACCATATCGCATGATCTTAGTATATCAGCCTGTGGATAATGGCACACTGAACCCCTCACTTGACAATCGTCTTTCCCTCTGGATCATTGGGTCCGTTTCAGGGATCTGACCCGGTGCTTTTTCCTCGGGGAGTGCGCAGCATAGAAAAGATGTCCATCACACCCGCGCCTGACTCCAAACGTCTTGACCTCGTGAACCGGCGCCGACACCTGGTGTGGTGGCTCGTGGTCGGGGGCGCCTGCGCAGCCGTCTACATCCTTGCAGTCGGGCCCTATCTCTACTCCGACGACTGGAGACTTTTCTATCAATTCATGACCGGCAAGCTCACCTCGCTGGATACCGAGTCATGGCTGGGGCTCGGATGGGGATACCACCGGCCCGTCGCATCCCTATCGCTTGCAGCGGACATCTGTTTCTTCGGCTTTGATCCCACCGCCCTGCACATCGTGAACGCGGCTCTGTTCCTCCTGTGCGCCCTGGCCGCCGGTCGTCTCGCGGCGATCTTCGCGGGTGGACGCGCCGGTGTTGCAGCCGTCGCGGCCACGATGTTATGTCTTGTGCATCCAGCGGCGGTGGAGTCGGTGTCCTGGCTTACCTGCCGGCCCAACCTTCTGAGCGGCCTGTTCACGCTGTTCACCTGCCTCGCTGCCATACGATATGCCCGGCAAGGTCGGATCCGGTTCCTCGGATTGACCGGCGTCGTGTTCGCCCTCGCGCTGCTCTCCAAGGAGGATGCCATCGTCGCCCTCCCTGTTGCCTGCCTCTTGGCCCTCCACACCGGCCGATGGAGACGTACGGCAACCATTGCGACGGTCATGGTCGGCGTCGTGATCCTCTGCCTGGCGGTGCGGGCACTGCTCGGCATCGGCCTACCCAGGGGAAGCCATGCTGAGGTCCTTGCCACTGGACCCCTCGCCGTGATCACGCGCTTCGCTCACCACCTCGAGCTGCTCTTCCTCCCGCACATCGATACGACCGCATCCGTCGTCCGAGGGGCAGGCGTTCTGGGCCTGGCGGTTGTGGTGATCGTCGGTCTGTTCGGACGGTACCGGTGGACCCTCGGCATCTTCGCGGGCGCCGTCATGATCAGCCTGCTCCCGGGAGTGCAGTCGATCCTCGATCTACTGGCGGGTGTCCGACTGATCTTCATTGCGTACCTGTTCACTGCGGTGCTCCTGGGATGCCTCGTCGCGAACGGCTTGCAGCATCCGCGGATCATCGCTGCTTCGGCCGGTGTTCTCGTCCTCACCTTCGTTGCCGTATCCGCCGAAGTCCTCGGCCGGTGGATCGAATCAGGACTCGATTCCGAACGATTCGCCCACGAGCTCCTGGCGCTCCACGACTCGGTCCCGCCCGATGAGACATTCTTCATACTCGACGCACCGCGCAATTACCGAGGTGTACCGACCTTCGAGTATCGCGTGTCACAAGTCCTCCGCCCGCCTTTCACTGACCGCCCGCGCAGGGTTTATCTCCACCAGGCGGAGGTGGTCCGGGAAGTCGTTCAGGAGCGGTCGGAGGGCAAGGGCGAGGCGGGAGCCCTCCGGATTCTGGCCTGGCATCCGGAACTGGGTCTCATACATGCTGCGGTACCGGCGGGTCGCGATGAAGTGATCCGGTCCTGGCATGATCGCGACCTCGAGGCCTGGCACAAGACGACCGAGCAGGACCGCGTCCAGCTACGCTCTCCCGACCTCGAGATCGCCGCCATGGCCGTAGACCGGATCGTGGTCGAGTACGACCGGCCGCTGCCTCGCCCGCCGATCCTGACCGTCGAGACGACGCTCGCACCCGAAGGCCTGAAACCTGAAGTTACGGGCTCCCGGCAAACCTACACGTATCACCTCGGAATCTTCTCCTTTCCCTCCCCGGTGGACCGGGTGAATCGACTCGTACTCGAAGTCTATGGGGATTCCGGTCAGGGGACCGTCCGTCGCATCCGGTTCATGCGGTCTCCGAAGCGGTTCGATCTGCTGGCCGCATTGAAGAGAACCCGGGGCGGCATCGTGCTGCGCCTCAGGATCCCGGAACCGGATCCCGCGTGGAGTCGGTTTCGCCTGGAACTCTTTTCGGAGGTGGCGACGATCCAGAGAACCACCCTGGATCGAAGTCGGTTTTCGGGAGCACCGGAGGGTGGAATCGAGTGGCGCAAGACCTTCGACCTCGATTATTTTCGAGGCCTCGGTATCAGGAGAGGCCGCCCGTTCTTCTTTCGAATTGACGCATCCGGTGAGGAAGGCGCGCGTCGAGCGCGGAGTCAGGTCGCAAGTGTGTTCGTTCCGTGATAAGTTAAAAAGGAAGGAAGTCGTGAAACGTCATACCATCACATGCATGATTCTGGCGGCACTGTTCGTGTCCACGGGATCATTTCCTCAGGAGGAGAAGCGCGGGAAGATCGTAGCCGCGGCCGGGGACGTTCAGTCCGTGGACGCTATCCTCGCCTCTCTCTACGACGTCATCTCCGGCCCGGCAGGTGAGGCGCGGGACTGGGGCCGGTTTTACAGCCTGTTTCACCCGGAAGCCCGGCTCATCATGTCGAGGCTGCTGAAGTCCGGAGGCGCCCGCGCTGACGTCATGGCGCCCGAGGACTATGCGAAGAAGGCCGGTCCCTACCTGGAGGACCGGGGATTCTTCGAGCGGGAAATCCACCGCTGCACGGAGCGGTTCGGGAGCGTCTCCCACATCTTCAGCACGTACGAATGCCGGTACAAGGCCGAAGATCCCAAGCCCTTTACCCGCGGCATCAACAGCATACAGCTTTTCCACGACAGCAAGCGCTGGTGGGTGGTCACGGTATTCTGGGACGCCGAACCGAAGGAAAAGGCGATCCCGGAGAAATACCTGCCGGCAGTGAATCACGGCCAATCAGGAGTCAAACGATGAAATCAATCAACTTCGCATTGCCCGCCATGTTCTGCATCCTCGCCCTCACCGCCTGCCGGTCGCCGGAGCGGGCGGCTCACATCAAGGCCGAGAACGCTCTGGGCCCCTACTCGAGCGCGGTCCTGTCCGACGACTACTGCTTCCTGTCCGGACAGATCGGCAACAAGCGCGGCGGCCCCGTAACCGAGGAGATCACAACGGCCATCGATAACGTCGAGAACGAGCTCCGGCGCGCGGGCTTGACGCTCTCGGACGTGGTCTACGCCACCGTCTACCTGACGGACATTGTCTATTACTCCTACTTCAACGAGATCTACGCCCGGCGCTTCAAGGCCCCCTACCCGGCCCGGGCCTGCGTTGCCGTGAAGGCCCTGCCCGGCAAGGCGAGAGTTGAGATCCAGGTCATCGCCAAGCGGAGGTGACGGGATACTTCACCCCAGGCTCACCGTATCTCGGTACTCGGCCACGGTCGCCCGGCACCCGAGGGTCTCCACGATGCGGCGCCGGAGGGTGTCAGAGGCGTAAGCCTCGCCGTGGACCAGGAACACCTCCTGGGGCGGAGTCTCACACCCGCCGAGCCACTCCAGGATCTCGGCCTGGTCCGCATGAGCGGAAAAGGAGTCGACCTGCACCACCTCGGCGTTCACCGGCACGTAGTCGCCGTAGATCTTCACCGCCGGCCGGCCGGCGACGAGGTCGGCGCCCCGGGTTCCCGGCGCCTGGTACCCGACCAGACAGAGGGTGTTCTCCGGATCGCCTGCGTGAGCTTTCACGTGGTGCAGGATGCGACCGCCCGTCAGCATGCCGCTGGAGGAGACGATGACCATGGGGCCTTTCTCGCGGTTGAGGCGCTTGGAGTCGTTTGCAGAAGTGACGAACTCGGCCTGGCGGCACACGGCCGCGATCTCGTCCCTCTCCAGGCGGTGGGCGTCCGGGTAGCGGTGGTAGAGGTCGGTGACATCCGTGGCCATGGGGCTGTCGATGTAGATGGGCACCCGGGCCGCGAGGCCCGCCTCGAAGATGCGGTGGAGGCAGTAGAGAACGGTCTGGACGCGGCCCACGGCAAAGGCGGGAATCATGAGGATGCCCCCGCGGTCGAGGGTCGGCACCACCACGTCGGCCAGTTCCTCCACGGGATCCCTGTCCGCATGAAGCCGGTCGCCGTAGGTGGATTCCATGAGAACCCAGTCGGCGCCCTCGAACGGATCTGGGGGAATCATGAGGGGGGTTTGCGGCCGGCCCAGGTCCCCGGAGACGCAGAGCGTGCCGGCGCCGGTGGAGATCATGACGCTTGCCGCGCCGAGGATGTGGCCCGCAGGGTTGAACCGGATTGTGAAGGGCCCCACTTCCAGGTCTTCGCCGAAGGAGTGAGACCTCAGGTGCTTCTTCACCCGCCGGCCGTCCTCCTTGGTGTAGAGAGGCAGGGCGGGCTTGTGTCTGGAGAGTCCCTTCCTGTTGCGGTACTTCGCGTCTTCCTCCTGGATGTGCCCGCTGTCCGGGAGCAGGATCTCGCACAGGTCCCCCGTCGGGGCCGTGCAGTGGATTGGACCCTCGAATCCGTCGCGCACCAGCCTGGGCAGGAGCCCGCTGTGGTCGATGTGGGCGTGGGTCAGGATGACCGCGTCCAGGGTTGCGGGGTCGACAGGCAGTGGCTTCCGATTTCTTTCCCGGTAGTGCTTGACCCCCTGGAACAGGCCGCAATCCACGAGGATGCGCGTCGATCCCTCGGTGATGAGGGTCTTGGAGCCCGTGACGGTTCCGACGGCGCCGATGAATGTGATCTCCATGGTTCGATCTTCCCGGGCTACAAACCCACGATGGTCCTGTTCCTGAGGTCGAGCGACTCGGCCAGGGGCTTTCCGGGCAAACCGGGCATGCGCATGATGTCGCCGGTGAGCACCACCAGGAAGCCCGCCCCGGAATTGACCTGGATGGACCGCACAGTCACCGTGAAGTTCCGGGGTCTTCCGGGCAGTTTCGGATCGTCAGAGAGCGACTTCGGCGTCTTGGCGATGCACACGGGCAGCTCGCCGTACCCCAGGCGATTCACCTCCTCGAGGTCCGCCTTGGCCGCCTTGGTATAGGTCACGTCCCTGGCCCCGTACATCTTCTTCGCCACGGTGAGGATCTTTTCCTCCACGGGCTGGTCCCAGCGATACAAGGGATGGAACGGCGTGGGCTCCCGGTCCGCGTGCTTCATGACCAGGCGCGCCAGGTCCTCGGCTCCCTCCCCACCCCGGGTGAAGTGTTCCGACACGGCAAAGGGCACGGCCAGGTCCCGGCTACACGCCTCCACCACTGCGATCTCCGCGTCGGTGTCGGTGTCGAACCGGTTCAGCACCACCAGAGGCGACTCGCCGAAGTGCCGGATGTTCTCCACGTGTTTCTGCAGGTTTCCAAGGCCCCGCTCCACCACCGGTGCATCCGGCTTCGCCAAGGCCCTGGGCGCCACACCCCCGTGCGTCTTGAGGGCCCGCACCGTGGCTACGAGCACCACGGCGGCCGTGTCCAGGCCCACGCCCACGCACTTGATGTCGAAGAACTTCTCGGCCCCCAGGTCGAAACCGAATCCGGCCTCGGTGACGGCCCAGTCGGCCAGGTTCAGCGCCGTGCGCGTGGCCACCACGCTCGAGCACCCGTGGGCGATGTTGGCGAAGGGCCCGCCGTGCACCAGGGTGGGGACACCTTCGAGGGTCTGGACCAGGTTCGGCTGCAGAGCCTCGCGCAACAGCACCAGCATGGCCCCCGAGGCCGAGAGCTGTTTTGCCGTGACCGGCTCGCCCTCGTAGGTGAAAGCCACGAGGGTGCGGTCCAGACGACGCCGCAGGTCCTCGATGTTCTCGGCCAGACACAGGGTGGCCATGACCTCGGAGGCGGCCGTGATGTCGAAGCCGGTCTCCCGGGGCACGCCTTGCATGACACCGCCGAGTCCCACGATGACGTCCCTGAGGGCCCGGTCGTTCATGTCCATGACGCGGCGCCACAGGATGCGCCTCGGATCGATGCGCAGTGCATTGCCGTGGTAGAGGTGGTTGTCCAGGAGCGCCGTCAGGAGGTTGTGGGCCGAGGTGACCGCGTGCATATCGCCGGTGAAGTGGAGGTTGATGCGGTTGGAGGGCAGGAGGCAGCTCCTGCCGGCACCGGTGCCGCCGCCCTTCTTGCCCATGCATGGCCCCATGGACGGCTCGCGCAGGGCCAGACAGACGCTTTCGCCGAGGCGATTGAGCCCCTGGCCCAGGCCGATGGCCGTGGTGGTCTTGCCCTCGCCTGCGGGGGTGGGCGTGATGGCGGAGACCAGGATGAGGCGGCTCTTCCCGGGCCGGGACCGCGGGCGGTCCAGCACCGAGAAGTCCAGCTTCACCACGTCCCGGCCGTACGGATGCAGGTCCGCATTGCCCAGGCCCAGGTCGCCGGCCACCTCCCTAATGGGTCGGGGGGTGGGAGGAGTGTCTTGCGCAGCAGCCATCGCAAACCTCGGAATCAAGGGTATGAAAAAGCCCGAACGAAATCGGATGCCATTGTTTATTATCTTAGTATCTAATGTCTTCCGGATAAACCACGGTGCATTATGACTGTAACCCTCCAGAGCTCCAGGACCCTTCTGGCCGCGGGCCTCCTGGTCCTCACCGCGTGCTCGAGAACCGCTCCCCCCGGTTCCGTGGGGGTGGTGAGCGCGGCTTCGCCCGAGGCAGCCGCCGCGGGCCGGGCCATCCTCGAGGCGGGTGGAAATGCCGTGGATGCGGCCGTGGCCGCGGCCTTTTCCCTGGCCGTGACCGAGCCGGCCGGTTCCGGCCTCGGCGGCCAGGCCATCTTCCTGGTGCACCCGGCCGGGAAAGAACCTTACGTTCTCAATGGCACCACCCATGCGCCCGCCGCTACACCCCGAGACGTCAAGGCCGAGGATCTCACGGGGCACCGGGCCACCACCGTCCCCAGCGCGGTGAAGGTCCTGCACCAGGCATGGAAACACCACGGCTCCGGGAACCTCTCCTGGCGCGAGGTCCTGGAGCCTGCCATCCAGGACGCCGAGGAGGGATTCCGCATCGGTTTCTTCCGCCACCGGGCTCTCCTCTACGAGGCAAAGGACCTGGCCCGGGACGCCACGGTGGCAGGCCTCTTCCTCGGCGCGGACGGATCCATCCCCGACCGGGGGACTCTGTTCAAGCAGCCGGTCTTGGCCCGAACTCTGCGGCGTCTGGCCGAGGCCGGTGGCGAGGACTTCTATACCGGAGAGATCGCACGAACCATCGCCGCCGACATGGAGGCCCACGGCGGCTGGCTGACCCTCGAGGACCTGCGAAAATTTCCGACGCCGGTTGCATCGCCGCCCCTCAGGGGAACCTACCGCGGCCGGGACGTGTATACCTTGCCTCCTCCCGCAGGCGGATGGGTGGTGCTGCAGATATTGAAGATCCTCGAGGCGGCCCCGCCCGAGGACCTCGCTCCGGAGAGCCCCCGCCGGATCCTCTGGCTGGCAGAGGCCCTCGGCCTCGGCCACGCGAGCCGGGACCGCGCACCCGTCAAGGATATGGACCATTATGAAGAGGCGGTGGACCAAGAGCTCGGAGATATGCGCATCCGGGCGCTCCGGGTAAAAGTCCGGCGCCCAGGCAAGGGCGAGACCACCCACATCTCCGTGGTGGACGCCGGCGGCACGGCCGTCAGCGCCACTTTGAGTATCAATAACTTCTTCGGAGCCCGGGCCGCCAGCCCGGACCTGGGATTCCTCTACAACGACTACATGAGGGAGTTCGTTCTGGACCGGCCCGACCACCCCTTCGCCCTGAAGGCCGGCGCCATGCCCTACTCCTCCATGGCGGCCACTGTTCTCTCCCGAAACGGAGAGGTGAGCCTGGTGGTGGGGAGCCCCGGAGGTCGGCGCATCATTTCCGCCGTGGTCCAGGTCATCGTGAACCGGGTGGACGGCGGCATGACCGTGGAGAAGGCAGTGGCAGCGCCCCGGATTCACGCCCTCGGCGCGGGCACGGTCTTCGCCGAGGTGCCGCCGGAACGCCCGGTGCTCCTGGATCTGGAACGCCGGGGCCGCTCGGTCGTGGTGCCCGTGTCCAGCCTTGGGCGGGGTTCCCTGAACCCCTACTTCGGCGGAGTCCACGCTGTGGCCCGGGAGGCGGGCGGCTGGTGCGGAGCCGCGGACCCACGCCGGGACGGGGCCGTGGCCGTGGCACTACCGTAGCCGCACCGAATACCACTCGGCCGCCGAACCCTCGGACACACCGATTCCCCAGGGTCCTACCAGACTCCGGCCCTCGCGCGTCCACTCCAGGACGTCCTTCCCCCGCATCGACACCCGGATGGATCCGTTCCGGACGAATACCCGGAAGGGGATCTTCACTCCCCGCTTCAGCTCCTGGACCCCGGCCGATGTCAGGACCTTCCAGCTCTTCCCCTTGAACCGGAAGCTCCGGATCTGAATGCCCGTCCCGGCGGTGAAAGTGACGGCCAGGAATCCCCTGTCGTCCCGGCCCAGGAATAGGTTCGCTTTACCGCAATGTCCGGGCAGGATCTTCAGGCTGCCGCCCAGGGAATACGCGGTCTTCTTCACCCCCTCGGTCCTCCACGCCATGGCCGACGCGTCGGAGAAGGCCATCTGTCTCCACCGGCTCCCCTGGATCTCCAGCGACACGCCCACCTCTTCCCAGACTGGCGTGAGGCCCCTGATGTAGTGGATGAATTCCTTGTCCAGTCCCTCGAGGACCTCGCGGCCGAAGATCTCCACCACCGCCTTCTCCAGGCGCTGTGGGAAATCGCGGCCCGGTGCCTGACGCTGCGAACGCCACAGAACGCGATTGAACAAACGACGCCGCTCCCCGATCCTCAGGAAGTTGAACAGCAGCCAGTGAAGGGCGTACCGTTCGACCGAGGTGACCTTACCGGGATCGTTTTGTATCACCCTCAAGATGGAAGGCAGCCGCCCCGTATCCAGCATCTTCCTGACGAGCAGGACCCTCGTCGATGTCACCGGATCCGACTCGAGGCCTGGGCTCCGGGAAGTTCTGCGCATGACCTGGTCAGCCACCCACATGGCGGCTCCCTCGGAGAACCATTCGGGATGGTCACGAAAGGAGTCGAGGGTGGCGAAGCAGAGAAGGTGCGCCGCCTCGTGGGCAATCTGTCGCCGGGTGAGAACCGGGAGGCCCACCGACTCGACGAGACCGTCCGGTCCACCGGGTTGCAGGGCGATGTGGGCATTGCGGTGCCGGAAGCTGGAAAAGGCCAGGTTGTGGCGGAACATGCCGCCGGTAACCCTGGCCTCCACCCGCACGTACGCGGCCGCCTCCCGGTAGAGGTGGATGTGGAGGGGCTCCTTAACTTGATACCGGGTCGTTCCGTAGACCGACGACGCCCACGGGAACACTGCCTGGGCCGTCTCCAGGGCCGCCTGGGCCAGATCCTTGTCGTCGAAGTGGCAGAAGATGCGGAACAACGATCCCGTTCGGGTCGTGATCGCCCGGTCTTTTTGGGCCGCCACCGGGGGTGCAGCCAGGACCAGGATGGACAGGAGAATGAACCAGGGGTGTACTCTCAAAGCAGGATCTCCGCCACCAGGGACGGCGTGAGATCAACGAGCCGCTCCAGCACCCGCGTCGCCCCGCTCTCCAGCAAGGCCTCCCGGGCGTGCATTCCGGCCAGGCCCACGGCGGGGCTACCCGCCGCCACCGAGGCTTCGATGCCCACCGGGGCATCCTCCACCACCACGCAACGACCGGCCGCCAGGCCGAGGCGGTCGGCAGCCTTCAGGAAGATGTCGGGCGCCGGCTTCCCTCGCTCCACGTCGAAACCGTTGACGGTGGCGGTGAAATACGCTGCGATGTCCGCCTCCTCGAGGACCAGGTCCACGTTCTCCGGCGGCCCGGAGGTGCCCACGGCCAGGCGGTACCCGGTGTCGTGGAGGTCCCGCACCACGTCCCGGACGCCCTCCATGAGCGGGGCCCTGCCCCGGATGAGGTCGCGGTAGATGGCCTCCTTCTCCGCCACGCGATCGCGGATCGCCTCGGCGTCCAGAGCGTCCCCGAAGATCAAGCGGATGATGTCCCGCCCCGATTGACCGAAGGAGTCGTGGAACACCTCGCGCGGGATGTCGAAGCCGTGGTTCCGGCCCAGCACCACCCAGCTCTCCAGGTGGGCCTCCACCGAGTCGACCAGAACCCCGTCCATGTCGAAGATCACTCCGGCCGTCACGCCATGCCTCCCTGTCAGAATCGTGTGGCCACCGCGTTGGTGAGGGTCACGGGAACGGGGGACGCCGCCTCGGTCAGCACGGCCTGCCAGTAGAGGGTGAGCCCCGTGAGGCCAGGGGGTACGATGAACTTCACCGGCTTCACGGCAATGCCCGGCGTCACAGGGAGCCTCGCCCCGACGGCCAGAATCGGATGGGCCGGATCCAGTCCCACCACGCCGAGGGGGCCGAGGTCGATGTGGGCCGGCAGGAACGACGTCACCAGCAGCGCATCCATGTCGGCCGGTGCGGTCAGCTCGAGAGTCAGGGTGCCGGGGGAGGCGTACCCGGGCCGGGCCCGGAGGCCGTTTTTCTGGGCCAGGGTGAGGTGGCGGTAATACCAGTCCAGGGACCAGACCAGGATCTTTGAATATTCGCCCCACGGGGCATGGCCCCGCCCGGTCAAGGGGTGAAGCTCCACCGGGATCTTCACGGCCTTTAAGCGCGCCTCCAGATCCAGGGCGTTCTGATAGGACACCACAGGATCTAGGGTGCCGTGGGCGATGAGGAGCGGCGCCTCTCCGGTCTCGGTCTCCTTCAGGTCGAAGGTGCCGCCCCAGAGATCGGTGACGGCCTGGATCTTGGAGGAGTGGCCCGGATTCCCGCTCGTTCCCTCGGCGGCGTAGTAGGCGGCCATGACCACGGCGTAGGCGCCCGCCGAGCTCCCGATGGCGGCGATGCGGTCGGGATCCACCCCGTAGGTCTTCGCGTGGCGCCGGAGGTACCGCACCGCGGCCTTGGTATCCTCCTGGGAGTCCCAGGCCGACTCAGGGAGCTTTCTCTGTTGTGCATTCGGAGCCATGCGGTAGTCGATGCTCACGGCCACGTATCCCCGCTTTGCAAAGTCCTGGCACATGGCCTTGAAGCGATTACTCGCGCGGCTGCCGCTGACCCAGCCGCCACCGTGGACCACCACCACTGCCGGACGTTCGGCCTTGGTGTCCCCGTTCGGGGTATAGAGATCCAGGAGCAGCGTCTCCAGCTTCTGGGTGTAACGGTTCACGGCCGCGCCGTATGCCAGTGCCGACTTCACGTCCACGCGGTTAAACACCGGATCGCGGTACCGCACCTGGGCCGAGCCGGTGCGATACGGAGCCGCGGCGAGAATCACGAGCATCATGAGGATGAATGAACGCTGCATGGACTTGTCTCCTTCTGGAAACCCCTGGCCGTCGATGATTATACTCGAATCTCTTAAAACAGGCGAGAATGGCCAAAGTTTCTCGCCCATCTCCTGCACCCGTTTTCCATTGCCATCCCCCCTCATGGATGCCAAGATGGCCCACCGCTCAAGGCAATAGATTGAAAGGCCGTCCATGACCCAGTGGCAGGTGATCCTCATCACCCTCATCGCCTACAAGGTGGTCCTGGTGACCCTGGGCATCTGGGGCCAGCGCCGCACCCGGGACAGTGTCGACTTCTTTCTGGGCGGCCGGAAGCTGGGACCCTGCGTGGCCGCCGTCAGCGCCTCGGCCAGCTCCTCCTCGGCGTGGACGCTTCTCGGCGTGAGCGGGGCCGCCTACACCACGGGGCTCTCGGCCGTCTGGCTCTTTCCGGCCTGCGTCGGCGGATTCTGCCTGAACTGGTACGTGCTGGCGCCGGCGCTGCGGAGAGTCAGCCACCGGACCGGAGCCCTGACCTTGACCGAGGTCCTCACCGGCCCACGCGGCCGGCCGCTCCGAACCGCCCTCACGGTCTGCGCCTCCCTCATCATTCTCCTCTCCCTGGGCAGCTACGTGGCCTCCCAGTTCCAGGCCGCCGGAAAGACTTTCAACGAGACCTTCCACATCTCCATGGAATCGAGCATCCTCATCGGCGGCGCCGTCATCCTGGTCTACACCCTGCTGGGAGGATTCTGGGCCGTGAGCCTCACCGACACCCTGCAGGGATTGATGATGGCGGCGGCGGCCGTGGTGCTGCCCGTGGTCGCCCTCGTGGAGGTCGGCGGCCCGGGGGGACTTATCGAGGGCTTCCGGGCCCCCGCCCTCCAGGACCACCTGAGTCTCTGGAAAGGCCTTCCCCTCTTCGGGGCCGTCGGCTTCGTCCTGGGCACCTTTGGCATCGGCCTCGGCTACCCGGGTCAGCCCCACGTGGTCAACCGCTTCATGGCCCTGAAGGAGGGCGACCACGAGCTGCGCCGGGCCCGGAGAATCGCGATCCTCTGGGCGGTGATCATCTACTCCGGCATGATCGTCCTCGGCCTCTGCGGCAGGGTCCTCATCGAGAAGCTCGGAGACGACGAGCGGATCCTGATCAAGCTATCCCTGGAGCTGTTCTCGCCTGTCCTGGCCGGCATCATCCTGGCCGCCGTCCTGTCGGCCATGATGTCCACCGCCGACAGCCAGCTGCTGGTGGCCGCCTCCTCCGTCACCCACGACCTGGGCCTGGGCAGGAAGTCTTCCGGAAGTCTGATCGGAATCTCCAGGGTGGTGGTTGTCTTGCTCACCCTGGGCTCGGCGGTGGCCGCTCTCTACGTACGGGAGACCATCTTCGACTGGGTGCTCTTCGCCTGGTCCGCCATGGGGTGTGCCTTCGGTCCGCTGCTGCTGGTCACCGTCCTGAAGGGCCCCGTGCCGCCGGGGCGCTCCCTCGTATCCATGGGCCTCGGCTTCTCCCTGAGTGTCCTCGCCTACCTGGGGCCGCACGTCGGCCTGGCAACCCAGGGCGGAGTGTTCGACCGGGTGCTGCCGTTCGTGGTGGCGCTAGGGGTGGCGGTCATTCCCCTTCCGGGGGCTTCTCCTCGCACTCCACGTCCCTGATCTCGGACTCCCGGCCGGCCTGGAAGGGATTCGGACCCATGGCGTGAACCGTGACATGGGACGCGGCCTTGGCTTTGATCCAGATTGCGAGGCGCCGCCGGAGCGGCGGGATGAGCATCAGGCCGCCGAACACGTCGGTGATGAATCCCGGGACACACAGCAGCGCGCCCGTCACCAGCAGCACGATGCCCTCCAGGATCTCCGCGGCCGGGATGCGCCCCGAGGCCATCTCCTCCTGCACCCGGCCCAGGGTCTGGAGCCCCTGATGCCGCACCAGGGCGCCCCCGACAAGGCCCGTGAGTACACACAGGGCCAGGGTGTAGAGGAATCCCACGGCCTCGCTCGCGCGCACCAGCAGCAGCAGCTCGGCCACGGAGAGAAAACAGACGGTGAGGAAGAAATACGCGATGAACCTCATGGGGGTATTGTACAGATCAGGAGGCGGTTGGATACCGAACGGCCGAAGTAATCGTCGGCCAATTCCTGCCTCTACCCGGGCCGTCATCCAGGCAAAAAAACGCCCCTGCCGGGAAATCCATCCTAATCGCGCGGCCTCACGCCATGATCCGTCGCGAGGCCCGCCCGGATGAAGTTCCCGGCAGGGGCATCAATCCCTTTGTGGGTGGGGGATTACCAGCGGTCGCGTCTGCCGCCGCCGCCGCCGCCGCCGCGCGGCGCGCGGGGCTTCGCCTCGTTGACGGTCAGGGTGCGGCCGCCGACCTCGGTGCCGTTCAGGGCCTCGATGGCCTCGCGACCGGCGTTCTCATCCTGCATCTCGACGAAGCAGAAGCCGCGCGGCCGTCCGGTGTCGCGGTCGGTGATGATGTTGACGCGGTCCACCTCGCCATGAGTGCTGAAGAGGTCGTGGATGGTCGACTCGGTGGTGTCGAAGGACAGATTGCCTACATAGATATTGAACATTGGGTAACTTCCATCCCGAAAAGTCTGGTCCGGACGCGATCTTCGGGACGGTCTGCGTCAGGTCGGAGGTGCCGAAAGGTGTGCACTTCAAGAGAGCTCCAAGGCGATTCCGAAATACAGCCATATCCATAGGCTCTCTTGGCAGCCGGGTCAAGCCCGTAGGAGATCCGGTGTGAAAAAGGCACTCTCCCCGGCGAGAGGGGATCTGGGGTGGGTACAAGGATGTGCAGCCGTGGTCATTTTTGGCACAACCTATAGATACAAAACGACTTAGCGAAATACCAGGCGACTTCCCCATCCCCGGAGACTGCGGATTCGAGTCCTGTCGGAAATGCTTGTATGACCCCGACGTTGTATAATGACTCCCGGGCTACGGGCAAAAATACGTGGCAGAAACCATTTCACGAGAGCTGTCCACCCCCCAATACGGAGGCACGCCCATGGGTATCAGAATCTTCCTCTCGCTGATTTTCCTCACGATCGGCACCGCATCCCAGGGGCAGTACATCGAGGTCACACTCCTGAACGCGCGCACGGGTAAGGTGGCCACGGGCGCCAGGGTGGGCATCCCGGAACGCTGGAAAACAGAGGTCAGAGGTTCGTCCACGTCCTCCGGCTACGGCCTGTCGTATTTCGATGCGAAGCCCGAGGCGCCGGCCGGGGTGTTCATCTCCCGACGACTCGATCCCGGAGAATACGAACTCCTCGCCCAGGGCCGCGGCTATATCGAGAAGCTGGAGAAGGGCGTACGGGTGCAGGAGAACCAGACGACCCGGGTCAAGATCCTCCTGGTCCCGACGCTCACCGTGACAGGCCGGGTGGTCGACATGCGGGGCAAGCCCGCAGGAGGCGTGCACATGACGTGGCAGGGCGGGAAGGCGAGGCGCATGGCCTCCACCGAGACAAAGCCCGACGGCACGTTCATCCTCGGGGGCGTCGAGGCGGGGAGGGGAGTGATCCGGTTCCGGGGCGACTATCATCTTGCCAACCGCACCGTACGAATCGCCAAGGATGCGAATCCGCCCTTCATCTTCAAGGTGAAGTCGCGTGCGGCCCTCCAGGTACGCTTTCCAGGCGACGCCCTGCCGGAGAACGAGGTCAAGATCGTGGTGAAACACAGCGAACGATCCGCACGCCGGACGTATCGATTCCGCAAAGCCTGGGTGTACGAAAGCGAGACCTACAAGGACGACTCCGAGGCAGAGCGCTGGAAGAGCGCACGCGAGACCATGGATTACGCGTTGAAGATCCCTCCGTTGCGGCCGGGCCAGTACCGCATCGAGGCGTTCTGGGACGGCAAAGCCCTCGGCTCCACGGAGCTGGTGCTCAACGTCCTGGAGACGAAGATCGTGTCCTTCGGCCTGGACGGATCGTCACGGGTGGAGAAAGAGGTTGAGTTATTCAGCCTCACGAGACTCCCGCTTGCCGAATCGGACATGGATGACAACCCCCAGACTCGCCCCATGACCGTCGTCATCACCTGGGACGCAAAGAAGCGCAAGAGTCGTATTTTCGTCCCTCGGACTTCCCGCAAGGACACAGAATTCACGTCTGACGAGCTCAAGGCGTGGTTCTACCCCATCGCCCGGTCAAAGATCGAGAAGAAGACGGGTTTCTCGGGGATACCGCTGGTCATCCGTTGCGACAGGGACGCGCCGTTCAGACGCGTGCAGCACGTGCTCCAGTTGTGCGCCGACAGGGACATCCAGATCTACAGGATCTATCTCTCCGTTCAGCGAAAAAGACCGGACAAGAAGCTCACCTTCGGGAGACTCAAAACGTTCCTTCCCACCCGGGATCATCCGGATGACAAGATTCAAATCCACCTCGCCATCAGGGAGGGAAGATGCCTGTGCTACGTGAACGGCCGATGCGTCGGTCCCCTGCCCGACGCCGCCGGAAAGGTACACAAGATGCTCGAACACCTCTACAGCGGACCCGACGCGATGGTACAGATCGAGCCGCGTACCGGCGTGCGTCTCCAATCCGTCGTCACGATCGTGGACCAGTGCCGGCGCGCGAAGATCTCGCGCATCGCTTTCTCCCCGGTATATGACTGAGCCCGGCACAGCTGGGGAATCCCGCTACTTCATGATGCTGAGCGAGAAGGTGTTGGAGATCGACTTCACGCCCGACGGCGCCGAGCCGCTCAAGGTAACGAACGCCGTGTGAATCTTCAAACCGATGAGCCCTTGGTGGCCTGGGATCTTGAGGGCTGCTCCGGCCTTGCCCTGCGCATCGATGAAGCCGGTGTATTTCTCGAAGATGCCGGGTAGAGCTCCGCTCAGGGACACCAGAAGCAAGGGATCGACACTCAAGAGGATCTCCCGGCTGTCGATGGGAATGGGCCCGGTCCCGAAGGAGGAGCCGACCTGATAGGCCAGGCCTTTGTCGTTCACCGCGGTCAGACCGAACGTCACGGTGCCGCCGGGACGGGGGGAGCCACTGACCGCGAGGTGGGTGGGAAGCGCGATCTCGAGGTACGGCCTCAGGCTGGTGAATTCCCTGGAGTAGAAATACATCATGGGAATATTGACGGTTCCCCACTTCTTGAGGTCCATGATCTGCCAGCCATGGTTCGTCTTGGTCCCGTTTACGAAGTCCCTGACGTCCACCGCCACATCCCACGACATCCAGGTGTAGCTGGCCGGGACCGGGGCGCCGGAAGTGGAAACGGTGTCGTATTTGGGACGCGTGTTCCAGTTCACGGATTTCTCGTCCCAGGTGCTCGTGATCCTGTGGCAGGTCAGGGTTCGGCCCTTGGGATTGGTGTCATGCCAGCGGTAATAATAGACGTACAACTTCGCCGCCGCGATCGCCGCTCCTTTGGGGATGGAATGAATATCGAACTTGAACAGCCCGTCCAGCTCCCATCTTGCCCCGGAGCCGTACATGTTTCTGACGCATATGGCGGACTTTGTCCCATTGATGTTATTCGGTCCGTATTGATCGATGAAGGTGTCGTGGCTCGGATTGAGCGTTTCGATGCCTTGTGCAGGCACCACGGTCCCGACGACCAGCAGCAAGATTGAGCAGATAGCCAGGTGTTTCATGTCAGGTCTCCATTCACTTCGTGATGGTGAATGAGAAGGTATTGGAGATCGACTTCACGCCCGACGGCGCGCTTGCCAGAAGCGTGAGGAAGGCCGAGTGGAGACGTGTTCCGACCAGCACCGGCAGGCTCGGAATGTTGAGCTTTGCCTTGCCCTTGCCGGATCCGTCTAGGTGGCCCGCATAGTCCTGAAAAACGAGAGGCAGCACTCCGCTCACGCTCGCCACGAGAATGGAATCGGGGCTCAGGCCCAGCTTGCGCTTGTCGATGGGAATCGGACCGGTCCCCAGAGAGGTTCCCACCTGGTAGACCAGGCCGGGATCCGCGGGCGACAGCAGGGCGAGGTCCACGGTGCCGCCCGGAGCCGGAGCGCCGGAACCCTGGATCGTGGTCGTGTCCACGGTGAACCGGATCTTCAGCCCGTTCTTGGCGCTCCCGCCCGACTGCTGTGTTGCGCTGTATCTCTGGTAGGCCCAGTTGCGGGGGATGGGGGCGTTTGCCACGTACCAGAACCGGCCCACAGTCATTGGCGAGGGGCTCAACGTGGTGTTCTTGCCTCCCTTGTACCGGACATCGACCACGAGGTTGTCCACGCCGTTGTAGAGAAAGCCGCCGGTCAATCCCATCGGGCACCAGGTGTTGGAAGTGACCGGATAGCTGATGGGGCCGTCGTAGCAGGTGGCCGGACCCGGAATGTTCAGGTCCATCGTCGCGTTCAGGAGGCTGGTCTTCACGTGGCTGATCCTCACCTGGAGCTGGGTGGCAGAGAAGACGCCGGTGAACGCGGAGGCAAACGAGACCTCGTGAATGTAGTACTGTCTGTTGCCGAGCATCGAGGCGTTGAAGAGGATCTGGGAGCGGATCTCACCCTGGATGACGGACCACTCCGCCCAGAAGGGAATGGCGTTGAAAGTGGTGGACGCGGGATTGTTGTCCGGGATGTAGATCTCGTCGGCACAGACCAGGCCGGACAGGGCAAGGACGAGAGCGACGGTAAGGTATGTTTTCATGTCGTCTCCTTATTGGAGCTACCCGTGCAGAGGAAATTTGCTACTTCCAGGAGACGATTGTACACGACCCCCCGATTCGAAGGCAAGGTCTTTCACCCCACCGCAGATCTAACCGGCTGAACACCGGCAACGGAAGTCACCTTCGTTGCATCCAGGCCACATTGGCCAGATGGGGCGTGTGCTTGCCCTGGATCTCGACCGTGGTCAAATCGAGGACGTCGAAATAGGGTTCGAAAAGCGTCTCGAGCTCCTCTTCAGAAGAGAAGTATAATTTCGTGCCGAGAGGAGTGGTTCGGATCTTTCCCTTACCACCGAAACCGGGATCCCGCTCGCTGAAGCAGACCGACAGGTACGTACCCTCCGGACGAAGCATGCTGTGGACGTTTTGAAGATACCGTGATCGATGTTCAGGAAAGATGTGGTGCAGAACCTCCCAGTCGTATGCCAGGTCGAAGGTCGCATGGAAATCCTTCAGGGCCTCCAGCATATCTGCGACGACAAAGCGGCACGATACATCCTGGCGGGCCGCCAGTTCTACGGCATGGTCGATCGCGTGTTGACTGAGATCGATGCCGGTCACGTCGAAGCCCTGTAGAGCGAGCCAGACGGCGTAGTTGCCGACTCCGCAACCCAGGTCCACTGCCTTGCAGGGAAGTATTTTCCCGGTCTCTACTACCCAGGTCAGCAGGCGGGGTGGTTCCGACAGGTTCCAGGGAATATTCTCCAGCGGAAGATCCCGGTAGATCTTCTCCATCTGTTCTCGTAGGTTCATGGCATTCTCCGGTCTCCTCCAGGCGGGTACGATCTCCCCTCGAAAATCAATGCCGTTAAGCCCCCTGCCGTCCTCTCGGCCCCCACCGTGGTCGCGGCCTG
>CAZAKZ010000107.1:0-20855 GCA_964485695.1 uncultured Planctomycetota bacterium | reverse complement strand
CGGGTCCCAGGCCGTAGCGTAGCACCGGCGCGGCATATTCCGGGACGCGGCATAACGCTGCTGAACGGGCTGTCCGTAAACCGGTCCTCTGGCGAAAGGGAAGCTTTGGAACCGATAGCGCCCGTGGAAGCCGTTTTGCAGAACGCATCTTATCGACTGTGGCCAGCCTGAGATCGCAGAATCGAAACGTCCTTGAATACCTCGTGGAAGCCTGCCACGCATCACAAATGGGAAAGCCGATCCCGTCGATCTTGCCTGGTGACGTTCAAACCCCCTGAAACGCTTACGGGCGTGGGTTTAGGATCTAATAATCAGCCCAGCGGCAGTTGGATCTCAACCGTGCTCCCCTCGCCCTCCACGCTCCGGATCTCGATCCTCCCACCGTGATCCTCCACGATCTGTCGGGCGATGACCAGGCCCAGGCCTGTCCCTTTGGCCTTGGTGGTGAAGTAGGGCTCGAAGAGCTTGTCCAGCCGCTCCGGCGGAATTCCGGTGCCTTCATCGAGGACCGTGATACGGACGAAATCCTCCCCCACCTCTGTGCGGATCGTGAAGCGCCCCGTCCGCCCCTTCATGGCCTCCAGACCGTTCTGGATCACGTTGGTCATCAGGCGCCACAGGCTCAGGGAATCTCCCTTGACCGACGGCAATTCCCCCGCCAGATCCTTCACCACGGTGATGTCCGCCTCGAGAGCCGGTGCCTGCTCGTCCAGGACCTGAGTCACCAGGCCGTTCATGTCCACGGGCCCCGGTTCTGCCCGGGGACGGCGGTAGAGCAGGGAAAAATCGGCCAGCATGCTCTGGAGGTTGTCGACGCTCGAGAGGATGTTGGCCGTGCCCCGGTCCACGATCCGTTCCAGATCCGGGGACCGGTCCTCGTACGCCACCCGGATCTGCTGGGCGGTCAGGCGAACCGGGGTGAGGGGATTCTTGATGTCGTGGATGACCCGCTCCACTGCCTCCCGCCAGGCCAGTAGCCGCTTGGAGTAGATCAGATCGGTGACGTCGTCCAGGACCACCACCTCGCCCCCGCCCTCCAGGGCCGTGACGGCGATGCGGAATGTCTTCACCTTGCCGAGGGGCCCCAGCTTGAACTCTTCCATGGCCGCAGATTTCCCCCGCGCCTTCCGTAGAACGCGGCGCAACGGATCCAGGGGGGGGATGCCGAACACCGCCTCCATCGGCTTCAACACCACGTCTCCGGGGTTCAGGTCGAGGAGCTCGCCGGCCCGCTCGTTGAAGGTGACGATGCGATCTTCCCCGTCCAGGGCGAACACGCCCGCCTGGACGTGGCCGAGGACGGCGCTCAGATGGTCCTTGAGCTCGCGGGCCCGCTGCTCGCTCTTCACCAGCTTCCGAGTGCGGTCCTTGACCCGCTGTTCCAGGGTGCGGTTGTATTCCTCGATGGCTTCCTTGGACCGCTTTAGGTCCTGCACCATCTGATTGAATCGATCCGCCATCATGCCGATCTCGTCGTGGCTGCGCTTCTCCAGCTGCACCTCCAGATCGCCCGCCCCGGCCTTGCGCATGGCCTCCAGGACACCCCGGATGGGTCGCACCACGCTTCGCCCCAGGGAGAGGTTGAGGAGCACCAGAAGCACGAGGAAGAGGGCGGCCAGCAGGCCGTAGAAGAGAGAGAAGATGGAAGACTCCTCCTCGTCCAGATCGGACAGACCGTACCGGATCACCAGGTGCCCCACCTTCGAGAAGTTCTCCTTGCTGCGGCTGTCTCCGAGGTAGATCAACGCGCAGTAGTACAGGGATCGCTGGCTGCCCAGGGTTTCCCTCCGGTGATGTCCCTCCACCCCGACTCCGCTCACGTCCGGCGGAGCTTCCAGGGTCTTGAAGTCCTTCATGTCCCCCCGGAGCCCCTTCCCCTCCGACGTTCTCACCCAGACCTCGTCTCCCACGGCCACGAGAAAGGGAGAGCCGGCCTTTCCATCAGCATCCGGGTAGGACTCCAGCTCGATCCCGGCGGCCAGGGCGGCCCGACGGATCTCCTCCACCAGCTCAGGATCCGAGGTGACGACCAGACGTTCCACGGCCTCTGCAGGGCCGCGTCGGCCAATGACGGCCTTGGGCAGGTGATAGAGGGTCGCGTGGAGGATGTTCGGATTGGCCAGCAGGGTCTTCTGGAACTGGTGCCAGTGGGCCGCCCCCGACTCCTGCACCCACCAGTGGCAGATGTCGCCGCGCCGGGCCTGGACCAGGTTGTCCAGGAAGCTCCGCCGGTCATCCACAAACCTCTGGAGCTGCTCCCGCTGGAACGGCAGGAGGACCGAGAGGAACAGGGCCACGATGAGCATGAAGGAGATCACCAGCAGCAGGGTGATCTTGAAGTTCAGGCGACGAAAAGCGCCCATGTTCCCCCCTCACGTTGTCGGATCACGTTCATATCGAACCGGTCACACCAGGTTCCTTCATTCGAGAATGGTCGTCAGGGTCCGGGAGGTTCCGTCAACCTTGAAGACATAGCAGGGTTTCCTGGCGTCCCCCTGGCTGTCAAAGGAGATGAGGCCGGTCGCCCCGGTGACCTTCACCGTTGCGAGGTGCTCCCGGAGACGCCTCCGGGTCTCGATCAGGCCCGGAGCCTCGAGGTCGGGGATCTCCTGAGGCCTGCCCATGGAATAGAGGGCCTGCACCACGGCCAGGACCGCATCATTGGCCAGGGCGGCCCGGCCTCCCCGGGACGTGGTGCCAAATCGCTGCCGGAATGCGAGGTAGAAGGCGTTGTCAGGCCTGGGGTCCCAGTATTCGCTGTGGTACGCCGGCCGGCCGGGTCCGCCCCGGTTGAAGAGCCTGGCGTTGGACCAGCTGTCCCCCCCCACCATGGTGATCGGGATCCCCATGGCTCGCACCTGGATTGCCACCAGGGTGGCGTCGTCAAAACTGCTGGGGACGAACAGGACCTCGGCCCCGAAGGACCGGATCTCCTGCAGGAAAGGCGTGAAATCGGATTCCATGGAGATGTACTGCCAGGTCCGGATCTCTCCCTCGCCCCGGGCCCGGATCAGGCCCGTGAAATGGTGGGAAAACCGGTCCCCGAGGTCCTTGCTGTAGGGCCTGGCCACCTCCTGGAGCACCGCCACCTTGCGGCACTTCAGGCCGGTCCAGACGTAGCTGGCCATGAGCCGGGCCACGAGGTCATTGGAATAGCAGGTCCTGAACACGTAGGGCCGGTTCCGGGTGAGGTTCGTGGCCGTGGACACATTGGTGATCATCACGACCTCGTGCGCCTCGGCCACCTGAGCCACGGTCTCGCTCAAGAGACTCGCATTGGACCCGAGGAGAGCCACCGCGCCTTCGGCCACGGCCCGACGGGCCTCCTCTCGCGTCGATTCCACGTCGCTCCGGGTGGGGTACGGCACCATGAACAGTTTCCGGCCCAGTACGCCGCCGCCCCGGTTCACCCGGTCCACGGCCATTCGAACCCCGTTCAGGCACTCCCGACCGCTCGCCTCGTACCGCCCCGAGGTGGGATAGATGGCAGCAAGGCGGATCGAGCCGGGGGGGGTCTCGAGAACGCTGGGTGTCTTTACCCTGGAATTGTGGATCTGCGGGGCAGTTTTCCCGTCCTCCTCGGCCTTGCAGCCCAGGAGCATCACGAAAACAAGGGGAAGAGCGAGACGATATGCGATCATCGATCCGATCGAGGCCAGAAGCCCCGCCCGTGGTTCCAGGCGTGGAAGGCGGCTTTGCCCATCATGATATAGATTTTTCGCCCCTGTCGAAAGATAGATCTAAAAAAGGAATTGGCAGGGACTTCGATCATGTGTATCATCCCGGCTCAGACATCGAACTATCCATCTACACATCCCTGCACTTGTAGAGGGCGGAATACAACTCGGACGCCGTGGGTCTACACCCCGACGCGGCGCAAGGGAGGGAATTGTGAGCCAGACGTACACCTGCCGTGAGGTGGTCAACATTGCAGGAGTACCCAGGAACACCCTGCTCGAGTGGGAACGAGAAGGGAAGCTCAAGGGTATCCAGCGTGACCGAAAAAACCACCGGGTTTACTCGCAGAAGGTCCTGAACAAGATCCTGGACCTCGCCGGCAAGACCACCTTCAAGCGGATCAGCGTGGTCAATCAAAAGGGCGGGGTAGGGAAGACCACCACGAGCTTCAACCTCGCAGGCTGCTTTGCCAGCCAGGGGTACAAGGTGCTCTGCGTGGACCTGGACGCCCAGGCCAACCTGAGCATCTCCTTCGGCCTGAATCCCGACGAGATCGAACTCACCAGCAACAACCTCCTGGTGGAGGACAGCGTCACGGCAAAGAACGTGGTGCTGAAGACCCGATTCTCCAACATCTACCTGATCCCGGCGGATATCCGACTGGCCGGCGCCGACATCAAGCTCAAGGAAATGCTGATGAAGGAGCGTATCCTCGAGATGAAGCTGCGCCCCTACTTCGACTACTTCAACATCATCCTCTTCGACTGTCCTCCGAACCTGAGCACCATCACCATCAATGCACTCGTAGCCAGCACCGAGGCCGTGGTACCCATCGAGACCCAGTGCTACAGCATGAAGGCCATCGATGATTTGACCAACACCTTCAATCTGCTCAAGGAAAAGATGGGGCACAAGCTCAAGACCTGGATTCTGCCCACGAAGATCGACAGACGCCTCAAGCTGTCCAACCGCATGCTGGAAATGCTGGGCAAGACGTTCCAGGGCCGCATGCTGAGTCCCATCAAGACCGATGCGAACATCGCCAAGGCGCCGCTCATCAAGGCCCCCATGGTCTACTGCTTCCCACAGAGCCGCAGCGCCAAGGACTACACGACTCTGGCCCTGGAACTCATCGACTCCCCCGACGTCCAGGAAGAAGAAATCGTCGAGGAAGAACTCCCCTTCGACCCGGGTCAAGAGAGCGAAGGATCGGGCGCATTCGATTTCAGGGAAATTCCTGACAAGACGGAAGGTGATTCGAGCGGTCTTGCTGAAGAAAGCCTTGCAGAAGTAGGTTCAGCAGAGGACCTCGAATCGGCTCTCGAAGACCGGACCAATAACGCCGGGTCAAGCGCCGGTTCAAAACAAAAGAAAAGCGCCTCGAATCGTTAGCGAACCGGAACATGACCTGCATGATCCGCAGTCCCCGCAGAAACTGTCTGAAACGGGGTCAGGCAACGGGCACGACGGCCCGGCAGCAGGATGAAACAAGAAATACCCATGGCCAACCAGAAACTGCGTGAGACGTTCGACGTCATCCTGGGCCAGGAATCCGATTCAGGTCCGGGTATTGAATCCCGGAATGAAACACGGAATGAAACTACTAGCGAAGATCGAGTTCATTCCGTCCAAGATTCCGGGACCGGAGCCGGATCCACCCGGGAAATCCCGACCCTTCCCTCCCACGAGGTGGATCGGTTCGTCTCCCTGGCCGAAGGCGGATTCTTCTATCCCAACTTCATCAGCGATTACCTGATGCAGGATCTCAGCCTCGGAGAACAAAGTGTATTCAACCGGCTGCTCAGGCTGTCCCAGGGCATGAACCGCCTGTCGGGAAAGCTCAAGGTCAAGGACGTGGCCGAGGCCTGCGGCATTTCCCCCGCGTTTGCCGCACGGACCCTGGAAAGCCTCCAGGAAAAGGGCCTGATGCGGGTTGTCCGGAACAATCGATTCACCCGCTCCATCCGATACCGCCTCGATGTCCTGAAGCAGTGGCAGGGGAAACTCGTCCTGTGCGCCGTCTGCCACGGCCCCATCAGCCCCGAGGACGCCAGGACGCTACTCCCCGTGGCCCGATCCGTGAACGGGATTCAGGAAGTGCCCGTACACGTCGACTGCCTGACGGGTGATCCTTGCGTCAGTCATCCCAAGTAAGATCCTGGTAGGATCAAATCCCCGCTTCCTGGTTTTCCAGCTCTCCACGGACGAAATCGGAAATCTGGCGCTGCATTTTTCCGTCGTGCCAGCCGGACCAGAGAAAGCAGGCTCCGACCTCGAACGATCCGGGAGTTCCGGGTGCGTCCGCATGGAGGGGAGTAACGCGCAAGACCCTGGCCAGGGCTGAAATGACCTGGCCCTTGCCGGGGAGGGTCAGCTGGAGGGCGAGACTGTCACCCACCTGCAGGGCTTCCGGGGTGGTGAACCGGAGGCCATTCCGGGCGATATCACAGGTTGTGGCAGACCGATCGTCCTGGGTCGACGTCATCTCGTTGATGATCTTGTAGTGGAGGGACAGGCGTCTGGGCAGGCGGGAGAAACGGCGTTTCTCCCGGCCTCCGATTTCGTCCGATCTATCCATCCGCTCCCCCATCAATGCGGTCCTTGAGTGAAAACCAATGGACCGTCAGGAAATGAACCACCGCTGGATATCGTTGAACGTCACGAAGACGATGAGCGCCAGGATGATGCAGAGCCCTATGCCCTGACCCACCGCAACGACACGGTCGCTGACCGGCGAGCCCTTGATCTTCTCGACGATGAGGAAGCACAGGTGGCCGCCGTCCAGAACGGGGATGGGCAGCAGGTTGATGATGGCCAGGTTGACACTCAGGATGGCCAGGAAATAGATGAGGTTGATGATGCCCCTCTGGGCCCGGTCATAGGAAACTTTGCCGATGGTGATGATTCCCCCCAGGGTCTTAGGGGACACCCGACCCGTGACGATGCTCTTCAGAGTGTTGAAGATGTTGAATACCCAGATACCGGTGTACCGGAGTCCCTTTGTCACGCTCTGGGGAAATGGAAACTTCACCTCCTCCTGAAGATGGTATTGCTGAAACTCGACGCTCAGCCAGGCCTCATTGACCATGCGTTTTCGAGGTGCCGCACGGAGCGTGATCGTCTTCCGGGTAGGCTCGGCGGCCCCGGGTGCCAGGGTGGTACGCTCGAGGGTGAAGGCGAGTCCATTGGGAAACTTGCCGGGATTGTAACCGCGGATGATCTCCAGCACTTCGTTGAAGGAGGAAACCTCCTGAGATTCGATCTTCAGAATCCTGTCCCCGGCCTTGAATCCGGCCTCCATGGCCGGATACCCCTCCATGGGAGTCACCACCGTACCCTGCTCGAAGTGGAGATTCTCGAGGATACCCTCCCTCGCCGCTTTGTGTGAAAGGGCCGGAATCGGGATCGATACAGACTTCGTGCCGGGTTCCTTGAACCGCTGTACCTTCAGGATGACCGGTCCATCGGGCGCCGAGAGCACCGCTTTGCGAAAAGCCGGGTAGTCGTTCACCGGAGTCTCGTTGATCCGGGTGATACGGTCGCCCTTGAACAGGTTCAGAACGGGCTTTCCGGCCTGCAGGCGCACGGTCGAAATCCTGGTCGACCTCAGGATCTGGACCCCCAGGAACCACTCCTTGGCCTCCACCATCTTACCGGGGAGGCGCACCGTGGTGCGGACGCCGTTCTTCTCTAATCCCAAGATCAGGGGTTCGGGTTTGCCCTGGTATCGATCCTGCAGTTCTTCCCACCGGTCGTGGAGGTCGCTGCCGGCGTATTCATTGATGGAGAGGAGCTTGGAATGACCTTCCAGCCCCTCCACTCTGCTTTCATCCCGGGCCCTGACATAGGTATCTTCTTCATGGTCCGGTGTGATGCCGATGACCTGAAATCCCCGGGTCTGGTTGTATTCCGGTGTGACCTGGCTGAAGAAGCTCTTACCGTCCCGCTGGTACTCCACCTTGATGGGGCCGTCGGAGAGAGCCACCTCGAACTGTATGTCCTCGAAGGAACGCACCGATCGATCGTTAAGGGCGAGAATTCTGTCCCCGCCCTGGATCCCCGCCACCCAGGCGGGCGATCCAAGACGCACGCCCCCCACCTCCGGAGAGATCATCTTGACACCGAGGCTGAACACGATGGGAAAGATGGCGCAGGCGAAGAGGATGTTCATGACGACGCCGGCGCTGATGATTGCCGCGCGGGCCCCCACGCTCTTGGAGTTGAACTCACGGGGATCCCCGGTGGACTTGTCTCCTGGATTCTCCCCCGTCATCTTCACGTACCCGCCGAGGGGAATGAGGCCGATCTTGTAGACGGTTTCCCCGACCTTCTTCTGGAAGAGCGACGGTCCGAAACAGAGGCTGAACACCTCCACCTTGACGTCCGCCCACTTCGCCACCAGGAAATGCCCCAGTTCATGCACGAAGATGATGATACAGATGCCGGCTACCATGAGTAGCACGTAATAAAGGCTGGATAGATCCATCGTCACCCTGTCTTGGTTGTCGCGAAGTCCTTGCTTGAGCAGCCTGTGGAGTTCAATGCTCCTCTATCGTCGCGGTCAGTCCCGACGCTGTAACAAGGAGCCCGACCACACGAAAGAAGGACAAGAGGGTCTCTTGTTCCCGGGGTTCAATCACGTTCAAAAATAGTCTGGATAGGGGATATTATCCGCCCAATTCCAGGCCAAAACGAATTTCACCGCCAGTTCCCCGGATCGAATGGTGGAAAACGGAAGCGGGCCTGTAAGCCGGATTTCGTACCGCCCCGAGGGACGGTGGCGACCATTTCTCTGAGGAAACCGTTGCCGGCTTCCTTGAGCGGCCTACCCGGAAGTAGCCGGTCCCGGCGTGGAGCGCCGTGATCGGCGAGGAGGCGGGCCACCTCGTCCTTCCCTATTCGGCCTTTCTCCGGGTGAGGTTTACCTAGCCGGGGGGATCACTCCCCTCGCTGGTGGGCTCTTACCCCACCATTTCACCCTTACCGCGAAATCCGAGGAAATCGCGGCGGTATCCTTTCTGTTGCACTTGCTCTGGGATCGCTCCCGGTGGGCGTTACCCACCACCCTGCCCTGTGGAGCCCGGACTTTCCTCGACACAAGCATGTTGTGCCGCGGCCGCCCGGCCCACTTCCGTGATTATCTTACCATGAATGTATGTTTGTGGCCCTGGAAGTGTGGAAAATGGCGTGCGCCGGGTCAGGATCCGGCCCGGTACATTCCAATACATTCCAACTCATGAATCGTGGACATCCACCTCCACCGGTTCCACGATCTCCTCCAGGTAGAGGATCTTGGAACAGGTCCGGCAGAAAAGAACCTCCTTGCAGGCGATGAGAATGGACATTTCCTGCAGGGTGAGATTCATCTGGCAACCCTGACAGTGCTGGTCGCGCACCGCCGCAAGCCCCTGCCCGCCCCGGTGCTGGAGAATGCGTTCATACCGGGCCAGCACGTCCCTGTCGATGCCGACGACGGACTTTTCCCGGCCGGCCTGGAGTTCCTCGATCTGCCGCTCCAAAGCCTGGGCCTGATCGTCCAGTTCGGCCTTGCGGAAGTCGTGCTCGTTCCGGGCGGCCGCCAGCTCCTTGCCCGCCTCCACGATGTGGGTCTTGATCTCGTCCTCCTTGTAGCTCAACTCGAGGATGGCGTCCTCCACCAGGGATTTGTCCGCCTTCAGACCGGCGATCTCCCTGAGCATCGCCTTGTACGCGTCGTTGGTGGTAATCTCGTTGAGCTGGACTTCTTTCTGGTAGATCTTCTCCTCGCACCCCTTGAGCTCCAGGGATTTGGAGTCCACGGATTTGCGCACTTCCTTGGCGAGGTTTTCCAGTTCCTTCACTCTGGCGAGGGCCCGCTTCACCGCCCGCACCTGTTCTTCGATCTGATTCGGGATCTCCGCCTGGCGTATCTTCATGGTGTGAACCCGGCCGTCGATCTCCTGAAGCAACGTGAGCTTTTTCAGGGTCTTTTTCATGGTCGTTCGCTCAATCGAGGTTCTTCCAGAACCGTGATCAGTTCCTGTTGCAGCAGGAACGAAAAAAAAAACGCCCCTGCCGTGAATCTCGGCAGGGGCGTCGTTAAACACCTTTCCACCCGGCGACCCGGTGTTCGATGTCGCCGGGGGACCATCTCAGAAGGTCCCGTCCAGGAAACCTTCCAGCTTCCGGCTTCGGACCGGATGCTGGAGCTTTCGAACGGCCTTGGCCTCGATCTGCCTGACACGTTCGCGGGTTACCTTGAATATGCGTCCCACCTCCTCGAGGGTATAGGTATACCCGTCATTGATGCCGTACCTGAGCTTGATGATCTCACGCTCCCGGTAGGTGAGGGTGTGGAGCACTTTCTCGATCTTGTCCTTGAGCTTCTCGTGGGCCGCGGCGTTCACCGGTGATTCCGCTCCCTGGTCCTCGATGAAGTCACCGAAGTAGCTGTCGTCGCTCTCGCCGATGGGCCGGTCGAGGGAAATGGGATGCTTGGCAATCTTCATGACGCGCTTGGTCTCGTCCACCGATATGTCGGTGGCCTGGGCCACCTCCTCGATGGTCGGCTCCCGCCCATTTTTCTGGGTGAGCTTCTTGGTGACATTACGCAACTTCGACATGGTCTCGATCATGTGCACCGGAATCCGGATGGTGCGAGCCTGATCCGCGATGCTCCGGGTGATGGCCTGGCGGATCCACCAGGTGGCGTAGGTCGAGAACTTGTATCCCCGGCGATACTCGTACTTCTCCACGGCCTTCATGAGCCCCGTGTTGCCCTCCTGGATGAGGTCCAGGAAGGAAAGACCGCGATTGCGGTATTTCTTGGCGATACTGACCACCAGCCTCAGGTTCCCCTTGGACAGCTCACGCTTGGCATTGTCGTACTCGGTGTGCCGGCGCCAGATCTCGGTAGCACGCTTTGTCATGTGCCCGTCATCCTCGCCGGCCTGGACGAGAAGATCGTGAAGTTCGGCCTGGAGCTCCTTGTAGCGAATCCGTTCCGCTTTCTTGCGCCCCAGGCAGGCGAGCTCCTTCTTCACCTGGCGAATGCGATTCCGGTGGGCCCGCAGGCTCTCGATGATGGCCCTGAACTTCTTGGCCTGGATGCACAGTTCCTCGAGGAGCACGACCCATTTACGCTGGCGGTCGGCCATTCGACGCAACAACCGGGCCTGGTACTGGGGGGCATAGTCCTTGTCTCGCTTGAGAAGAGCTGCGTATTCCCGGCGGTTCCGGTCCACCATCCCCCGCACCGTCTTGACGTTCACTGCAATACGGCGGCTCAGCTCGATCTTGGCGTTGTCGTATCCCCCCGGCACCTTCAGGGTGCGGTCGAAGGCCAGGCGCCCATTCATGACGCTATCCAGGATCTTCAGGGCGGCCTCGGCCGCCAGGCACGACTCGAACGTCTTCTTGCGAAAACGGCGTCTCGTGAATTCGATCTTCTTGGCGAGCCGGATCTCGGTGTCGCGGCTCAGCAACGGGATCTCTCCCATCTGGGTGAGGTACATGCGGACGGGGTCGTCTATTTTTTCCGAAGTGACGGCCGGGGTTTTTTCAGAGCTGCTATGGTCTTCGGCCTCATCACCGGATTCCTGCTCTTCCGCGGCACGTTCCTCTGCTTCGGCCTCATCGACCAGTTCGATGCCAGCCTCATCCAGCTTGAGCAGAACATCTTCAAGAGCCTCGGGGGACATCTCGTTCGGGATCACCTTGTTCACCTTGTCGATGGTCAGGTATCCCCGCTTCTTTCCCTCGTTGATCAGTCCCTGAAGCCCGCTTTCGATCTGCTGCTTCTGCATTCAGTCCTCCATTGCCCGGGCGCGATCCATGAGGATCGCAGATTCAATCAGAAATACATATCTCGCGGGCGGCTTCCCTCCACCAACCCGAGGTGATTACTGGACTGTTCGGATCTCCTTTGCTACATGCAATGTACTCGTTGCTATGTACTACTCGATCTTGATATTGAATTGACTTCATCTCGATCGGACCCCGGCTCTCCTCGCTGAGTGTCCTGTGGATTCACCTGTCGTGTATCCTGGAGTTCCGCTGGTGGATCCTCTCGCGGATCTTGGTCTCCGGTAACATTCTCTGTAGTTTTCTCTGTAGTATTCTCTGTAGTTTTCTCTGTAGTTTTCCCTGAACGACCCCTGTGTCGGGACCGGTCCAGGTCCGTGATGGCGCTGAGATGATCGAACAGGGTCCTCGTGTCGGAGGCGGCCAGGGCGTCATGGATTCCGTCCGTGAGGCGCCTGCGCCGGGCCTGGGCCTCGTTGCGCTTCAAATAGTCGAGGTATCCCTCAAGGAGGTCCTCGAAGGGATTCCGGTCCCTGTCGATGCGCCCCTCGGTCCTCATCTCCAGCCGTTGATCCGCTTCTCCGACCAGTTCCGTAACCAGCTGAAACGTGCCCCGGTCCGCGCCTTCACCTTCGCCCTGGAGCCGTGCCAGCACGGAGCCGACCTCCAGGGTTCTCAACTCCCCGCCCAACTCCTCGTTCAGGTTGTAGAGCACACCCACGAGGGTCCGGATTCGATCATCCACGAAGTTCTTCAACGGCGCCTCAGCCATGGCTCTCGGGATCAGGTCGGGCTGTCCGATCAGGGCCAGGGCCAGGTCCCTCTCGGCCTGGATCTCCAGGGCCCCTCGCACTGTACGGGCCGGCCGTTCCGGATCCTGGAAATTCTGAAGGCTCTGAATGCTCCGTGGGCTCCGGTCCTTCTGGTCCATCCAGACCTTTCTCAGGGCCTCCTCCCGGGTTCTCAGGTCGAAGGAAGCCTTACGAATATAGCCGTCCTCCTTCATGGCGTTCGGGGTCTGGCCGAATATCCGTGCCAGGTCAACGGCAGCGGCGGCGCGGCCCTCCACGGAATCGCCGCGACCGGCCAGGGCCAGGTCCAGGAGGAAAGCGTATGCCTGCTGCGTGTTCGACACGGTGGCGACGAGCGCATCCCGGCCCTCTTCCTGGAAGATGCTGAACGGGTCTCGCCCGGCCTGGGGTCGCGTAACCTCAACGTCCACATCCTGCTTCACGAGCTCCAGTATGGCGCGGCGCGTGGCCTCGATTCCGGCGCTGTCGCCGTCGAACACCAGAACCACGGTATTTCCGGCCGGCCTGAGGAGCCGGACGTGGTCGGCGGTGAGAGCGGTTCCGAGAGGAGCCACGGACGTCTCCAGACCGGCCGCGTGCAGTGCCATCACATCCAGGTATCCCTCGGCAACATAGATAGGAGCCTGCCTCAGATCCGGATTCTTGCGACGGGCCCGGTTGACGCGGTCCTGGCCGTAGAGGAGCTTGCTCTTGAGAAAGAGCGGCCCCTCGGGAGAATTGACGTACTTGCCCTTCTGGTCCTCCCGTACGGCTCGGCCGCCGAATCCGGCGACCTGGTCCCGGGTGTTGTAGATGGGAAACATGATGCGCTGGGAAAAACGATCCGCCCTGGGCATGCCGTCCCGCTCGGGGTAGCAGAGGCCAGCCGCCTCCAGGATTTCCGTCGTAAATCCCGCCTTCCGGGCCCGAGGGAGTAGAAAGTCCCGCTGTTGAGGCGCGAATCCGAGACTCCATTCTCGGGCCATGTCCTGAGTAATACCACGGTCCCTCAGGTAAGCACGGCCGGTCTCTCCATCACTCTTCTGGTGGAGAACGGTTTGGTACTGGTTGCAGGCAAAGGCCAGGGCCTCGGCGATGCGGAGCCGGTTCAGGCGATCGGTATCGCTTTTCGTCCCCTCCTCGAGACGGATGCCTGACCGGTCAGCCAGCATGCGAACCGCTTCCGGAAAGGAGATGTTCTCCAGGCCCATGACGAGGCTGAACACGTCTCCGCTCTCCTGGCAGCCGAAGCACTTGTACATCTGCCGCTCGGGATTCACGTTGAAGGAGGGCAAGGAATCGCGGTGGAAGGGACAGAGGGCGACGAAGTTCTTTCCTGATTGTTTCAAGGACAGGTAACCGGATGCAAGATCCACGATTTCCGTGGCTTGACGAATCGCTTCTACCTGTTCCGGTGAAATCAAACTCAGAAATCCTCCTGTGTTGAGCCTGCACTCACCCCGGGGCGGTTCCGGTTCACACCCGGGAGACGGGATTCGACGTCCTGATAGCGAGTTTTCTGATCAGGACGGACCCGTTTCGATGCTGCAGCGCCCTTCGATTTTCTCCATTGAACGCGGGTCTACACGAGTTCGTAGGTGCTGGATCCGATACCATTCGAGGGGAAACGCACGATCGTGATTCGATCGGAAACAGGTTTTTCCAGAAGGAATCTTCCGGAAGGTTGAACACCTGGCGCAATGCCTGCTCTGCCGCCTGAATCTCCCGAATCGTCCCTTATCGCCCTGGATATCCCGCGTGTATGGTTCCCAGTATTCCTCAGGCCTCTTACATGAGACAGGGCTATCGTTTATTTACCCCTGCTATCCGCCCTGTCACCATAAGATAAAATTAGAAATAGACTTATAGTCTGTTTCTTTTAGCGTGATACCTCAATGTATATCACATCCGCACCGGCTGGGTCAAATTTTTCCATTCATTGCAAGAACAATTGTCCATTTTTATCCCAAGTTTTTAGCCTACACGAGGATAGAAGCCCGTGCATCTCTTCTTTCGAGAATTTTTTTCCCGTGGGTCTTGACTTTCAGCCGCCCCACCGACTCAGGATGAAGGGGGAGTTTGGTTGTCCCTCCCTGCAATTCCGGCTCTCGGGTTTTCCCGGCCTCCTCGCATCAGCGGGTGGAAAACAGGGCCTCATAGATCCTGACAAGGACCTCTGGTTCCAGGCACTCTCCCCGGATCCCCGGATCCTGGTCCAGGTCCGCAAGCACTCTCTCAATGTCTTCCATGTTGCACCCTGCCTGGCCAAGAGCGGACGACAGCTTCTTCCGCCGCCGGGAAAAAACACCGTCCAGGAACCGGCTGAATCCAGCTTCCTCCTTCAGCCGCGGCCGCATGCCTTCCGGAAACGGCACGAGTTCCATCACCGTGGATCTGACCCGGGGCCGGGGCCAGAACACGTCCGGAGGCAGATCCCGGAGCCGCCGGAGAGTGCCTCGAAGCTGTATCTCCACTGTGATTCGACCGTAGGCTCGGGTTCCAGGGCGAGCCATGAATCGATCCGCCACCTCCTTCTGTAACGTCACCACCAGACGCTCCGGACGCGACTCCGACCGGAGGAGGTTGGCCACGATGGGAACCGAGGCATTGAAGGGCAGGTTGGAAACGACCTTGTAGGGAGCGTCTCTCCAGGCCACCAGGATTTGCTCCACATCTTCCCGGAGACGGTGCTTTCCCTCGAGCAGATCTCCGCACAGAGCCCGGACCGCTTCTTGGGGCCGGAGGCGGGGAGCCACGGCCTCGAACAGCCCCGGGTCCGCCTCCACGGTCACCACCTCGGCTCCATGATCCAGGAGCTTCTGGGTCAAGAGGCCTGTGCCCGTACCCACCTCCAGGACACGATCTCCCCGATCAACGCGAGCTGAACGGACCATGAACTCGAGAAGATTGGAATCGACCATGAAGTTCTGGCCGAAACGGCGACGAGGCCTCAATCCATGAGCTCGGAGAAATACCTTGAGTTCCCGAGCGGTTCGGGGGAGAGAAGAGGATTCAGGATCCAAGCTCTTCACGCAGCTTCCGGACCCGTTCTCTCAGGTCGGGGTCCATACCCGGGTCCATACCCTCCAGGTGGGACCCGACGAGGTCCCGCCCCATTTCTTGGAGCATTCTCACGATCGGATCCCGTTTGTTTGCCCGAACCGCGGCCAGGCCGCGAATCAGGCACAGAACTTCCCGGTCACCGATGTCCCGGACACATCGAAAACCCACGTCGTCCCGCCACTCCTCGGGTTCCAGGAGCTGGATGGATACCGTCCCCCACTCCAGTTCCTCATACACGATGGGCGCCACTTCCCGGTTTCCGCTGCCGGGGGAGAGGGTGAAGTTGGAGATGGTACGATTTCGAAAGCCGCCTCCCACCACGAGGCGACCCCGGCCCGTATAGGGAACCGGGATCCTCTGGTCGAGATTCACGAGTTTTTCCGGCCGGGTATCCAGGTCAGGAAGGAGTCCGGGAAACCAGATGGGGGTCCCATGGTCCAGCGTCAACCGGTTCCTTTTCAAGGTCGTATCCAGGGCCGGCAGCAGATCGGGAATCCAGTGATACACGTAGGTGGACTTCCTGAACCTGGGAGATTCCCGGGACCAGAAATCGGGCACGGTGTCGGTCCATTCCCAGACGTTTCCCACCAGGTCGTGGGCTCCGTATTCGCTCTGACCGCTGGGAAATGCTCCCACGGGGGCCGTGGTAAAGAGCCGGGTGGAAAGGCTGTTGGTGTAGTACTTCTCCGGCGATCTCGAACCCCAGGGATACACCGATCGGCCCCTGCGGTTGGCGGCCCGGATCCATTCCCGAAACGTGGGCAGCCGTTTTCCGGCCCAGCGGGCATACGCCCGGCTCTCCTCCAAGGTCACCCGCACGACCGGATATTCCCCGAGATCGGGTTTTTTCAGCCGGCCTGATTGCCGGTCCCATGCCTCGTCTGCAGGGCGGGGAAAGGTCCTGTGGGTATGACTCAGGTAGGTATCGAACTGGGCGTGGGTCACCTCGAAGCGGTCCAGGAGAAAGGGGGGGTGCTTTCCCTCCCCCTCGATGACCACCATATCCAGGAGTATTCCCAGCAGGGCATCCGGGCTGCCCGATTCACCTGGAGCCCCTTCCCCGTTCTCTGGGGATGGACTGCATCCCACGGTGAACCAGATCAGAAAAGCCCAGGCCAGAACGGTCAGGATCTTGATTGAACACACCGCATGACACACCGCATGGAGGCGCGGTTCGACAGGGGTGGCATCCACAGGGACTCCACCCGGTTCAGGATAGGGCCCGTGACTCACCATCAAACCTCTCGCGTCTCAGGGCTGCCTGGAAAGGCCGTATCGTTTTCCGGATGGATCCCCTGGCCTGTCCGATGCCCTGTTAGAGTCGTCCCAGAGTAGTCAGGGCTTGGGCTGCTTGACGGGCTGGACCCGGATATCGACACGGCGGTTACGGGCCTTTCCCGCCGGCGAGTCATTGGAGGCAATGGGCTTGTATTCCCCGTACCCGCAGTAGGAAACGTTCTTCGGATTCAGACCACACTCCTTGATCAGGAAATTCGCCACTTCCAGGGCCCGCTCCCCACTCAGCTGGAGGTTGCCGTGGGGATACCTTTTTTTGGTACGGACAACCCGGTCCGAATCCGTGTGGCCCTCCACCTGGATCCTGAGCGCCTTCAGGGTCGCAGAAACGGCCTTGAGCGCCTGCTTTCCCGTGGCCTTCAGCTTGTGTTCGCCTGAATCGAAAAGAACGCGACTCTCTGCCCGGATACCCCACGGCTCGAACTTCATGCCTTCGGGAGCCTTCTGGGCCGGACGGTTTTCCCAGAGGTCCTTCATCTTGGCGTATTGCTCCTTGTAGACGCCCAGTTCGCGCTTGAGCCTCGCATTCTCCTCTTCCACCAGCGGATTGTCGCTGACAGCGCGGTCATACTTCAGCTGCAGATCGTGGTTGTAGTTCTTGAGATTCCCGATGACCCGCGCCTGGTTGGTCACGACATTCTCCAGATCCTGATAGTCGCCTCGACTCACACAACCCGCAAGAATGATGATCGCGGACAGCAATCCCAAGGCAAGCAAACGATAATGACCCTTCACGGCTGCTCCATTCCCGCCCGCACTCTCCGGGGTGGACCTCCCCTGAAAGAACACCGGCGACACCAATGATGTAAAAAACTCGATGTAAAAAACTCGATGTAATTAAACTAGTATATGGCCCAGGGGCTTGTACAAACCCCAAAACCAATGATCGCATGGAATCGAAAGCAGGGTGGGGTCGACTACCAGAGCGTCCGGAGGAGAATCCGGGGACTGGGACGGATTCAGTCCACGACTACGCCAATCAGGCCGGCTTGAATCAACAGATTGTCCCAGGTTCACGAGAATCCACCGCCATCGAAGCTCTCGGCTTCACAGGGTCCATGCCAGAAGGACATCCCCGTCTTCTTGCACGAGCCCCCACCCCTCGGATTCCTCCCCGGTCTCGAGATAACCGCCCATGCGCGTGGTGAGATCGAGAGCCGCGACCTCGGCACACGGGTCTCTCGCACGAACCGACCCGGGCAGGGAGGGGTTGCCCGGGTCGGTCGGAACCGCAATGTCTTTTGTGTATGAATCGGGTTCGATACCCGGATACGATCAATGACTATTCAATCGGCTCGGTGAAGCTCTTCACCATGAAGCCTGAGACACCCTCGGTCATGCCGTTTTGCTGGTTGTTGGCGATATTGGCCAGAAATACGACGCCGTAGAGCAGGAGGATCGTCGTCAGGACCATGAGGGCGAAGAAGACCGGACTCGCTTCCTTCCGCGCCTCCTGGGCTTCCCGCAGCCGGGTCACGCGCGTGGCCCGCCTGGCCACGGGTTTGGCCGCCGGAGTCGCACTCTCGAAGGACTCCTCCCCGAGGTCGGAGATGTCGCTCTCGATATCCGGGAGTTCTTCATCGATGAGCGTGTCTTGTTCGTCGATCTTGGCGGTCGCCATGCCTTCTTCTTCGTCCTCGATCGAGAGCGGATCCGTCTCGTCGAATACGAGTTCATTGGTGAGGGTCTCTTCCTCCTCTGCGTCGTCGAGGCCCCCGGTGCGCAGATCGTCGATATCCTGCTTGCGGAATTTCATCTGGCCCTTGCTGCGAAACGCACGGATTTCTCCGGCGGAGACGAGGCGCTTGAGCTCCTCTTCCTCCATCTTGAGCTCACTCAGGGCCTTCTCGAAATCATAGAACTCATCAGTCATATGGTACCTCCTGGCGCCCGTGGATCAGTCGGGCCTCTTTTCCCTTTGAAGCTTGGAGATCTATTTCTTCTTCAATCCGGATTCACCCGGGGATTTCCCGGGAGGACTCTTCTGTGTCTTTTTATTCTGGGTCTTCTTATTCTGGGTCTTCTTGTTACCCGCGGCCTGACCGGACCTGCTTCCCTTGCCGGAAAACTGTTTCCACTGCCGCTCCAGCGCCTCCACCTTCATGGCAGGTTCGGACACGTCATTATAACTACGAACCTCCAAATCATAGGTGATATCACGAATGGCCACCAGTTTTAGATCCGACTGCGTGCCTCCGCGGGCTTCATAGACCTGGAGGCTCTTCCGCCGCGTGTCCACGAGGTAGAGAACCGAGGTCCCGGTGCCGTACTGGCCGGTCACGGCGATCATGTCCCGATTGTGGTCCACATCTCGATATCCATAGGCTGGGCCTGGAGATGCGTCTCGTCCGAGGAGATAGAAGACCCCGGCAACGAGGACCAGGATCAGAAGGTCTCGAGACCTTTTCAGAGCTGTTTCCATGGATGACCTGCAGGCAAAGGAAATAGGACTTGCTTGTGCTGAATTAGCGAGTGAGGCACTACCGTACTGTTTCCCAAAGTTTATTGCAAGCTCTTTTTGACGGCGAACTTGAAACAGATTCTCGCGGCCAGATCAGCTGGATTGTGGCTCCCCCTTCTCCCTGTCCACCTCGGTGGGAAACGTCAGGATGAAGCGGGATCCCTGGCCTGGCGCGCTTTCAACCCGGATGGTGCCGCCCAGGTCCTGGACCAGGTTGTGCACGATGCTCAGGCCCAGACCGCTGCCCTCTCCCACTTCCTTGGTGGTGTAGAAGAGATCAAAGGCCTGGTCCAGCTGCTCCGGAGTCATGCCGTGGCCCGTATCCTCCACCAGGACTTCCAGGATCCCCCCTTCCAGGACCTGCCCCTGAATCGTGAGCTGTCCCCCTCCCGGCATCGCGTCCAGGGCATTCAGGAACAGGTTCAGAAAGATCTGCTGGAGAGAGCCCTGGTCCGAGAGAATCCTGAGAGGCTTGTCAGGAAAGTGCAGGGCCATCTCCACCCGGCTTCGATCCCCGCGGTAGCGCACCAGGGCCAGGGCGGACTCGACCACTTCACCGAGGACCACAGGCTTCACCTCGATGCCCCTCGTGGGACTGGAGCGGATGAGATGCCCGAGGGTGGTCTCGATGCGGTTGAGGCTGTCCTCGATGAGGTCCAGGTACTGAGTCCGTTTTTCGGGCGTGAGGGCTCCTTCTTGCAGGCGGCGAATCATGTTGAGCATACCGCCCAGAGGATTGTTGATCTCGTGGGCGATGCCGGCGGCCAGCTTGCCCGTGGCGGCCAGGCGCTGGGCCACGGCCAGGCTCCTCTCCGAGGCCTTGGCCCGGGCCAGGGCACGGTCCACCCGGCCCGTCATGTCGTCCTTGTACGCGGCCAGCTCCTGGCGAAGAAAGGAAATGGCCTGACCCAGCCTGCCTACTTCGTCCCTCCGGTCTCGCATCTGGAGGGTTTCGGTGTCGTAGTCCCCCCGGGCCAGGCGACGTGCATCCCACATCAGACCCTCCAGGGGAGTCAAAACGAGGCGGTTCAGGAGGATGAAGGTCACCAGGATGAGCAGCAGGGTCCCGGCCGCCAGAACGGAAATGATGCCGGTGATGGGGAGCTCGGAAATGTCGGGGGGCGGTTCGTCTCTGGGCAGGAGGAAGATGGCTCCCCAGGGCTTGTCTTCCTCGAACTCCAGGGGAATGCAGGTGCCCCCCTGGGTCTCGCTGATCTCGATGTTTTCCGTGGCCGTCCGCTGGAGATCCAGGTCCACCTGCTGGACGTCTATGTCATCGGGTAGCAGTCGAGCTCCCTTGGGATTGATATAGACTTGGATGGGATCCTTCTTGAGGATCTTCACGTAGCGCATGTCCTCCCAGCCGCGCCACCGGATCAGGGCGGGAATGCTGACGGCCGGGGGGAGAACCCTCTTGAGGAGGCCACTGTAGACCGTCCTGAATTTTTCCAGCTTCTCCTCGTGGGCCTGGTTCGCAAGCTGGTTGAGTTCCTGCCCTCGCTCGTGGTCGTAATAGAAGAACAGAGCGAGAATCGCGGCAATGAGCACGATGTTCACCACCACCACGGCCAGGAGGATCTGTCGCCGGAGGGATCCCCGGATCAGGGCCCTCCGGAGATGGGTGGTGAACCGTCGCGTGGGTAACCGGACGTGACTCATGCCCTTCCCGTCTTCACGAATGGTGTTGCAGGAAGCCCAAAATGGTCGGTCATGATTCGTAGCCGTCGCCTCGGAGCCTCTCGACGACGCATGCTGCGTTGCTCCTCCTTTGCGTATTCACCGAA
>CAZAKZ010000106.1:0-20947 GCA_964485695.1 uncultured Planctomycetota bacterium | reverse complement strand
CTTTGAGCGGTTCACAATATAAAGCCTCCGGCTCTGCCGGAGGATGAATTACTTCTGGAAGATGGGCAGATACCGGTGGGGGATCTGCAGGACGATGCAGGCCACGGCCGTGCCAAAGGCGCGGCCGGGCCCGGTATCGTTGGGCCAGGATCCCGCTGCCTCCTGCCTCTCGAGGAGTTCCCGCCGGATTTTCGGATAGTAGTCCTCCCAGAAGCGGCCCCCGGCGATGAACATGGCCTGGACCGCATAGTAGTGACCATAATAGTAAAAATAGTGATTGCGGTAGTGATCTCCCAGATAATCGTGATTTCTTACCAGGTAGTTCAGACCGCGCTGGATATCCTCGTCGTCGTAAACCCCGGCGCCGTACAGGGCGGTGATGCCGGCGGCGGTGAGGGGAAAGCTGGACCGGGTGATGGTCTTGGCCTGGTACTTGAAGGCGCCTTTTTCCGGCCCTTCGTGGATGGCGCTGTCCTTGATGTAGTGGATGGCCCGGTCGATGGTGTTCCGGGGCACCCGGAGTCCCACGTTCCGGGCCGCCCGGAGCGCCTGGACCTGGCACACGGTGATGGACATGTCCGAGTCCTTGGCAAAGGGCAGGTAGCGCCAGCTGCCGGTCCGATTCTGGCTCTTGACGATGAGGTCCACCGCGTCCTGGAGCTTTTCGCGCAGGTCTGCCTGGTGCGTCATCCCGTAGATCTCCGCCAGGCACAGGGTGGAAAAGGCGTGGCTGTACATGCGGGTGCCGCTCCGGGTGATGTAGCCGTCCTCCGGGTTGACGCAGGCCAGGACGAACTGCACCCCGGTCTCGATGACCTCACCGTAGGGCCCGCGGCCCGGCACGTGGCCCCCGGCCAGGAAGGCGAGGATGGCCAGGCTGGACACGCCCACGTGGCCGCCGCCCTTGTACTTCTGCACCGTGGTGGATCGGGTGACCTGGTAGCGCTCGTTGAGCTTGAAGCCCACGTCCGACAGCCAGGCCCCGCCTGCGGCCTGGGTGCGCTTGAGGTATTCGAGGCCCCTGTGCACGGCCCGGTTCACCTGCCTGTCCTCGTTCACCTGGGCCGGAGCCTCGGCAAACCCGATCCCCGCGATCCAGACGGCCAGCACCACGGCCGGCCACGGTCGTGCGGTCCTCGGATTCCTGTCCCCTGAAGTGGTCTCCATGCCTCCCCTTCCTTCTCTCGATCAGGTTATCCGGCCAGCTCCGTGGAGCCGATCCCGGAGTTCACCTCCCGCCACCGGTCTTCATCTCGTAGTAGTCGACGCGGTTCGGCCAGGCCAGGAAGAATCCCGTGTCGGTGGCCCAGATGCCGCGGCCTTTGGGCGGGCCGGACTCCTTCATGGGCCAGCGGCCCAGCTCCTTTCCCTTCACCGGGTCCACCAGGACCAGGTGCGCCGGGTAGGCGCCCTTTCGTTCCTTTGCCAGCGGGTTGAATCCGATGGCCAGCACCCCTCCAAGGACCCGGCTGAGGGGGGTCTGGAAGGTGTGCCGATCGAAGAGGTGCCAGGTTTCCCAGGCCACCTTTCCCCGGCCATCCACGGCCTTCAAGGCCACGCGGCCGTTTGGATCATGAACGGGCAGGATCCAGAGATCCTGGTCCCGGAGGATGCAGTCGGTCCCCAGGTCCCACTCCACCTCCAGCGCCAGGTGCCACTTGAAGCCGGGCTTCCGGGGGTCGAACCGGAAGAGATGCTTCACCGGAGTCGCCGCTGCTTCTCTCTTCGGGGGCCGCATCGTGCGCGCGCCGGCCCGGGCCAACACCAGGCCGCCGCCGGGATCCGGCACCAGGGTGTCGATGTCCATGCCCTCGAGGCTCCGGCTCCATATCGGTTTCTGGCCGTCCATTCCGATGAGTTCCAGCTTTGACCGGCTGTCCGGGGACAGGAGGATGCGGCCGGTTCCCACCACCATGGGATCGATGCCCAGGTAGGTCTCCCCTGCGCGGTGGTGTCCCGTCATGCGGCCGGTGAGCAGATCGAAGACGTAGACGGCGGCAGGCTTCCGCCGCACCGTCACCACGCCGTGGCCCGCTGTGACCCGGGGCTCGAGGGGGTATCTTCCCTCCACGCGCTTCGCCCACACGGTGTTGCCGGTGACCACCTCCAGGGCCTCCACCACGGGATTGCGGTAGCGTTGCGATGAAGCGCCGCTGCCGGGCGGCCAGTCCGGCGGGCCGGAGACCACCACGGCCACGCCTTCCTGCACGGAGACGCCGTAGACCACGCGGTGCGTGTAGCTCTTCTTCCACCGCGTCGCACCCGATGTCTCGTCCAGGGCCAGGACGTGGTGGTCCAGGGGCACCAGGATCAGGCCGTCCGAATGGGTGATGCGGAGTTCCGACACCCGGGTCGGCGCCTCGGGCAGTACCACCTGCCACGCGGGCTCGGGGGGCACCTTCACCCGGACGGCGTGGAGCCGGGCCTCCCCCGTATCGCGGTCGGCTGCGGATACCAGGAGGAGCTCCCGTCGCCTCGGAGGTCGGTTCTGCTCCAGGATCTCTAGGTGGGCGGTCTCCTTGAAGGTCCGGGACCAGACCGGGACCGGATCTCCTCCCATGGCGTCGCGGAAGGGAGGCGGAGCCGGGGCCGGGGGACTCAGGCCGGCCAGGAAGGCCTTGCCCGTGGTGGTGCGGCCCCCGGCCTGGAACTCCGTGTCCCCGTGGTCCCTGGCCAGGCGGTGCGCCAGGTCCCGGGCCGCCTCCTGGAAGCCGAGGTCCTCATAGGCCAGTACCAGCTGCGCCAGGGCTCCGGCCCTGGTGGTGCGGTCCGCCGCCTGGACCGAGGTGCCCCCGGGGCTATGAAAGAACCTCCGGAGGGTGGAGACGGCCGCGGTCGGTTCCGCGTCCCGGCGCGCGGTCGCGGCGTAGGCCAGCAAGGCCCGGTCGATGATCCTGGCGTTCGGGTAGCCCGTGATGACGTGGTTGAGAATCTTCTTGCTCCCCCGGCCCTGGCCGGACTGGAAGAGCTTCTCGGCCTCCGCGTCGTAGCGGGCGTAGACGCTGCGGCCGTGGCGTTCGATGAGGTTGGCCATGACCGAAACCACGTATTGCCCGGCGGTGCGCCGGGTGGCGGGCAGCATCCGGTGCGGATGGCGGTGGAGGATCTCCTGGAGTTCTTCCACGGCGCGGCCCGGATTGCCCATGGCACGATACACCTCGGCCGCCTGGAGCCGGGCGTAGAGGTCCACGGGGATCGTTCCCCAGTCCCTGAACGCGTGCGTTCGATGCGGATAGGCCGACTTGAGGTCCGTGTAGAGGGACGAGAGCGCCTCGAGGTCCCCCAGCCGGTGGAGCAGGGACTCCTTGAGGCGCAGGGCGTCGAGGCAATAGGACCGGCCCCGGCCGGCATCGAGGGCCTTTTCGATGTAGGCCCGGGCCTCCTGGAAGCGGCTGGCCTCGAGGGCGCGCCTCCCCAGACGGGCCAGGACGTCGAATCGGCTGCGCCGGGCTTCGGCCTGCATCCTGGGGTTCAAAGCACAGGCAATGGCCCTGCGAAACTGGATCTCGGCCTCGTGGACGAGGTCGCACTGGGCCAGGGTGCGGGCCAGGGAGAGGCGGAGCCGCGGATCCTCGGGCCGGCTCCGGACCCGCTCGCGGAGGCGTCGGATCCGATCCCTTCGGTTGAAGAACACGTTCAGGTGGGCGGTGCGCGTGCTCACCAGACGGCTGATGGTCACCAGCATGTCCTCATCGGCCACCACCACGTTGCCGCCGTGGTCCATGGGAGCGTCCCACACGAGCGGAGGATCCACCAGAGGCTTTCCCGTGGCCGGATCCAGGACATGGAGGTGCTTCTCGGTGGGCACCAGGATCCCCTCTGCGGTCACGGCGCCTCGCCACGTGACCTGATCCTCCCGCGGCAGGCGCACCGGTTCCCAGAGCGCCTCTCCGGTCTTGAGGTCGTAGGCGGCCACGCCCCCTCCGGAGACGAACACCGCCCCGTCCCGCACCCCAAGCACCCGGCGCTGAGCGATGCGTCCCTGGCGCTCCACGCTCCAGAGTATACGGCCGGTGGCAGCGTCGAGGCCGAAGAGATGGTTGGCATCGGTGGGGGCCGTCACCACGACGCCGCTGTGGACGTAGGTGGGAGAGAGGTGCCAGCCCACGGGCAGGATCGGGATCGACGGGGTGTTCAGGCCGCGCACCGAACGCTGCGGATAGGTGGACAGCCAGAGGATTCTTCCCAGGCGCGCGTCCACGGCCGCCACCACGCCGAGGTTGGATGTGAAGTAGACCACGCCGTCGCAGACGGCGGGGATGCCTAGCACCGGTTCCTGCATGGGCCGGCCGAACATGTTGAGGGGCTTCTGACCGGTGCACACGAGGGTGTGCCACTGCAAGCGGCCGGTGGCGCAGTCGATGGCGGTGAGGTAGCAGTAGATCTTGCCCTCGAAGGCACTGGCCCCGCAGTAGAGGGTGCCGGCCCAGGCCGTGGGCGGGGAAGGGATGTTGACGCGCGAGAGGAAATCCTGCTCCCCGGGATCCAGGTCCCGGGACAGGGTTCCGGCGGCGTGACTCCAGAGCCTCTCGCCCGTCTCGGCGTGGAAGGCGAAGAGTTTCCGGGCGGGAATCTTCTTCTGGATGGGGATGGCGTGGTAGTAGTGCTCGGGGGTGTCCACGGGCACCTCCAGGTTGGCGAAGTAGCGCTCGCCGTGGAGGACGCCCGAGAAGATGGTCCGGGCGTTGGGCTGGTCCGTACTCCGGGGCACCACCCCGGGAAAGGCCCACTGCTCCATGCCGTCACTGAGGTTGAAGGCCCAGGCCCGGAGTCCGTTGTGGACGAAGACCTTGCCCCGTCCCACCACCGGGTGGAAAGGCGCCGGTCTCGTGCCGTAGTGCCGGGTCATGTCCAGTTCGAACTCCACGTTCAGGAGCCGTTGCCACTCGCACCGGCCCAGGGTCCGGCACGCCGCCATCAATCGGGTTGCACCGGCGCTGGGGCCGAAGGCCGGCCACCCCGGTTCAGGATCGGCCGAGGCCGCCTCCCGGGTCCACGCCTCGATGAGAGCCTGCAGGGATACGCGCCGGCCGTTCACCTCGAGCCCATCGGAGTCGGGGCGCTTGAGGAGGCGCTGTCCCGCGGAGGTGGCGGCCTGCACCCGGCCCGCCAGGGCAAGGGCCTGGACCCACTTGAGCCGGTTGAAGGAACGCTGCTCGGCCGCCTCCGGGCTCGAGGCCAGCCATCCGTAGTAGTGGGCGGCGCTGCCGGGATCCCCCCGCTCCAGGTAGACGTCCCCCAGGGCCTCCAGGGCAGCTTGGCCCGAAGCGGTATGCCGGTAACGACGGATCACCTCCTGGAAGGCCTCGGGAGTGCGGATCTCGGCGGCCCGGCGCAACAGCCGGGCAGCCAGGCCCTCGTGGAGCTCCTGGTAGATCCGGCGCCCCTCCGGGTCCAGGTCTCGCAGCAGGGCGTCCACTTCCCGGCCGATGCCGTGGTAGATGCACTCTTCTTGGTCGGCTCCGGGCACCCGCACCACCTTGTTCGCGTAGTGGTCCAGGAGGCGCTGGAGGCCGGGAAGGGCGGAGGCATACCGACCCTGGGCCAGGAACCGCAGGGCGTCGTCGTACATGTCGCGGGCGGTGCGGTTTCCCGGGACGGCAAAGGTGCGGAAGAGTCCGTGGGCGCGGTCCTCCTGGAACCGCTTCTTCTCCCCGGCTGCAACGGGTTTGTCCTCCTGGGCGCTCCCCACTGCTGCCGGACCCGGGGCCGCGAGGATGGCCCCGACGAGCAGGAGAATTCGCACTACCCAGGTCATGGTCTACCTCGATGGACAGGTTCCAGTTGCAGGCAAAGAATAGCGTTTTGCCCGCGCACTCCGTACCCCTTGCCTGATTGAACATTACCCGGGGCTTTCACCCGCGGCAAGGCGCACCGGACCTCGTGCCGCCCTCCACACCCCGAGGGGGAACGTTCCGGGTTCACCGGAAGGGCGGCAATTTATTCCCTTTCCTTCATCGGAATAATGGTCCTGTCGGATGGCGGAGAGTGGAAAAAGTCCCGCCTCAGAAGAAGCCGGCCGACGTCTGTAACTACTGGAGACGAAAGCGCTTCCGGAATGCCCACTCGAGGGCCAGCAAGCCGGTGAGCAAGCACAGCACCCACCAGGAGTCCCAGATGTCCCGGGTATGGGATTTCACCGGGGTGCGGGCGGGTCGAGACTGCAGAGAATCGAGGGCCGCCGGTAACTCGTGGAGCAGGTGGTGGGTCCCGTTTTCCCCGGCCAGGTCGGCCAGGCTGCGCATCAACACGGCGTCCATGGAAGGCTCGGCCTTTTCCAGGGGCGTGATTTCCACCTCGAACTCGGTCTCGTCGGCCCGGACCTCGGCCTCGGCGTGGGTCTTGATCCAGAGGGTGTGCCGGCCGCGCCGGGCGGCCATGATCACGGCCTCGTACTCTCCGGGCTTCACCTTGTCCAGCTGGATCTCCCGGTGCCGCGGGGATCGCGGTGCATCCCAGTAGACCGTCTGATGCGGATCCTCTGCGGGCAGGAAGTCCGGGTTCCGCACGGCCGCGCTGATGCGCACGGTCTCGCCGATGTCGTAGCGCTGCTTGTCCGTGAACAGGTCGTAGCGCTTGTTGCCGCGGTAGAGCTTGGTGGTGGCCAGGTAGCGCAGGGCCTGGCTGTAGAACTGGTAAAAGAACCGGTCTCCGTGGTATTTCCGCCACCGCCACAGGCTGTCCACCCCCAGGAACATGGATCGGCCCTTGCCGTAGAACTGGGTGGCCAGCAAGGGGTGAGGGCCGTGGGCGTTGCGGCCGGTGGGGTGGATCAGGAGCACCCGGGCGCCCGGCTTGGCGCGCAGTACCGAGGCGTACCAGTAGAGGGGCGGAAACCCGTCGCGCGGATCCTCCCACAGCCTGCGGTTCTCCTCGGGCTCCCGGGAGAAGAGGAGCACCGGATCCGAGCGGCCCATGGCCGTGCGCACCGGGCGAAACGGCTGCTGGAAGTCGAGGATCCTACGGGCCGAGGTGCCCGGCACCACGGGCAGGACGCTTTCCAGCGCGGTGCTGGTGTAGCTGTGAGGATTCCACCCCTCCCCGGCGAGCATCAGAAGTCCTCCGCCGGCCTCGGATACGAACCGGGCCAGGGTTCTCAGCACGGCCGTGGTATCCTCCGGGGTATCGGCCAGGTTGGCGGGATTCACGTCACCCAGGACGACCACGTCGTAGTGGAAGAGGTCGGCCGCCTTGGCGGGAAAGGCGTAGACGGGCTTGAGGTCCGGCGAGGCCTCCTGGACGAAGTCCCGTTCGGCGCTGAGCAGCATGACGTGGACCGCGAAGTTCTCGTCGTCGCGGATCAAGGCGTTTTTCAGGTAGCGGTATTCCCACCGGGGATAGCCCTCGGCGTAGAGCACCTTGATGCGCTTCTTGATGATGCGCAGCACCACTTCCCGCGTGTTGTTGGATGTGTCGGCCTCGCCCTCGAGGGGAGGCACCCGCACCTTGAAGGTGTGGCGGCCGTCGGTCTCGGCCTGGACGTAGAGGACCTCCTTCCGGGATCCGGCCCCGGCCGGGAGGGTGAGGGCCTGGGAGGCCAGGAGCTTCCGGGAGGCGTCCAGGATTTCGATCTTCAGGGGAAGCGATTCGGCCTCGAAGCCCCGGGCGCTTACCTCCACGGTGAAAGGGATCTGGTCGCCCACCAGGAACTCCCGGCCGGTGGTCGGCTTCACCACCCGCACCACCACGTCGCTGCGGTTCGTGGGATCGCCCACGGCCACGGACCAGAGAGGGATCTGGATCTGCTGCATCTCGAGGCACTGGACCACGGTGCGGCCAGGATCCACGCCCTCGTTGGACCGGCCGTCGGAGAGGAGGACCACTGCCGCCGTGGGCTGGCCCACCAGCTCGCTGTAGACCTTGCTCAGGGCCTCGCCCATGCGGGTGCTCAGGCCCTGGCTCCGGAGGTCCTCCACGGCCACGTTGCGGCGCACCGCAGAATCGAAGGCGTAGATGCGCGTGTCAAAGCGCTTGCCCAGCCGGTCCAGGAGCGAGGGATCACCCTGGCCCAGGACCCGGCGCACCACCTCGGACCGGGTGAGGTCCACAACCCGGTCCGCGTTGCCGAGGCCGGCGGCCGCGGCCAGGGCCTGGCGCTGGACCTCGTCGGTGTAGCCGTCGTGCTCCTGCATGCTGGAGGAGTCGTCCACCAGGAACACCAGCTTTTGCTTCAGGAGGCGGTCGGTGTGGGTCATGCACACGGGCTGGAACAGGATGGCCACCACAGCCAGCAGAATGGCGGTGCGCAGCGAGGCCAGGGAGAGGCGGCTCCGGGGCGTGGTGCGGCCGGTCTCCCGGCGGTAGATCCACCACACGCCGAGGGCGGCCAGGGGCACGATGACCAGCACGATGACCCACGCCTCGGGTGCTGCGAGGAACCGGAGGGCGCCCCGGGTCTCGGTGAGGGTCTCGGTGAGGGCCCCGTCCGGGATCTGGGCCAGGAAAGCCATGGGGGTCATTGCTGTCTTGCTCCGAAGCGCCAGGCCACCAGGGACTCCAGGACCAGGCAGGCCAGGGCTGCGGCCACGAGGTACTTCCACAGCTCCCCGCCGCGGGGCCCCTCGGCCTTTCCCGCCTCCAGCGCCGTGGGGTCCGGGGCCTCGAACCGGATGTCCTTCAGTACCTCGGCCCGGAGGTCGGCGAGGGTGAACCGGCCGAGATCCCCCTCCACCGGATCCGGATTCACGGCAAAGAGCTCCAGGTCGGGGCCGGACCCGATACGGGCCTCGTCCCGCTCCAGGCGGTAGACGCCCCGGTGCATGAGGCCCCGGCTGCTCCGGACGGCGAACAGGGAGAAGGCGCTCTTCTTGCCCTTGTCCTCGGCGTCGTCGTCGAGGCGGATGGGGGTGAACACCTCCCCGGCGCCCGAGGGACGCTTCAGCAGGCGCTTGCCCGGGAAGGTGGGGTAGATCCGCTCCAGGCGATCGCCCACCGTCAGGTTGAAGGGATCCTGGACCGGCACCAGGAGGTGGTGGGCCACGGCGAGGACCACCATCAGGAACAGGGGCTGGGTGGGCAGGTCCGTCCACGCCGCGCTGGCGGTGGTGGTGAGGACCATGACCTTGCCCGCACCCACCACGCGCTCGGCCAGGGCCGGGCTCCGGGCCTCGTCGTTGTAGGTCATGAGCACGGAGATGGGATCGGAGGCGTTCTTGACCGGGACCGATCGCATGAACCGGCCCACCAGGGTCCGGTCCATGAGCCACGTCTTCACCTCGTCGTCGGCCTCCATGCCCCGGGTGACGCGGTGCCGGTCGGCGAGGCGGAAGTGGAACGGAGAGGCCCGGGGGTGGTTGTAGTCGGCGTCGCCCACGGCCCGGTCCGGGAGCACGGGCAGGAGTCCGGCCTTCCGGGCCAGGCGCTCCCGGGCGGTCTCTGGATCCATGTTCGGGCCCCAGGTGATGAACAGGCCGCCGCCCGCCTTGACAAAGGTCTGGAGCGCCTCCACCTCGCTCAGCCCGGGCACCTCGCAATCAGCCAGGACCACCACGTCGTAGTCCGACAGGGTGACCCGGGCCAGGCCGTGCCACGGCACCACTTCAGGCGAGAAGGGCCCGATGACGTCGCTCTCCGTGGCCGAGGGATCCAGGGCGGTCTTCAGGTGGTCGGTGGTGTTCTCGAAGGGCGCCGAGGATCGGGCCTCGCCGCCCACCAGGAGCACCCGGATCCGGTCGCGCACCGTCACCACCAGGGACCGCTGATCGTCCCGGGAGAAGTTGTCGAAGGGCTGGACCACGGCCCGGATCCGGACCGGGCCCTTGCGGTTGAAGGTGTGGCGGAAGAGAAAAGCCTCCTCGGCGCCGGCCTCGATGCGCCGGGGCCGGGTGGCGCCGCGCGGGCTGGCCTCGTTGCGTACGAAGAACTTCACGGACACCTCCCCGGGCTCGGGGCCGAAATTCTTCACCCGCGCCATCACCACAGCCGCCTGGTCCCGGGTGATGACCCGGGGCGGGGCTTCCAGGGATACGATGCCGAAGTTTGCGGGCTGCTTCTCCCGGGGCCCCACGTCGATGACCTTGAGAACCCCGCCCTCGTGAATGATGCGGTTCAGGGTGGCGCGGATGCCGTGGTACCTGCCGGATCCCTTCTCGGCCTCCTCGCCCGGGTCTCGACCGAAGCCGATCTTCTGCATGTCGCTTATGAGGTAGACCTCCTTGCCGGTCTTGTGGGGCCGAAGGGCCCGGCGGGCGGTCTCCAGGGCATCGGCCAGATGGGTGGACCGGTCGCTCACCTCGAGGCCCGAGAGGATCCCCCTGAGGCGCTCGGGATCCATGTAGCCGCTACCAAGGGACCCGGCCTCGGAAACGTCGGCCGGAAAGGCATGGGGGATCAGCACGGCCGTGTCGCCGTGGCCCGGCTTCAGGCCCTCCAGGATCTTCTCCGCGGCGGACCGGGCCCGGTCGAAGTGCGTCCGGGTGCCGTCGCCGTAGGCCATGCTGCCCGACACGTCCACCACCACGGCCACGTGGCGCGTGGCGTGGGCCAGGTCGGCGATGGGGCTCGTGGCCTGGAGGAAGGGCCGGGCCGCCCCCGCCACCAGGAGCAGGATGGCCGCCACGCGGAGCGCCAGGAGCAGCAGGTTCTCCAGCTGGATGCGCCGCCGTGTCTTCCGATGGGCCAGGCTGAGAAAGTCCATGGCCGCCCAGTTCAGGTGCACCACCCGACGTCGGATCAGGAGGTGGATTATCACGGGCACTGCTCCCAGGGCCAGCCACCCGAGGAGTCCCGGGTTCAGGAACCAGCTCAGGAGCACAACCATGGCCTATCGCCTCTCTCCGGCCCGGGCCGCCAGGTAGGAACTGAGCGCCACATCCAGGGATTCCCGGGTGTCCAGGAGCCTGTAGTCCACGCGGGAGGCCAGGCAGCCCTTCTTCAGGGTCTTCAGGTAGGCGTTCACCTCCGCCAGGTAGGTGGAGCGCAGGCTGCGGGGATCGGCCGTGATCCTGGGCCCATTCTCCAGGCCCTCGAACCGGGTCATGCGGTCGTACGGAAAGGTGCGCTCCGCGTGGTCGAGGACATGGAGCACGATGACGTCGTGTTCCTTGTGCCGCAGGTGGTTCAGGCCCTGGAGGATGGCCACGGGATCGTCCAGGAGGTCACTCAGCAGGAGGACGAGGCCGCGGCGCTGGAGGCGGTCGGCCAGGCCGTGGAGGATGGCGCCAATGTCGGTGTTCTCCTGGATCTTGGGCATGGCGATGTTGCCCACCGCGAGCTTGAAGTGGGCCGGGTGGGTGCGGGGCTGCAGGATCTGGTAGACCTCGCTGCCGAAGAGCGCCAGGCTGGCGGCGTCGCGCTGGTGCAGGATCAGGTAGATGAGGGATGCCGCGGCCAGGCCGGCGTACTCCAGCTTGCTCACGGCCCCCGACTTGAAGGTCATGGATTCAGAGGTGTCCAGGACCACGTGAGCCACCAGGTTGGTCTCCTCCTCGTACTGCTTCACGTAGTAGCGGTCGGATCGACCGAACACCTTCCAGTCCACGTGGCGCAGGTCGTCGCCGGGCACGTACTCCCGGTGCTGGGCGAACTCCACGCTGAAGCCGTGGTACGGGCTCCGGTGCATGCCGGCCAGGTAGCCCTCCACGATGTCGCGGGCCTTGATCTCCAGATAGCGCAGCCGCTCCATGGTGTCGAAGTCGAGGAAGGCCGAGTAGGCGTTCTCCAGGGTCACGCGAGGATCCTCCTAGGCATCGGGTACCGCGTCGGGGAGGCGCTCCGCGAGGCTGCTACGATCCTCGGCCGCCACGGACTCAAGCAACCTGTCCACGATGGTGTCGGCGGTGACGCCCTCGGCCTCGGCGCTGAAGGTGGTGACGATGCGGTGCCGCAGCACCGGATGGGCCACCGCCTCGATGTCCTCGGTGTTGACGTAGAAACGGCCCTTCAGCAGCGCCCGGGCCTTGCCGCCCAGGATGAGGTACTGGGTGGCGCGCGGCCCCGCCCCCCAGGAGACCCAGTCCTTGATGAAGTCCGGCGCCTCGGGCGTGCCCGTCCGGGTCATGCGGGTGAGGCGCAGGGCGTGGTGGATGACCGGCTCCGCCACCGGGACCCGGCGCACCAGGTTCTGCAGCTCCAGGATCTCCGGTCCCGTGAGGACGGGCTCGAGGTCGGCCTCGTGGAGGGCCGTGGTGAGCTGCATGATCCGGAGCTCCTCGTCTTCCGCCGGGTAGTCCACGCGGATGTCGAACATGAACCGGTCCAGCTGCGCCTCGGGAAGGGGGTAGGTGCCCTCCTGCTCGATGGGATTCTGGGTGGCCAGGACGAAGAAGGGCGGCTCGAGGACGTGCTTTTGCCCGCCGGCCGTGACCTGGTGCTCCTGCATGGCCTCCAGCAGGGCGGCCTGGGTCTTGGGGGGCGTGCGATTGATCTCGTCGGCGAGGATGACGTTGGCGAAGACGGGACCCTTCAGGAATTTGAAGCTGCGCGAGCCCGTGGCCTTGTCCTCCTGGATCACCTCGGTGCCGGTGATGTCCGACGGCATGAGGTCGGGGGTGAACTGGATGCGGTTGAAGGTGAGGTTCAGGGTGCGGGCCAGGGTGCTGATCATCAGCGTCTTGGCCAGGCCGGGCACGCCGATGAGCAGGCAGTGGCCCCGGGCGAACACGGAGATGAGCATGAGGTCGATGACCTCTTCCTGACCGACGATCACCTTTCCGAGCTCGTTCTTCAGGGCGGCAAAGGCCGATTTGATCCTCTCTACGGTTTCGAGATCCGTGTCGCCGCCTGGGTCAGGCCTGGGATCGGGCATGTCTGGGCTCCTCATTCGTCGAACTGGATTATGTATACGATTCGTACAGGGTACTCCACCTGGACGATTCGTGGGATATTTTTAGACCGAAGATATCTTGTTGTACGAATATTATCACGTCCTCCGGGCGTGGACCCAAAGAGGTTTCCTTGATCCGTCGTCAAACGCCGGCCCGATTTCATCCGGGGTGAATGAGACAAAAACAGACTCATTCGCTCGCCATGCGAGGGGTCGATTTTTCATATCGTCATTTTTCGGATCGGGGGGTGAGGATTCCCCAGCGGCCCAGGCGGTCGGGCAGGGCGTTCAGGAATCCACCTCCGGCCGGGATCAGGTTGCCGAAGCAGGGCCCCTCCTCCAGGGTGAAGGGCCGGGGCGCATTCAGGACCCGCTGCAGACGACCGGTGTCCGCCTCCAGGATGTAGACGGACTTGTTCGTGGGCACAAGGAGATGATGGGCAGTGAGTTGTGCGCGACCCGTGAAGTAGTCGTCCAGGCCCTCGTGCTCGTTGCGGACGTGGGGGATCTCGAACGTCCAGGCCTCGGCGTTGCGGGTTCCGTCCAGGTTCAGGGCCGTGATGCGCAGCACCTGGCCGGCCTCGAGCCAGAGCCGCTCGGCCAGGTAGGCCCGCCGGGCGTCTGCCCCCACCAGGTAGAGAAACTCGGCATCCACCCGGGTCTTCTTGTGGACGGCCGCCTGGACCAGGCCCCGGACGAGGTCGGGCTCCTGGTTCAGAATGTGCAGGTAGTCGGAGTCCCGCGGCGTCAGGAACAGGCGATCGCCCACGACGAGGAGCGGATTGTCCATCCAGGGGAGCTGGGTCACGGCCGGCCAGTTGCTCGGATTCTGGGGCCGACTCCGGCGCGGGTAACGATGCAGCCACAGGATCTCGCCGTCGCCCCGGCTCAGGGCCGCCACCACGCCCATGTTGGTGGCCACGTAGACCACGCCCCGGTTTTCGGACACCATGATCTCGCCGTGGGTGGGATCGATGCGCTCCTCGTTGCCCAGGACCCGCTGGAAAGCGGCCTTGGCCCCCCGGCCGGCGCCGGCGCAGAGGAACCGCTTCCAGGCCAGGTCCCCGGTCCGGGGATCCAGGGCGAACAGGTAGACGCGGTCATCGGTGCTGCGCAGGGTGCCTGCCACGTAGACCTTGTCACCGGTCCGGAGCGGGCTGCCCGTGAGCCGGGCCGCGGCCAGGTGGGGATCCGGGTCCTTGGGGCCGCCCCGGGTCCACCGGTGGCGGAGGGTTCCCTCCGGGGTCAACGCCGAGTAGGCGTGGAGGACGCGCTGCGTGGGTCTGTTGGTGAGTTCGGGTTCATACTCGGTGATGAGGTAGACGCCCTCGGGTCCCAGGGTCTGGTGGCGAAACAGGTAGGGCATGGTCGAACGATCCGCGGGATTGGTATCCCGGAATTTTTGGCTGGCCAGGCGCTTGCCGCTGGCCAGGTCGTGCACCGCGAGGACGCGGCCGTTGAAGTCGTAGATCCGGTTGCCCGCCACCAGGGGGTAGGTGGACTGGAGACAGGTGTAGGAACGCTTCTTCACGTCCCCCTTCCCTTCCCGTTCGAACTCGCTGATCCGGGGGAAGTCGTCCACGGACCACACCTCCTGAAACTCGAGGCAGGGCAGGTCGGGCCGGGCGGTTCTCTGATTGTTACCGCCGAAAGTGGTCCAATTGCCCGTAGGGGCCGGGGCTGCGGGCGGCGGTGCGAGGCCCTTCAGGAACGCCGTCAGGTCGAGGGTGTCGTGGCCCACGGTGAGGCGTGTCGCAGGGAGCCGGGCCGCGGCGTTGCGGATGTTCTGGAGCATCTGGACGTCGCCGACCCGGGCCGCCACCTTGCCGGCCTTGGCCAGGATGCGCGGCCAGGGCAGATCCTCGTACGCCTTTCGCGGCCGGTAGTAGCGCAGGTAGCGGCGCAGACACTGGTGGGCCAGGCCTGCGTCGCCGCGTTCCATGGCCTGGTCGGCAAGGATCTCGAGGGCGTCGGCACCGGGGCGGCTGAAGGTGAACCAGGCGACACAGCGCCAGAGGGCCGAGGCGTCGCCGGTGGAGAGGCTTTGCTCGAGGAGGTCGCGTGCCTCCACGACCCGGTGCTCCCGGGCTGCGGCAATGCACTCCAGCGGGAGGGAGGCCATCACGGTTCGGACCCGTTCCCGAACCCCCAGGTGGAGCTCCCCTCCCGTGAACCACACCTCGTCCCTGCTGAGGAGCAGCACCGAGAGCAGGGGCTCCAGGGCATCGCGGGGCCGGCCCTCGAGGATCGCGGTCTCCGCCTTCTTGAACAGGGTCTGGATCTGCTCCCGGTCATCCAGGACGTAGGCCATGCGGCCGGGGGTGGGCAGGGGCTGGGCTGCCGAGGTCATCGGCCAGAAGAGAAGGATCAGGGCAGCCAGACGCGCCAGATGCATGGGCAGTCAGAGGTCCTCAAAAGGCAGATCCCAAAAAACAACTGTGAAAGGGGCGCACTCACTCACGCACGCGTTCCTCTCCCTCCCGGAGGCCCCCTTTTTCCCGGAGGATGCGTTCCAGGGTCTGCGGGTCATGCTGCAGGTCCTGGATGGTCCGCAGCAGATTCCGGTTCTCCTTCCGGGTCTTCAGGATCTCTTCCGCGAGGTCCTGGTTCTTGCGGTGGAGGCGGTGACTCCGCTCCCTTGCGGGTAGGAGCCCGCCCACCAGCAGGAGCACAGCCAGGCCGAGACCCACGACGATGATGGTCCAGTCCAGGCCCCGGAGGAGTCTATATCCAGAAGAACCAGAAGATCTAGAAGGGGTAGCGGATGCCGTCCGGTCGTCCATATTGCGCTGCATTCCCGAGTTCCTCCTCGATGCGGAGCAGGCGGTTGTACTTGGCGACGCGTTCGCTGCGGCAGAGGCTCCCGGTCTTGATCTGTCCGGTGCCCATGGCCACGGCCAGGTCCGCGATGGTGGTGTCCTCGGTCTCGCCGCTGCGGTGCGACACCACGCAGGACCATCCGGCCCGGAACGCGGTCTCCATGACCTCCAGGGTCTCGGTGAGGGAGCCGATCTGGTTCAGCTTGATCAGGATCGAGTTGGCGCACCTGTCCTGGATGCCTCGGGCCAGGCGTTCCGGGTTGGTGACGAAGAGGTCGTCGCCCACCAGCTGCACCTTGTGGCCGAGGGTGGTGGTCTGGTGCTGCCAGCCCTCCCAGTCGTCCTCGTCCAGGCCGTCCTCGATGCTCAGGATGGGATAGGCCTCCACCCAGGTCTGGTAGAGGTCCACCATGCCGCCGGCGTCGAGCTTCCGGCCCTCGCCCACCAGGTTGTAGATCTTGTCCTGGGCCTCGTAGAACTCCGACGCAGCCGTGTCGAGGGCCAGGTAGACGTCCTTGCCCGGAGCGCGGCCGGTCTTCTCTATGGCCTGGAGGATCACCTCGATGGCCTCGGCATTGGTGCCCAGGTTGGGCGCAAATCCGCCCTCGTCCCCGACGTTGGTGCTGAGGCCCCTGTCCTTCAGGACGGCCTTCAGGGCCTGGAAGATCTCGGCTCCGGCCCGGAGCCCCTCGGCAAAGGAGGCCGCGCCCACGGGCATGACCATGAACTCCTGGACATCCATGTTGTTGTCGGCGTGGGATCCGCCGTTCAGGATGTTCATCATGGGCACGGGCAGCACCCGGGCTCCGGCGCCGCCGAGGTAGCGGTAGAGCGGCACCTCCAGGGTGTCGGCCACGGCCCGGGCCGCGGCCAGGCTCACGCCCAGGATGGCGTTGGCGCCGAACTTGCTCTTGTTGGGCGTGTCGTCGGCCTGGATCATGAGGCGATCCAGGGCCACCTGGTTCGTGGCGTCCTGACCCATGAGCAGTGGACCCAGGTGCTTGCGCACGTTGTCCACGGCCTGGGTCACGCCCTTGCCGAAATAGCGGTCGCCCTCCCCGTCCCTGAGTTCCAGGGCCTCGTGGGTGCCGGTGGAGGCGCCCGACGGGACCATGGCCCGGCCCACGGTGCCGAACTCCAGGGTGACCTCCACCTCCACGGTGGGATTTCCCCGGGAATCGAGCACCTCTCGTGCGTGGATACCATCGATGATCATCACAAGCTCCCGCCCGATAGTCATTGTGATCCCGGTCTGCCGGGATCCTACGTATTTTCCCCATGCGCGCAAGGCGCTCCACCCCTCCGTCGGCAAAATCCGCCCCGGGAGCGAAATCCCGCCCCAGGCCCCGGTCTTGACATCCTACCCCTGGAAAAGGTAAATACTTATATACCCGGTTGCATCGTTTGACGAACAGGTTTCCATGCACATTCCCCTGACCCGGTACGGAGCCAAGGAGATCCTCCTGTACGCCGGCGGCGCCTTTGTCCACGCCGTCGTCCTGGGGTGGATCCTTCACCCCCTGGTGGGTCTGCCCTTTGTCCTCGTCGGCCTTGGGGTGCTCTACTTCTTCCGGGATCCCCGCCGGGTGCCTCCGGACGATCCCCTGGCCGTGGTGGCCCCGGCCGACGGCAAGATCACCGACGTGGACGTGGTGGACACCGTCGACTTCCTGGGCGTGCCCGCCCGGCGCATCGGCATCTTCCTGAGCGTCTTCAACGTGCACCTGAACCGGGCGCCCATGGGGGGGGAGGTGGTCTGGACCCACCGGCGACCGGGCCGGTTCCTGAACGTCCTCGATCCCGAGAGCCTGAAGGTGAACGAGTCCAACTGGATCGGTATCCACTGCGGGGGGGATCTCTCGGTGGTGGTGCGCCAGGTATCGGGCGCCATTGCCCGGCGCATCGTATGCCCCCTGGCCCCGCGGGCCGTGGTCCGGCGCGGCCAGGAAATCGGCATGATCAAGCTCGGCTCCCGCACCGAGTTCTACATCCCCGTGGATTCCGGTTTCGAGCCCGCCGTGAAGGTGGGGGACCGGGTCAAGGCCGGATTGACCGTCATCGGCTACCTGGCCGGTCCGCCCCCGGCCGGCAATATTCCCTCGACCCCTGCGGATACGGATGCTTCTCGCACCTGAGGACTCCACCCTGAAGAAGGTCCTGAAGAAAGTACCGTGAAGAAGAGAATCGTCCGGACCATTGCTGTGGTCCCCACCCTCCTCACCCTCGGCAACGCGTTCTGCGGGTTTCTGGCCCTGGCCTACGTGGCCGACGCCCTGGGCGACTTCGGCAGCAATCCGGAAGTGGGACCGGAGGTCCTGCTCAAGCGATCGGCGTGGCTGATCTTCCTGGGCATGGTGTTCGACGCCCTGGACGGCCTCATTGCCCGGCTGGCCCGGAGCGACAGCGCCTTCGGCGCCGAGCTCGACAGCCTCTGCGACGTCATCACCTTCGGCGTGGCACCGGCCTTCCTGGTGAAGGTGCTGGCCCAGCGCGCACCCAGCCTCTTCTCCGCCCACCCCAGGGTGGCCCTGTGGTTCTGCGTCCTGTTCGTGGCCTGCGCCATCCTGCGCCTGGCCCGCTACAACGTGGAGAACATCGAGGGCCGAAAGGGGCCCACCCACTTCTTCGTGGGCCTGCCCACACCCGCTGCCGCCGGCGTCCTGGCCTCTCTGGTCCTGATCCGTCACTCGCTACTCCACGACAAGATCTTCTCCGGCATTCTGGGTGAGGCCCTGTCGGCCCGCATCGCCGACGCCATTTTACACGGGCTGCCGTTCCTCCTCGTCTTCCTGGGCCTCCTCATGGTGAGTCGGGTGCCCTTTGCCCACGCCGTGAACTGGCTGACCCGGGGCCGCAGGCCCTTCCCCTTCGTGATCCTCCTCCTCGGCCTCTTGATCCTGGCGGTGTTCTTCACCGAGATCGGCCTGGCCCTGGCCTTTGTCGGATACGCAGTGTTTTCCCTCGTGGCCTTTCTCATCCCCGGGCCCTGGCGCAAGGGATTCCAGATCCAGGACCAAGATGACCTCGGCCCGGAGTAGCGCCGGCGCCTCCCGATCCGTCCTCGCCCACGTGGGCGTGGGATCCAACCTCGGCGACCGGGATCGGATTATCCGCCAGGGCATCGACTTCGTGGCCGCCCACCCCGCGGTCACCGTGGGCCGGGTGAGCCGCCTCCTCGAGACCGAGGCCGTGGGCGCGCCGGGCCCCCCGTTCCTGAACGGCGCCTTCGAGGCCCGGACGACCCTCGAGGCACACGCGTTTCTCCGGGTGCTCCAGGAGGCCGAGGCCCGGGCCGGCCGGACCCGCGAGGTGCGGTGGGGCCCCCGCACCCTGGACCTTGATCTCCTTCTCTTCGGACGCTACGTTATCCGCGGCCCGGACCTGACGGTGCCCCATCCCCGGCTGCACGAGAGGGAGTTCGTGCTCCGACCCCTGGCGGAGATCGCCCCGCAAGTGGTGGTGCCGGGTCTGGAAGAGAGGGTGGCGACCCTGCTCGAACGATCGAGGACCCGGTGATGCACGTTGTTTCCACGGCCCAGGAGGTCCGGGAGGCTGTAGCGTCCCTGAAGCGGGGGCGCAAGTCCCTGGGCTTCGTGCCTACCATGGGTGCGCTCCACGAGGGCCACCTCTCCCTGGTGCGGGCCTCCAGAGAAGCCGATGACCACACGGCAGTGAGCATCTTCGTCAATCCCCTGCAGTTCGGGGAAAACGAGGATCTGGACCGCTACCCGCGCGACCTGGAGGGGGATACGGCCCGCCTCGAGGCCGAGGGCGTGCACCTGGTGTTCACGCCCACGCCCGAGATCCTCTATGCGCCGGGATTCTGCACCTACGTGGACGTGGAGGGCATGACCGAGGGCCTGTGCGGCCGCTACCGGCCGGGCCATTTCCGGGGCGTCACCACGGTGGTGGCCAAGCTCTTCAACCTGGTGCAGCCCCACCGGGCCTACTTCGGCCGCAAGGACTTCCAGCAGGCCATGGTGCTCGGGCGCATGGCCCGGGACCTGGACATGGCCGTGGAGGTGGTGGTGCGGCCCACAATGCGCGAGGACGACGGCCTGGCCATGAGCTCCCGGAACCTGGGCCTGAGCCCCGAGGGCCGGGGGCGGGCCCTGGCCCTGAGCCGGAGCTTGACCGCTGCCCGAGAGGCCTTCGAGGCCGGGGAGCGGGACGCGGCCCGGCTCCTGGACACGGCCCGGCAGGTCCTGGACACCGGGTCGGGGGTGGAGATCCAGTACGTGGAGCTGGTGGCCGCCGACACCCTGAAGCCCGTGGTCCGGGTGGGGGAGACCGCGGTCCTGGCCGTGGCCGCCTACGTGGAGGGTATTCGCCTCATCGACAACGTGGTTCTGGGGGCGTGAACGCCCTTCAGACTTCCGTATCCCGGAGGACCCCATGCATCGGATCCGGCTCGAGGCGCCTGCCAAGCTGAACCTCTTTCTGGAGGTGCTGGGCAAACGGTCCGACGGTTACCACGAACTGGCCACGGTGATGCACGCCGTGGACCTCACGGACACGGTGACCGTGCGCCTCGAGACCGGCCGGGCCCCCGGGGCGCCGGCGGTGGTGCTCCAATGCACGCCTCCGGTGACGGCCCGGCCCGAGGACAACCTGGCCTACAGAGCGGCCCGGGTGCTGCTGGACGAGGATCCGGGGTGCACCGTGCACGTGGACCTCGAGAAGCGGATCCCTGCGGGGGCCGGTCTGGGCGGCGGCAGTAGCGATGCGGCTGCAGTGCTCCGGGCCGTGAACCGCCTCACGGGCGGAGCCAGAACCGAAGCGGCCCTGCAAGCCGCGGCCGTGGACCTGGGCGCGGACGTGCCCTTCTTCCTCACCGGGGGGACGGCCGTGTGCGAGGGCGTGGGCGAGAAGGTGACGCCGCTGAGGGGGGTGGCGCCCATGGATTTCGTGCTGGTGATTCCAGAGGTGAAGGCATCCACGGCCCGGGTGTTCAGGAACCTCCGCCTCGACTTGACACTGCCGGGGCGCTCCGTTAGGGTATTCGCCCGGAGTCTGACCGAGGGAGGGTGGGGCGTGTTTTCACGCGTGGGATCCCCAGAGGGACCGTTCAATCGCCTTACCGAGACCGCCATGCGGTTGCATCCGGAACTCGAGGGCATGGCGCGGTCGCTCGAGAGCCGTACCGGCCTGCGCTTCCTCGTGACCGGAAGCGGATCGGGCCTCTTTGCCGCGTGCCCTGGAGGCGGAGAGGCGTGCAGGCGGCTGGCTGCGAGGGTGGAAGGGACGCCAGGCGTGTCCCGGATCCATGCCGTCACCAGCCACGAGGCCGGGCGGGATCGGAAGAAAGAGGCTAAGTAGTTCCTGTTGCAACAAAGCCGTTTTTTGAGTCCGCACGAGGCGGCTG
>CAZAKZ010000105.1:3740-20993 GCA_964485695.1 uncultured Planctomycetota bacterium | reverse complement strand
AAATCGCTGCCGGGACGCTAAAACAATGATGTCAAAAACCCCGGACACCACTGGCGAGTGGTATTGGCTCATTCACCCCTTATGAAATCGGGCAGGAGATCAACGCCGGATCGGCAGAACCTCTTTGGGTCCACGCCCGGAGGACGTGATATTATTCAGGCAATAAGTCTTTTTGTGCTGCGCGCTTGTCGCATTTCTGTGCGTTTGCTTTGATAGATTTTCTCAAGGGAAATCAGCGGTATGTAAGGTGCCGAGAAGAGCCCGTTACTTTAATAATAGTCAGAGTTGCAGCCAAGACCTGCTGTCTGGACTCTGCGAAAGCCTGCCTGGAAATCCAGAGAAATGAAGCTGACACCGCTCCAGAGGCACTGGTTGAGCATGGCCAGGAAACACGGTCTGACAATGGATGTGCCATTCACTCTCCATTTCCCGGACAGGAGCAGGTTCAGGGCCGAGGTTCGCCTCAGAGGGTACGGAGCAGTCAACGGAATGCTTCTGGTGTCGGACGAGTCCATCCTCGAAGATAAAAGCCCTCAGCTTGTGGAGATGGGGTACGGGTACTCTTGCTTCTGTCAGCCCATTTCAGAGGGAGAGATCGAATCCGACGAGAGGCTCACGGACATCCTGGACGACTGGGGTAAAGTTTGAGATCCCCCCTCACCCCCGCTCGTAGATCCGGAAGCTGAAGGCGTGGGCGTGGCGCTCGTCGGCCTCGTGGCGTTCGTCGTGAACCAGGTTCCAGCCCTCCAGGGCCTCACCGGGAAATCGGGCGTCGCCCTGGACGTGGGCGTGGACGAGGGTGAGGTGGATCCGCTGGGCCAGGTCCATGCCGCGGCGGAACACGGCCTCACCGCCGATGATGAACACCTCCGATTGCCCGGCCGCCTTCTCCAGGGCGGCTTCCAGGGAATGGGCGACCTCCACCCCCTCGGCCTCGAAGTCGGGATTCCGGGTCAGCACCACGTTGGTGCGGTCGGGCAGTGGGCGGCCGATGGACTCGAAGGTCTTTCGGCCCATGATGACTGTGTGGCCCGTGGTGAGGGCCTTGAACCGCTTCAGGTCGTCGGGCAGGCGCCAGGGCAGGCCACCGTCCCGGCCGATGACGTGATTCTCGGACATGGCCACGACGCAGGTGACGTTCATACGGAAATCGGCGCCTTGATGGGGGGATGGGGGTCGTAGTTCTCGAGGGTGAAATCCTCGTAGCGGAAGTCGAAGAGATCCTTCACCTCGGGATTGAGATTCATGCGGGGCAGAGGTCGAGGTTCCCGCTCGAGCTGGGTCCGGGCCTGGGCCATGTGGTTGAGGTAGAGGTGGACGTCCCCGAAGGTGTGGACGAAGTCGCCGGCCTGGAGACCGGTCACCCGGGCGATCATGAGGGTGAGCAGGGAGTAGGAGGCGATGTTGAAGGGCACGCCGAGGAAGACGTCGGCGCTGCGCTGGTAGAGCTGGCAGGACAGCTTTCCGCCGGCCACGTAGAACTGGAAGAGGCAGTGGCAGGGCGGCAACGCCATCTCTGGCAGATCCCCGACGTTCCAGGCGCACACCAGGATCCGCCTCGAATCGGGATCGGCGCGCAGGGCCTCGAGGACGTTGCTGATCTGGTCGATGGTCTTGCCTCCAGCCGCGGTCCAGGAACGCCACTGGTGTCCGTAGACCGGCCCCAGGTCTCCGCTCAAGTCGGCCCATTCATCCCAGATGGTGACGCCGTTCTCGTTCAAGTACCTGATGTTGGAGTCGCCGCGGAGAAACCAGAGTAGCTCGTGGATGATGGCTTTCAGGTGCACCTTCTTTGTGGTGAGCAGGGGGAAGCCCTCGCTCAGGTCGAATCGCATCTGGTGACCGAAGAGGCTCCGGGTGCCCGTGCCCGTGCGGTCGCTCTTGACGACGCCGTGGTCGAGGATCTTCTGCAGCAGATCAAGGTATGTGCGCATCGCTTTTCATCCAGAAGGGTTCGGGCACGAGTCTACTGCCTCGTCCCGAGCCTGGCAAGTGAGCCCGGTCATTTCCCACCTTCCTGTGCCTTCAGCAGAAAGGCGAACTCCCAGCCCTCCTTCAGACTGGCCTCCATCAGGATCTCGAAGGGCGTGGCTTCTTCGGTGCCGAGGTGTTGGAAGAGGTCCCGGACGTCCTCGGGAATCCAGCAGTGGAAATGGATGTTGTATCGCGCCCGCCGGAGGAGCTCGGCCCAGTAGTCGGTCTGGGCCTCGGTCCTCAGCTCTTTGGAGATCCGGACCCATTCCCGATAGGCGAGGAAATCCCGTCGATCGCGCTCGGCCGTGCCCATGGGCTGATGGTGATCGTCGATGAGGTGCTTCAGGGGTGTGCGCTGCCTGGGGCTGTCAAAGGTGTGGCGCTTGTCCGGGAGGACCAGGAAGAGAAGTCCGCCCGGCTTCAACACCCGGTGCCAGCCCTTCAGGGTGCCGATGGGATCCGCCATGTGTTCCAGGAGGTGGCAGGCGATGAGAAAATCCTGGGAGCCTTCCGGAAGGACCGACAGGTCGTCGGCCGGTGCGAGGATGTCCGGCTCGATGACGGCGTCGTGGTCCGGCAGCTCCGGGTAGTGGCGCAGGCACTCCTCCCGCGTGAGGACGTCCACGTACTTGACCTCGACCCCGGACGGAAGCGGCACCGGTGAATCGAGGGCGCCGATTTCGATGCCGCTGCCCCGGATGTGCCGGAGGAGGTCCTCGCGTCGGGTCAACGGTTTCATGCCTCCCCTCCGGCCTCACAGGGAATCCTGAGGAGCTGGTGGCGCCGGGCGATCTCCAGCAACTCGATGATCTCCTCGTCTGTGAATCCGAGGGCGAGGGTCTCCTCCAGCATGGCGCGGAGATCGTAGAGACGGTCCTCCGTCACGGGCCCCGGCCTCCCCGGCACGGCCACATTCAGATCGGCGGCCCGGATGACCCGCGGTGCCCCGTCCGCCTCCCGGACCAGGGTCACGGTCCCGGTTTGGAGGTCCCGGACGCGTACGGCCTCTTCTTCCTGGAGGTGGTGTGCCTCCCCGTCGAAATGAAAAGACCGGATTTTTCGGGCCATCTACACCTCGTTCCTTTAAATATTCAGACACTCAGCTGATACTGAATCTGACAGGCATATTCAAGAGGAACCCATGAGCGAGATCAAACCATTCCGGGCGTTCAGGCCCAGAAAAGACCTGGTCACCGACGTGGCCAGCCCCCCCTACGACGTCCTCAACAGCGAAGAAGCTCGAAAGATGACCGGGGACAACCCCCACACCTTTCTCCACGTGGTGAAACCCGAAATCGACCTGGAGCCGGGTATCGACCTCTACGACGACCGCGTCTATGCCAGGGGCGCCGAGAACCTGAAGCGGATGATGGCCGAGGGCGTCCTGATCCAGGAGGACGCGCCGGCACTCTACGTGTATCAGCAGATCATGGGCGGCCACACCCAGACCGGCGTCGTGGCCGGGGCCAGCGTCCAGGAATACGAGAACGATCTGATCAAGAAGCACGAGTACACCCGGCCCGACAAGGAAGACGACCGCACCCGCCACGTCGACACCCTGAACGCAAACACCGGACCGGTGTTCCTCACGTATCATGCCCGGCCCGAAATCGACGCCCTCGTGGAGGAGGTGAGGAAGGGTGAAGCGCTCTACGACTTCGAAGCGGCCGACGGCATTCGCCATACTGTATGGTCCGTGACGGACGAGGCGATGATCGGGAACTTCAAGAACGCCTTCGCTGCGGTGCCCGCCTCGTACGTGGCGGACGGACACCACCGGAGCGCCTCGGCGGCACGCGTCGGCAAGGAGCGCAGGACCAAGAATCCTGACCACACCGGAGACGAGGTCTACAACCACTTCCTCGCCGTGTTCTTCCCCCACGATCAGCTCAAGATCCTGGACTACAACCGGGTGGTCAAGGACCTGAACGGACTGGAGCCGGACGCGTTCCTGGCCGCCGTTAAAAAGTCCTTCGACGTGGCCGAGGCCCCCGCCCCGAAGCCCGACCGCCCCACCACCTTCGGCATGTATCTGGGTGGAAAATGGTACCGGCTGTCGGCGAAGTCCGGCACCTACCCGGTGGACGACCCGGTAAAGAGCCTGGACGTCAGCATTCTCCAGGAAAACCTCATTGCTCCGATCCTCGACATCGAGGATCCGCGCCGGGACAAGCGCATCGACTTTGTCGGCGGCATCCGCGGCACCGAGGAGCTGGAGCGCCGGGTGAATGAGGGATGGGCCGTGGCTTTCGCCATGGTCCCCACCAACATCGAACAGCTCCTGAGCGTGGCCGACGCGGGGACGGTCATGCCGCCCAAGTCCACCTGGTTCGAACCGAAGCTCAGATCTGGACTCATCGTCCGGAGTCTTGCGGAAGAGTAATGTCATGGCCCCTCGACAGGTTCTCAGCATCGCCGGTTCCGACTCCGGAGCCGGCGCAGGCCTCCAGGCCGACCTGAAAACGATCCACGCCCACGGATGCTACGCCCTGACCGCGGTCACGGCCGTGACAGCACAGAACACCCTCACCATCACCCGGTCCCATACTCTGCCGGCAGACATCGTCAAGGCCCAGATCGACGCCGCGTTCGAGGACTTCGATATCGCCGCGGTGAAGACGGGCATGCTGGCCACGGCCGCCATCGTGGAATCGGTGGCGACGGCTTTGATCGACAGGCTCGTCCCGAACCTGGTGGTGGACCCCGCCATGGTGTCCAAGAGCGGATTTCCCCTCCTGAACGAACCTGCTATCGAGGCCCTGAAGATCGAGCTGATCCCTGCAGCCACGGTGATCACTCCGAACCTCTACGAGGCCGAGGTGCTGGCGAACATGGAGATCCTGAGCGAGGAGGATATGAAAGTCGCAGGGCGCCGCATCCTCGACCTCGGGTGCGGAGCCGTGGTGGTCAAGGGCGGCCATCTGTCGGGGGCCGGGGTCACGGATGTCCTCGTGACGCCGGACGGGGCTCACGAGTATCCGGGTGACCGCATCGAGTCCGCCGCCACCCACGGCGTGGGCTGCACCTTCGCCTCGGCCCTGGCAACCCAGCTGGCCCTGGGCAGCGACCTGCCCGAGGCGGTCCGGGCCGCGAAGGACTACACGTCCGGGGCGATCCGGAACGCACCGGACCTAGGAAAGGGGCCCGGACCCACGGATCACTTCTGGAAATACGGAGTCACACGCCGGTGAGGGCCCAGTGAGGGCTCTGTCTACCCCAGCACCTCCCGCACCCGCTCCAGCGCCCAGTCGATTTCCTCCCGGGTGATGATCAGAGGCGGTGCGAATCGGATGGCCGTCTCGTGGGTGTCCTTGCACAGGACTCCCTTTTCCATCAGCTTCTGGCAGAAGGGGTACGCGGTGCCGATATCCTCGGTCACTTCCGCACCGATGAGGAGACCGCGACCACGGACTTCCTTGATGTACTTCGAGTTCATGGCCTCGAGGCCGTCCCGGAAGTATTGCCCCAGCTCGAAGGCGCGTCCGGCCAGATCCTCCTCCACGATGACCTTCAGGGCCGCCCGGGCCACGGCTGCACCCAGGGGGTTACCACCGAAGGTGCTGCCGTGGTCGCCCGGCTTGAACACGCCCATGACCTCGGCTGAACTGACCATGGCCGACACCGGGTAGAAGCCGCCGGAGAGAGCCTTGCCGAGAATGAGGACGTCCGGTTTCACCGCCTCGTACTGGTAGGCGAACATCTTGCCGCAGCGACCGAGGCCCGTCTGGATCTCGTCCAGCATGAGCAGGACCTTGTTCTCCTTCAGGACTTTCCCGACCTCGGTAAGATATCCATCCGGAGGTATCAGCACCCCCCCCTCGGCCTGAATGGGCTCGACCAGGAACGCAACGGTGTTGGGCGTGATGGCCGCTTTCAGGGCCTCGACGTCGCCGTAAGGAATCACCTTGAATCCCGGCGTGAACGGGCCGAATCCACTGCGGTATTGTTCGTCGGTGGAGAAGCTGACCACGGTGACGGTACGGCCGTGGAAGTTGCCCGCGCAGCATATGATCTCGGCCTTACCGTCCGGAATGCCCTTCACGGTATAGCCCCACTTCCGCGCCGCCTTGACGGCCGTCTCCACCGCCTCGGCGCCTGAGTTCATGGGGAGCACCTTATCCATGCCGCAAAGCTTGGCCACCTGTTCCTGGAACGGACCGAGCTGGTCGTTGTGGAAGGCGCGCGAGGTGAGGGTGCAGAGCTCGAGCTGATCCTGCATGGCCTTCATGAGGGCCGGGTGGCGATGGCCCTGGCTCACCGCTGAATACGCGGAAAGCATGTCCATGAATCGCTTTCCGTCCACGTCCTCCACCCAGACGCCCTCAGCCCTGGCCACCACCACGGGGAGAGGCTTGTAGTTGGCAGCGCCAAACTTCTCGGTATTTTCGATGACTTTCCGGCTCTTGGTATCGGTATTGGCTTCCATGGCGACCTCTACTCCTTCATGAGAAGCGTCAGGATGGATTTCTGAACGTGAAGGCGGTTTTCCGCCTCGTCGAACACAATGGACCGGGGCCCGTCCATCACTTCATCGGTGATCTCCTCCCCGCGATGGGCCGGCAGGCAATGCATGACGACGGCTTCTGGCCGCGCCTTCTGCAGGAGTGTGGCGTTGACCTGGAACGGGGCAAAAATCTTCTTTCGCTCCGCGTGCTCCTCCTCCTGCCCCATGCTCGCCCAGGTGTCGGTGAACACCACGTGGACTCCCTCGACGGCTGCGGCCGGATCAGAGACGAGGAGGATCTTGCCTCCGCTCGCCTCAGCGTCCTCCCGGGCCGTCTTCACCACACCGGCATCGGGGGCGTATGCATCGGGGGTGGAGATCCGGATCTCAGCTCCCACCTTGGCTGCGCCGTACATGTAGGAGTGAGCCATGTTGTTGCCGTCCCCCACGTAGGCCATGACCAGGCCGTCCAGGCGGGGGAACCGCTCCGAGAGGGTGAAGAGATCGGCGAGAACCTGACAGGGATGCAAAAGGTCCGTGAGACCGTTGATCACCGGCACGGTGCCGTGCTCGGCGAGTCCCAGGATGGTGTCATGGGCAAAGGTACGCGCCATGATGCCGTCCACGTACCTCGACAGGACCTTGGCCGTATCGGAGATTGTCTCTCCTCGGCCGAGCTGGGTCTCCGATGCGCTCAACACCACCGGGTAGCCTCCCAGCTGGGCCATGCCGACCTCGAAGGAAACCCGGGTGCGGGTGGAGGGCTTCTCGAAGATCATGGCCAGGGTCTTTCCCTCCAGGAGTCGGTGCGGCTCCCGGCAGCGCTGCTTCTCCTTGAGCTCCCGCGCCAGATCGAAGATCTCCAGCACCTCCTCCAGAGAAAGATCGTGAATGGAAATCAAATGCTTCTGCTTCATGGTGGTTGCCCGGAAAAAATCAAAGGTTGGATATTCCATGCAGGAACGACAGCAAATAACTGACGCCCAAACAACATGATTTCAAGGCAGAGACCGGAGGATATCAGCCCGGGGAGTCAAAGTTTACCGATGAAATGCGTCCCTGCCCGGCCTTCCATGGCATCAGGAAGGCAGTCCGGACTCGTGATGAGGGCACGCTTTCCCCCGGCCTTCAGGAACGTGCGGATGGCTTCCACCTTGGGCCCCATGCTTCCCTCCGGGAAATGCCCCTCATCGATGTGGCGCTCCACCTCCTCGAGGGTCACGGCATTCAGAGACTGCTGCTGCGGTGTGTTGTAGTGCAGGTAGACATTGGGCACGTCGGTCAGGATGATCAGGAATTCCGCTCCGATCTCGGTCCCGAGAATTCCAGTGGTGAAATCCTTGTCCACCACGGCTTCCACGCCCTCGTAGTCACTGGAGGCATTCATGACGATGGGAATGCCTCCGCCTCCGCAAGCGATGACAATGTGTCCTGCCTGCACTGCGTCCCGGATCATGCGCCATTGCACCACCTTCTGTGGTGCCGGGGACGGGACCACTCGCCGCCAGCCACGCGCTTTGTCCTCCTGGATTTCCCAGCCGAGGTTCGTACGCCGGTTATCGGCTTCCTCCCGGCTCATGAAGGGACCGATAGGCTTGTTCGGCTTCTTGAAAGCCGGATCGCTCTGATTCACCAGAACCTGGCAGATCACGGCCACCACGTAGCGGTCGATCCTCTTGGATCTGAGCTGGTTCAGGAGCGACTGCTGGAGGATGTAGCCAAGACTGCCCTCTGTCTCCGCCACCAGGACATCCATGGGCCAGGAGGGGACCTCGTCGTGGGTGAGTTCGTTCTTGATGAGCTGGTGGCCGACCTGGGGGCCGTTTCCATGGGTGATGACCAAGTTGTACCCGCGCTCCACCAGCACCATCAGCCGATCGCAAATCTCTGCGGCGTTCTGGGTGTGTTCCTGGATATTTCCCTTTTCACCGGGCTTGATGAAGGCATGACCGCCCATGGCCACCATGGCGATGGCGCGGCCTTTCGTCAGATCTTCCATGGCAGGTGGATTTCCTGTCCTGTTTTCTTGGTTCCTGTTGCAGCAAGTGGCTTGGGTCCAGGATGCCGAGTTTTCGTCCAGGTTCGTGCTCCCAGAACGAGCTTCGAATCAGCGATTCCAGTGCGTTTAAGATGTGCGGACCGGGTCGGAAAGACGGCGTCCTGGGCCCGAGCCACTTGTTGCAACAGGAACTTCTCAAGGTCTCCTCGTCACGGCTCACCGGATTCACCGGTTTCACCCGATGAAAGGTATCGACAATCCCCTCTCGATTCCACCTGGATCTGGCAGGTTCCGGAACATTTCAGGTCCTCCCCGGAAGCTCCGGGAAGAGCCTTAACATATTAATTTCCAGATCTTTACAGGGTCTCCCCGGCATGAAACCCGCAAAGCCGAAGGTTTGCGGGCCTCCTGGGCTGCCAGCGGAGGCCCTCGGGATCCTCCTTCGGGTTGACCCGTTTCGTCAGGCCTGGTTTATTGGACCACGGATTTCATAATATCATAATTTGTAATCCTGATTTCCCGGAGGCTCCTGGAATCGGGTCCGGCATTCGTTAACGATGTCCGGAACCCACTGGAACACTACATGACTCCCTATCACAAGATCCCCATTCTGGCTCCCGTGTTTTGCCTTCTGATCCTGCTATCGGCCTCTCCGGCCCAGGCACAAGGTCCGAAGAATCAGAACCAGATCTCTCAGGTGAACCTCCTGAGGACACGGCCCCTGTCTTCGGTAAGCCGCCTCTACGGTCTGTCGATCAAGCACTGCGGTGCCTCGCGGTCTGAAAGTGCCCTCGTGGAAGAAATCGGGAAGCTGGCCGGTGCCACGTTCCTCTTCAGCATCGTGACCATCGATCAGGACCTCTACCTGAACAACAGCCGCTTCAAGGCACGCATCGATGCGGCATTCGCACGTTTGGAAGCCGCCGCCTCCGCCGTGGAGGATCTCGGCAAAAAGGTCCCCTCGACCACCTGGAGTCGTCTCTCCGCCCCATGGGATCGGTTCAAGGGCAGTTACACGGCTATTGCGCATTTCTGGAGCGAGAAAAATCGTGACTTGCATCTGGTCCAGGCAATCGAGCTCAAATGCGCGTCCACCGGCACGCGCATAGGAAATCCGGTTCAACTCACGGTGTTGATCCGGTACGCCGACGGCAAGCGGAAAGAGGCGAAGGCTTCGGATGTATCCTGGCTGCTCAGGCCCGATCGCGGGGTCACCATCAACTCGGCCGGGCAGTTTCTGGCACACAAACCCGGTGTGTACCAGGTAACCGCCGTCTACAACGAACTCACCAGCCACTCTGCGGTCATCCGGGTAATCCGTGGAAAGAAGACGGTCCACAAGCGGGACCTCACCGGTATTTTTATCGGGCACAAGCAGAATTTCGCCCTGGTGAAATCCATTGCCTGTAGAGTGCCCGATGAGGCATACGATGCCCTGCACATCCGTATTCTGGACAAGCCCGCCCGGATCGGAGACCTGAGGATTTATTTCAGCGACGGCTCGAGCCTCGTCTTCTGGGAAGGCCGACACGAGGTGCTGGAAGCTGGGGAATACCTGCTCGGATCCTTCGTGAAGAAGCGGAAAATCCTCCGGTTTGACCTGCGCACCCAGGGACAGGGAGGGGCCCACTCGAAGCAGATCATCTTCGGCGTGCGGCGGCGGTGAGAAGTCTCCTGATATGCCAAGAATATTCCGCAATACCCCGCAAGAAAATAGGTTTCCCCGACCGATGGAATGTGATAGAATCCTGAATGGAAGGAAAACAATCCCGATATAATCCTGGCTAGCGGATTCTAGCGAGCTGATTGCGGATACCCCTGATATAGCGGAAATGTAGGCGGGACGGATTCCGGATTCAAAACCGGAAACTCTGCAGGTCTTTCATAAAAAATCCTTGCAGTACGTTCGTTGAGCTGTATTTTCAGCTGTGATCCTTTATCAGGGTTTGACCTTTTAAGGGGCAAACGAGGAGAGGTATACTCGTCTACAATATTCCCTCTCCTTGACAGTAGGTCTCACTGGCAGTGCACCTTCATGTTTGTGCGCCAGAGGGGCTAACACGGACCACTATTACTCTCTCCCCCTGCCGCCACGCCCTTCTCGAGAAAGGGCGTCAATCATCAGGGGAGTGCGAATCGCACCCCCCGAGAGGTCTGTGTTCATGACCCGGCCGTGCCCATGGTCCCGGGGAGAACCCCGGAGAGGTATTCGGACGAGACAGGGCACGGTGGTATGGAACGAGGTTTTGATTGAAGCCGCTTCGTACCCGTGCAGCACCTCGGAAGCTTGCGGCTCGACTTTGATGGGGGATACGCGGCCGGTTTCGCGGCCGGTTTCATAGACCAATTTCATTGAGCCGGAACAGATGATCCATAGACCGGCAGGATATACCGAATCACGAGACGATTCAGATTCCTCGCGGTCGGTTCCATTCTGGGAACTTACCTGTTAACCATCGTTTGAAGAAACGGAAATTCCGTGGCAAGAATACGCTCACAATCAGGCGTCAATAAGCCCAGGAAAAAAGGGAGAAGAGGCAAACCCCGGAACAAGCCCCAGGGGAGCAATCCCCAGGGGGCCCAGGGGCAACAAGGATCCCAAGGGCCCCAAGGGCAGCAGGTGAAACAGGGGAAGCCGAGGAAAACGGACCAGGATAGAGATCCTCAGGGGCCCAAACACCAGGGGAGAAAGCGCCAGGGGAAAAAGAAGAAAGGCCTGCACTCTCGGGGCCAGGCACCCAAATCGAGAGCATCTGGATCTTCTTCCAGGGGCGCAGGCGGTCTTCCCGGAGGCAATGTTTCCAGGAACCGAAGGAAGTCCCGGAAGAAAAAGAAGGGGGGCTTCTCCAGAAACGGACATTCTCCCGGTAAGCCCCACGAGAAGATCGACCCGGATATTCCCCTCGAGACTGTAGAAGGTGTTCTCGAGATCCTGCCCGACGGGTACGGTTTTCTCCGGCGGCTGGAATTCGCTTACCAGCCCGAAGAGGACGACGTCTTTGTCCCCGCGGCCATGATCCGGGACCAGCTCCTCAAGGAGGGTTCCATGATCAAGGGCCAGGCCGGCGTCGGACGCGGAAAGTCCAAGGGACGCCAGCTGGCCGAGGCCGAACTGGCCGATGGTGTGGCGCTGGACGAATACCGGGAACGCGTTCCTTTCAACCGCCTCACCTCCATCGATCCTCTCGACCGGCTCAGGATCGATGAATCCGGCGACACCAGCATGCGCATCCTGGACCTTGTGGCCCCCGTGGGAAAGGGGCAGCGCGGCCTCATCGTGGCAGCGCCTCGGACGGGCAAGACCATGATCCTGCAAAAGCTGGCTCAGAGCATTGCCAAGAGCCACACCGACGTGCACCTCATGATCGTCCTCATCGACGAACGTCCCGAGGAAGTCACGGAGATGAAGAGGTCTACCCAGGCCGAGGTCATCGCTTCCTCCAGTGACGAGATGGCCCGGAAGCACGTCCGCGTGGCCGAGATCGTCCTCGAGCGGGCCCGCCGCCTGGTGGAAGGAAAGACCGATGTGGTGATCCTCCTCGACAGCCTGACGCGCATGGCGAGGGCCTACAACGTGGAGAATCGGGGAAGCGGCCGTACGCTTTCGGGCGGACTCGACGCCAAGACCATGCAGAAGCCCCGAGAATTCTTCGGAGCCGCTCGAAACGCTGAAGAGGGGGGCAGCCTGACCATTATCGCCACCGCCCTCATCGATACCGGGAGCCGTATGGACCAGGTGATCTTCGAGGAATTCAAGGGCACCGGCAACATGGAGGTCATACTCCATCAACCGCTGGCAGACCGCCGCGTCTGGCCCGCCATCGACATCCACCGTTCCGGCACCCGAAAGGAAGAAAAGCTGCGAACCCCCGATACTCAGGATCAGGTGAACCTCCTGAGACGGATCCTGGCCGACCGGAAGGTGGAAGGCGCCATGGAAGCGTTGATCAGCAAGATCACAAAGACGGAAAACAACACAGAATTCCTGGACCTCCTCACCATTCCCCGATAGGGGCCCCGGCCCCTCAGGGGTAGCGCGACGACACCGGCACAGGCAATTGCCATGGCAATCCTCCGAAAAGAGGGCCGGCGCATTCACGTCGGCTACAGCACCAACGTCCACGGTTCCGAATCCATGGAGGAGATCCACGCATTTCTGGACCGGTTCACCGTCCCGGTGAAGGACGGCATCATTCCCCCCGATCGCTCCATGGGTATCGACCTTCGCCTGGGAGCAGCCCTGGTACGCGAGCTGGATGCCGATTCCTCGGCGCTGGACGGCCTCCGCCGCCGCCTCGACGAGAGGGGCCTGTATGTGTTCGGCATCAACGGCTTTCCCCTCGGTGACTTTCAGGCCCCGGTCGTGAAGACATCGGTCTTCGAGCCGAGCTGGCTGGAATCAGAGCGATTCGAGAACACCCTGGCCATGGGTTCCATCCTCGCCCGCCTCCTTCCAGAAGGAGTCGAAGGCAGCGTCAGTACGGTAGCCGGCGGCTATCGTGGCCACGGAGACACTCCGGACCACCACCGCCGCATGGCGTCCACCATGGTCAGGGCCGCCGAGGCCTTCGCCAAACTCAGTCGAAACACGGGGCGCACCGTAACTCTCTCTCCCGAACCCGAACCCGACACTACCATGGAGGACCTCGACTCCATCCTCTCCTTCTATGGAAACCACGTCTTCCCCCTGGCCAGGCGTCTCGGCCCGGGGGGCGAGGACAAGATCCGCAAGCACCTGCCGGTGAATCTGGACGCCTGCCACATGAGTGTGGCCTTCGAAGACCCCCGGGAGATCATTCAGGCGCTCCGTTCCGCGGGGATCCGTGTCGGAAAGTCGAACGTTTCCTGCTGCCCCGCGGTCCGGGACCCCGCCCGCAACGCCGCTGGTAGGCGCTTTCTTCTTGCCCTGGACGAGCCGCGATTTCTGCATCAGACCTGGTGCAAAGACGCGTTGGGCGTGGTGCGCCACCGCCTTCCTGATCTTCCCGCATTCCGGAACCTGGCAGCAGCGGATCTGGAAGAAATCGCCGAGGTCCGCACCCACTTCCACATCCCTCTCTTCGGCGGAGGGGGGCAGGACTTCATCTCCACTCGCAATGAGACTGTTGCTTTCCTGCACGCGCTTCTGGACTTGACCGATTGCCCGGGATTCGCGGTGGAGACGTATACCTGGCATGTTCTCGGTCATACCCCTCTCGGCGAGGAGGCCGGCAGCGACCTGGCGGCCGGTCTCCGGGCCGAGGTCGGATGGACATTGAACCGGCTCGAGGATGCGGGCTGGACGCTGGAGTGAACTGAAACATGGACCTGACCGATCGCGTCATCCTCGTCACGGGCGGGGGCCGGCGTCTTGGGCGCGCCATCACTCTGGACCTTGGCCAGGCGGGAGCCTGGGTCGCGGTGCACCACCACGAATCGAGCCAGGGTGCCGAGGAAGTGGTCCGGGACCTAGAGGGGAGGGGGGGAGCCTTCGAGGCCGATCTCCGATCCGTGGAGGCGGCGGTAGGCCTTGTCCGAGAAGTCCTGGAGAAGTGCGGCAGGCTGGACGGCCTGGTGCTGAACGCCGCCGAATTCCCCCGCACACCCTTCGGCACCGTCACCGGGTCCGACTGGGACCGAGTCTTCGCCCTCAACCTGAAGGCTCCCTTCTTTCTCGCACAGGAGGCGAAGGAGGCCCTGAAAGAGGCTCGCGGTGGTATCGTCCTCATCTCCGACGTCTCGGCCTTAAATCCCTGGATCGACTACCTGCCTTACTGCCTGACCAAGGCCGGCATATCCGCCCTGACCCTGGCACTGGCCAAGGCCCTGGCCCCCGAGGTCCGAGTCAATGCCGTTGCACCGGGTCCCGTGCTTCCGCCCGAGAATCGAGACGAGGCGGAGCTCAACCGGTTGAAAGCCTCTACGCTGTTGAAGAGGCTGGGAAAAAGAGCCGACGTCGCGACTGCGGTTCGCTTCTTCCTCGAGACCGACTACATCACCGGCCAGATCCTGGCCGTAGACGGGGGGCAAATGATCAACCGTGATCGGTAGAAGGAAAGAGGTGTCTCCCTCACTTCAATCTGAGGAATATGTCCAGGCCCGACTTCTCACACCCCTCGAGGAGCTCCAGGTCTCCGGAATAATCGTTGTAGCCGGGCGCGGTGACACGCAGGGTCCATTTACCCGGAGGAATGGTGAAGGTGAACCGCTTCCAGCGATCGCGCATCAGGAAGATCCTCCGTTCGTGCCGGGACGTGGGAAAGGATCGGACGAAGTTGAATTCCACCTCACCGGACCCCTTGTTTTCCAGCCGGACCTGCCCGCGGACCGTGCTGTTCCGGCGTAGCTTCACCTCCACACGTTTCCGGTCGGAGGGCACCTTGATCGTCGTACTTTCATAACCGCTGGCCGCGACGGTCAGGGTGAGAGGCGCGAGCCACTCTCCGGGTCCGCGGATCCTGAAGGATCCGTCCGGACCGGACGAAGCCGAGCGGTAACCGGCATAAGTCTTTCCGTCCGTGAGAACGTTCAGCTGGGCCCCCCTTATTGGCCGCCCTCCGGAATCGGCCACGACGCCGGTCAGGGCCACATCCTCGTCCTCCAGCTTCACCTCATGATCGATTTGGTCGTGCCGGCCGACCCGGATCCGCTTTCGGTAGGTCTTGAAGCCCTTTGCCTGGACCTGGAGCACGTAGTCACCCGAACAGAGCTTGTCGAAGACGAATCCACTTCCCCGCTTCCATCCGGTAAAGATGGTCTCGCTGCTGAAGCTGGTCCGCGAGAAGCGAACTCCGAAGGATCGTATGATGTCGGCCACCGCCCGGCTGTTCTCGTCCGCCACCACCTCGCCGGGAATACCGTCGGGTTTGCCAGAGAGCGCAGCCCGAGGCCCAAACACCGGTTTGCCTTCGGGGTTCACGATCAAAGCCCGGATCGAAGCCTCTCCACCGAGCTTGATGGTGACGGGGGAAGCGGACGGGGCGATGTCTGGCTTCAGGTTCTCTACCACGTTCACACCAATCCGCGACAGGGATGCAGCCAGGATGTACTTCCCGCGCGGCTCCAGGCCCACGATCTTGAATCCACCCCCGCTCTGGGTAACCACCCGCTTCGGAGTTCGCCAGGGAATCCCGAGGAGCGCTCCAGTGCCGTCACGGATCACCACGCCGACCTGAATCTTCACCCAGTCCAGCGGACTTCCCTTGGAGTCGGTCACGCGACCCTGCAGGGTCGCGGCGGGCTTCATGGCAAAGGTCTTTCCTTCGATCTCGCCCTCGAGATCTTCCTCCAGCGAATGGAATCCATCCGCCTCCACCCGGATCGTCTCCAGGCCTCCCTCCCCCGGAGGTAGTTGAAACTGGCCGTGGAAGTCGGTGCTACGCCGCAGGGTTTTGTTACCTGAGAGCTGGAGGAAGACCCGGGCTCCTTCGATCGGGATATCTCGAAAGGCACTGACCACGGCTGGAGCCAGCGGATCTGCCGCAGGGCCTGTCGGCTGAACCGGAGCCCTGGGGACCTCCCTGACATTCTCCGGCCTGTCGGGAGCCGCCTCCTGGACCTTGCCGACCGGACGATCTGCCTCGGGGGCTTCCTCGGGCACAACGATCGGGGGTGAGGGGTCCTCGGAAAAGAGGAACACCAGCCCCACGGCTGCAGCTACCATGGGGATGAGAATCAACAGGCCAACCAGCAGACGCATCTTGGATCTCCTGGAACCGTCCGAATTCCTCGACCCCTCGAAGTGTACCACAACCTACGCTTGCTCCGCCGCAATCCCTACCGATACCGATTTTTTTCCACTGTCCTGAAGTCCGCCCTGAAGTCTCAGTATCTCCCGTCCAGGGCCGTCAGGACGTCACACCCCTCCTTTGTGACGGCCACGGTGTGCTCGAACTGGGCGCTGAGAGCTCCATCCCTCGTCACGGCTGTCCAACCGTCCGAGAGGACCTTGATCTCGAAGGTGCCGATGTTGATCATGGGCTCGATTGTGAACACCATGCCGGGTCGCATCGGGTCGGACTTTCTCTTCGACTGGTAGTGCAGAACGGCCGGCTCCTCGTGGAAATTCCGGCCGATGCCGTGACCGCAAAAATCCTTGACCACGCCGTAGCCGTGCTCATCGGCCAGCTTCTGAATGGCGCGTCCGATCTCGTTCACTTCCATTCCCGGCCTGACGGCCTCGATGCCCAGCTTCAGGCACGCCTCGGTCACGTCCACGAGCTTTCTCGCCTCCTCGGACACCTGGCCGACCATGAATGTCTTTGAACAGTCCCCGTGGTATCCATCGAGCCGGGCGGTGATATCCACGTTGACGATGTCGCCTTCCCTGAGCTCTGTCTTGTCCGGGATGCCATGGCATACCACCTGGTTGATGGACGTGCAAATGCTCCTGGGAAATCCGTGGTAATTGAGGGGCGAAGGGTATGCACCCCGGGAGGTGATCATCTTGTGGGCCTCCTGGTCCAGCTTCAGGGTGGAAATGCCGGGGCGAATCATCTGCCCCAGCTTCTCCAGGACCTTCCGGGCCAGGCGGCCGCTGCGCCGAATGGCTTCGATCTCCCTCTTGGATTTCAAGATGATCGCCAACGGGCTTCCTCTCTCCATAGCCGGTGTTCAATTCCTGCGGCAGCAGGAACTCCTCGATCCGGATATCGGCCGGATCTTGGGAAGAGTATCGCCTCGAAGGCTTTCATTCAACCTTTCCATCGGGTCGCTTTACCCTATAATGACCGGATGCCCTCACATACAAAACGGATACGAACCAATAAACAGTCTGCCTCCCGACTCCGGACCGCGGGAATCACCGCGGGAATCACCGCGGGAATCATAGTATGCCTGGTCGCCCTCGCGCTAGGGG
>CAZAKZ010000105.1:0-3640 GCA_964485695.1 uncultured Planctomycetota bacterium | reverse complement strand
ACCGCGGGAATCACCGCGGGAATCATAGTATGCCTGGTCGCCCTCGCGCTAGGGGGCTGCACCACTTCCCGGACCTCGCCTCCGATAGGCGCCGGCAGCGAGAAAACCGTCCGGATCAGCCGAACCCTCGCCTCGAAGAACGGCCTGGTGGTGTGCACGGAGGAAAACGCGGCCCGCATCGGCGCACAAGTCCTATCGGAAGGCGGGAACGCCGTGGACGCCGCCGTGGCCACGGCCTTTGCCCTGGCCGTCACCCATCCCCAGGCCGGCAACATCGCCGGCGGCGGATTCATGATCGTCCGCCGACCGGACGGCAAGGTGGACGCCATCGACTACCGGGAGACAGCCCCCCTCGCGTTCCACCCCGAGGTCTACCTCACTCCGGACGGGGACATCGACTGGGCCAAGGTGGAGAATCCTTTCTTCCAGGTCGGCGTTCCCGGCACCATTGCCGGTCTTGCTCTGGCCCACGAACGCCACGGCAGACGCCCTTTTCACCTCCTCATACAGCCCGCCATTCGCCTGGCCCGGGACGGCTTTCTTGTCTCTCCCCTCCTCGCCCGGGACCTGCGCCGCCACACCGAGAAGCTCGTCCGCTATCCCACCACCCTCAAGATGTTCTTCCACAAGAAAAACGGCTCCCCCCTCCAGGCGGGAGATTGGCTGAGGCAACCCGAGCTTGCAGGCATCCTGCGCGCCATCGCCCGCAACGGTCCGAGGGTCTTCTACCGGGGCTGGATCGCCGATACCATCGTCCGGAACGTGCAGAAAGGCGGCGGTCTCCTCACTGTGGGTGACCTCAGGTCCTACGAGGCCAAGATCCGGAAACCCATCATGTTTCCCCTGGCGGGGGGCACCCTTATCGGCATGCCGCCGCCCAGCTCAGGCGGTATCGCCGTGGCCCAGATCCTGGGCATCATGGAGGATCTTCCCCTGCGCCACGCCGCCCCCAACGGCGCATGGTTCGCCCACGCGATGGCTGAGGCCATGCGCCGCGCCTTCCGCGACCGAGCCCTGCACCTCGGCGATCCCGATTTCAACGAGATCCCCACGGAAAAGCTGCTCTCCCTCGAACACATCAAGGGGCTGCGTGAATCCATCCAGGCGGGCAGAGCCACCCCCAGTGAAGAACTCTGGTCCGAGCCCCTGGCCGACAGCGAGGGCGGAGAGACGACCCATTTCTCCATCATCGACCGCGACGGCATGGCGGTGTCCAACACCTACACCCTGGAACAGTCCTTCGGCGGCGGCGTGATGGTGCCCGGCACGGGAATCCTCCTCAACAACGAGCTGGGCGACTTCAACTTCAAGCCCGGTCACACCGACCGGGAAGGATACATCGGAACCCCGCCGAACGTCCCCATGGGCGGCAAACGGCCCCTCAGCTCCATGTCTCCGACTCTCTACGTTCGGGACGATAAGGTGGAGGTCATCACCGGCAGCCCGGGCGGCCGCACCATCATCAATACGGTCGCCTGCGTCCTTTACAGGCGCATCTTCCAGGAACTGAGTCCGGCCAGGTGCGTCTGGGGCCCCCGTCTCCACCACCAGTGGTTCCCGGACCGGATCTCCCTCGAGGTGGACGCCTGGCCCGCTGCCACGGCCACGGCCCTCGAGAACATGGGGTATACCATCCACGACCGGGAGATCCTCGGAAGCGCCCATTCCATCTTCCTGGATCCCGACCGCGGCCACGTGGGCGTCGGAGACGTGCGCCGCGACGGCTGGACGGCGGCACCCGTTCGATGAGGGTCGCCACGGAGCAAGCCGATCCCCTCGACATCTGCACGTTCATCACCTATCCTTCTCCCTGAACTCAAGACGAGCGAACACCATGATTGACCTTGAAGCCGCCCTGGTGAAGATGTTGATCGAGGCCACCGGTCTCGAGGAAGTCCAGGTCCAGGGCATGGTGAACCCACCCAAGAATCCCGCCCACGGAGACCTCGCCTTCCCCTGTTTTGCCTATGCCAAGGCAAAGGGCCGGAATCCGGCTGAAGTGGCGGCGGAGATGGCCGCCACCCTCGACCTTCCGACGGGCATTCGGTCCGCTGAAGCCGTCGGCCCCTTTCTCAACTTCAAGTTCGATCGGAGCGCTTTCATCCAGGCCGTGGTCACCGAGGTGCTGGACCGGGGAGACCGGTACGGCTCGGCCCCCCCCAACGACCAGGTCATGGTCATCGACTACTCCTCGCCCAACATCGCCAAGCCCTTCCACGTGGGGCACCTGCGTTCCACCCTCATCGGCTGGAGCCTGGTGCGAATCCTCAGGTTTCTCGGACATCCCGTCGTCGGCATCAATCACCTCGGCGACTGGGGCACCCAGTTCGGCTACGTCCACGCCGGCTGCCGGCGCTGGGGTCGTCCGGCGGAGGACGATCCGGATCCCATCCAGACCCTGGTGAATCGATACGTCCGGGCCGCCGCGCTGAAGGAGGAGGATCCCGAGGTCGAAAGAGAAGCGCGTGAATTCTTCCGGCGCCTGGAGGCGGGAGACGAGGAGGCAAAGACTTTCTGGGAATACGCCCGCACCGTCTCACTGGACGAGTTCAAGACAATCTATGACCGCCTCGGCGTGGACTTCGACCACTACACCGGTGAGGCCTTCTTCAACGACAGGATGGAGGCCGTCCTCGAGGCGGTGGAGGCCAAAGGCATCGGCGTCACCTCCGAGGGGGCGTTCGGAGTCGACCTGGGCGAGGAGATCGGCTTCGCCCTCCTGAGGAAAGCCGACGGCGCCACCCTCTATCTCACCCGGGACCTCACGGCCGTGGACTACCGCTACGAGTGCTTCAACTTCAAGAAGGCAATCTACGTGGTGGGCGCACCCCAGGCGCTTCACTTCCGACAACTCTCCTCGCTGTGCGGGAAGCTGGGGAAACCCTACGCCAAGGACATCGTCCACGTTCCCTTCGGCCACGTCCACGGCATGTCCACCCGATCCGGCGGCGCCGTGGCCCTGAAGGACTTCATGGATGAAGGGCACCAGCGCGCTCTCAAAGCGCTTCGCGAAGAAGTCACCAAGCGGCCTGAAGGCCTGGATGAAGAGGCCGTGGCCGAACGCATCGCCCTGTCGGCCATCATCTTCAACGACCTCAGTCGCGGCCGCATCAAGGACGTTCACTTCAGCTGGGACCAGGCCCTCTCGTTCCGCGGCGACACCGGTCCCTATCTCCAGTATGCCCACGCCCGCATCAACGGCATCGCCGTCAGAGCCGGAGCGAAGCTGCCCGAGGCCGTTGACGGCAACCGACTGGCGGAAGAAGAGGCGTATAACCTCGCCGTCCAGATCGGCCGGTTCAGCGACGTGGTCCGGAAGGCCGCCGAAGCGTTTGAGCCGTCCACAGTCGCCACCTACCTCCTGGAACTGGCGCGGTCCTTCTCGAGAGCCAACGAGGTGCTGCGGGTAAAGGACGCACCGCCGGAGGTGAAAAAACACCGGTTCGCGCTGTTCGTGGCCTGCCGTCAGACGCTGGCCAACGGGCTCGAGCTGCTGGGAATCACGCCCATCGACCGCATGTAATCTCGGTTGCCTCACAGCCTACACGCTTGAAATCCAGCCCGCAACTGGAGTACAATCGCCTCTCCTAAATAGTTCCTGTTGCGGAACTCAAATCTTACAGAAACGCGTCTGATTTTT